>DAOOVT010000044.1:0-1269 GCA_035370405.1 Candidatus Dojkabacteria bacterium | reverse complement strand
AGAATTATTGAATTAGATAGAGAGAAGAATAGAATTATCCTCTCTGAGAAGATGGTTACACAATCTAGAGATTTAGAGCAAAGAGAAAAGACATTAAACAAGGTAAAGGAGGGAGATATTTTAGAAGGAACAGTCAGTGGAATTACTCCTTTTGGAATATTTGTAAATGCAGAAGGATTAGAAGGACTTGTGCATCTCTCAGAGCTTTCTTGGGACAAGGTTGAAGATATTGGTAGTTTGTATACGGTTGGTACGAAGGTTAAGGTTATGGTCATAGGTGTATCTGATGGGGGAAAGAGGGTAGCATACAGTATTAAGAGATTGCTCAAAGATCCATGGGCTGAAGCTATTGCAAAATACCAGATAGGGGATGTTGTTAAAGGAAAAATACAGAAAGTTGTTCCATATGGTGCTTTTGTACGGATAGGAGATGGATTAAATGGTCTTATACACATCTCCGAACTTTCTGACAAGTTAGTTAAAGATCCTGCTGATATAGTTTCAGTAGGTGAAGATGTAAATGTAAAAATACTTTCTATTTCATCGACAGAAAGGCATCTAGGATTAAGCTTAAAGGGTGCCAAGCAGAAGGGAAGTCCTTCGAAAAAGGCTAAAACTAAAGAAAAAGAATTAAGTGAAGAAGAATTAGCTTCTGCAGTTGATACTGCAATCAGTGAAGAAATAGGGGGCGAGTAGCATTTCTTTAATATCTGAAATACCTGGTACATACCCTGTCTTTGGCAGGGTGTGTATTTGTGTTGTATTAACCACCAAAAGTATAAATATAGTATAATCAGGATATGGTAGAACGAGATACAACAAAAGAATCTGTATTTGGGAGGATGAGTACCAATCTTTTGGTATCATTGAGAACTGCCTCCTTAGTTTCTGACTATTTTCAGGAAAAGAGGATTTCTCTTTCCAGTATTGTAGTCGGTTTGGTTCTCAATGAAAATTGTCTTGCTAGAAGAACTTTAGATAGCATGGGGATTTCTCCTTCTGATGTGATGGAGGTTTTGTATTCAAAGAAAAATATTGAGGTAGTTGGAGATACTTCTGTGCCAAGAAAGCTTCTATTTTCGAAAGAGGCTGCAGATGCTATTCAGAGAGGGTTTGCTTTAGCTCAGAGAATGGCTCATGTTTACTTTGGAACTGAGCATTTGATGGTGGCTGTACTTGAAAGTAAATCGAGGAAGATACAAAAGCTTAAGACCATAGGGTTGACATCAGAGTCATTTAGAAATTCTTTAGGAAAGAAGGCTACATATC
>DAOOVT010000043.1:0-1419 GCA_035370405.1 Candidatus Dojkabacteria bacterium | reverse complement strand
TTGTTGATATAAAGGCTAGTTTGGAAAAGGAAAAAGAGGAGTTAGATAAACAAAAGAAGGATTTAGATGATTCATATTCCCTTATAAAACAAGAAAAGAATAGGGTACAAGCAGAGTTAAATAAACAGATTGCAGAGAAAGGGAAGGTAACTAGGACAATAAATGGTCTTACAACGGAGCTGTCTGACCTTCAGTATCAGTTGCTTGTTACAAGACAAGGAGGAACATATGTAGATCCTAATGCTGTTCCTGCTTCTGGGGAGCGAATTACAACATTACCGGGGTTTCTGGAGAGTGCTCCTATAGGTTCTTTTGGTGTGTTTTCAATTGGTGCATATACACACAGAAATGGTATGAGTCAATGGGGGGCTAAAGCTAGGGCTAATGCAGGGCAAAACTATCAACAGATACTTTCGGCATATTATCCTGGAAAGGTTTTAAGAACAGGTACTGTAGTTATAAACGGGGTAGAACAGGATATTATGAAAAATATTTCGACTACTACATATGGGACATTGAACTTTGAAGATGATTATCTTTTAAGATTAAATGAAGTACCAGAATATTGGCCTATGGAGGTATTGAAAGCTCAAGCAATAGCCGCAAGAACATATGCAATTAACTATACTAGGAATGGTGCAAAATCTATTTGTACATCTGAAAGTTGTCAAGTTGTTGGGAAAGGTAAAAAAACAGGAGCATGGAAGCAGGCTGTTGAGGCTACAAAGGGGGTGGTATTAACCGATTCTTCTGGTAAGCCATTCTCAACGCAGTATGCTGCTGTTCATGGAGGGTGGAGTAATACTTCTGGTTGGGATACAACAGATAAGACTGGAAATGGGGATTGGATGAGTAGAGCATGGGATAGCATCTCGGGAGTATCTTGGTTTTACAAGATATGGTATAGAGGTCAAACTGGTAACTGGTATTCTGATAGTGCTACAAATTGTGGTAGGAAACCATGGATGACACAAGCAGAGATGGCGGATATTGTAAATATATATCAGATTTGGAAAGCTGCAGGAAAGAATGGTGATTCAAGGATATATCCTGTTGTTGATGGCTGTCATTCTAACATTGGACAGTATACACATGCAGAAGCAAGGGCAAAAGCAGCTAAGCCTGTTACTTCTGTATCTTCAGTTGCAGTTTCAAGTAGCAATGGTACTACAAATACAGTAACTTTTTACACAAATGCAGGTATATTTATTATTCCAGGAAATGAGTTTAAAACAGTTTTTAATCTTCGTGCACCAGGGAGGCTTAGAATTCCACAAAGAGATTTTGTCCACATTAATATACATATGAAATAAAAGTACTACTAATTCATATACTTTTATGATATTCTTGTGTATATGAAAAAAGGAAAGAGCAATATTCCTAAAAAGTTCCAAAATGTTGATAGTTCTTTCATTGATA
>DAOOVT010000042.1:0-1520 GCA_035370405.1 Candidatus Dojkabacteria bacterium | reverse complement strand
GTATCATTACTTGGACCATTAACAACACATGCAGGAGAACCAGGAATAACATTCATACCCTCATGTCCTATATCATTTCTTACTATTTTACCCTGTAAGTTAATATTATCAGACGAAAGAGCATATATTGAACCTGAGAAAAGAACTGCAAAAACTAAGGATAAAATCAGCAAAATGATTAAATTTTTTGCTAAGTTTGGGCAGTTTATTTTTTTCATACTCAACAGACCGTACTTTTATCTTGTATTAACAGTATTTTTAAGTACTTTAAATCTGTAGTATAATAATAGTAGAAATGTGTACACCTGTCAAACGGCTTTTGACTATATTTACCCCTTACAAAACTATACTCACTATCCTTTGAGGAACATAAACAAATTTTTTAATTTGTTTAGCCGATAAAAGAGGACCTAGAGTATTGGACGAGAGGACAATCTGCTGTATCTGATCCTGTGTGCTCTCTTTGGATATGAGTATCTTTCCCCTAACCTTCCCATTTATTTGTACAGGAATCTCTATTTTTTCATCCTCTAAAAGATCCTTATCTATTTCTGGCCATTTCTGAGTATGAACTGAATATTTTTTACCCATAGTATTACACCATATTTCTTCAGAAATATGAGGAAGTATTGGTGCAGAAACAATTACTAATTTCTCTAGGTCTTTGTTATCGAATTTCTCTTTAGAGTATGAGTTATAAAATTCCATGAGTGCAGCAACTGCAGTATTAAACTTAAAATCTAAAATATCATTCTCTATTTTATCAACCAATCTATCAATAGCTACTTTTACACTTTTATTACTCTCCTCAACCCTGTTCTCATATGCTCTATTTAAAAATACATAATACTTAGAAACAAACCTTCTAACACCTTGAATTGTTCTTGTACTCCACTGAACATTTCCTTCATATGGTCCCATGAACATAAGATACGCTCTGGTAATATCAACACCATATTCCTCAACAAGATCATCTGGATTTACAACATTGCCCAATGACTTAGACATTTTAGCACCACCCTCTCCAAGTACTACACCATGAATACTTCTTGCTTTGTAAGGCTCAACATCACGAACAAGCCCCAAATCATACAGCACCTTATGCCAGAATCTAGAATAAAGAAGATGCAGAGTAATATGCTCTTGCCCACCCTCGTAATGATCTACGGGCATCCAGTAATCGCTAAGCTGCCTTGACACAAACTCTTTTTCATTTTTGGGATCACAATATCGCAGATAGTACCAGCTAGAACCTGCCCAGTTAGGCATAGTATCCGTTTCCCTTTTTGCATCCCCTCCGCACTTAGGACATTTAACGTTAACCCATTCTGAAATAGCTGCAAGCGGGGACTCACCTGTTCCCGTAGGTTCATAATTTTTAACTTTAGGAAGAACAACAGGAAGCTCATCTTCAGGAACAGGAACCATTCCACATTTAGGACAATGGATGATTGGAATTGGTTCACCCCAGTAATGCTGTCTAGAAAATATCCAATCATGAAGATGATACCTTACAACCA
>DAOOVT010000041.1:0-1579 GCA_035370405.1 Candidatus Dojkabacteria bacterium | reverse complement strand
CAACACAGTGTGATACAATACCCTGCATGCACGACTCACATGTACATCTTACTAGAGAGCCACTAATGTCAAATTTATCGAGTATTGTTAACTCATTCTTGGGCAATGGTGGTAAACATATTCTTTCTCAAGCAACACAAAGTGATGATTTTGATGCAAATCTACACTTAGGGGATCTTTATCCCCAAGTAATACAAATAGCTATTGGTATTCATCCAACATTATTTGAAGATATGCATACTACGAATATTTTTACAGATGGTCAGAAAGAGATTAATCTTCTTGAGAAGTATGTAGAGAAACACCATGAGAGAATTAAAGCCATTGGAGAGTGCGGACTAGACTATTATCAGTTTACTCTAAACGATTCATATACCACAGATGTAAAAGAACAACTCAAGGAGATACAAAAACTATCGTTTAGGAAGCATTTACAATTGGCTCTTAGATATAATCTTCCATTAAGTATACATGCTAGAGATATGATGGATTCTGATCAATGTGTAAATGATGTTTTGAGAATAATATGTGAAGAAGGGAATGGAAGATTAAGAGGTGTATTCCATAGCTATACTGGAAGTGTATCTTTGTTAGAAGAGATTTTAGATTTAGGATTTTACATAGGTTTTAATGCAATTATTACATACAAAAGCGGTCAAAATGTTAGAGATATTCTCAGACATACTCCAGATGATAGGATTCTTTTCGAAACAGATGGACCATTTCTTCCACCTCAATCTGTTAGAAAAAATAATCAGATAAAAGAGAAGTTTGCACAACCAGCTGATGTAAAAGAGATAATAGAAACTGCCTGTGAGATAAGAAATGTTACATACAAGTCTTTGGAAGAGAGTACTGATTCTAATTATTCTCTTCTTTTTCTTTAGTCTCCTTGTTATTAAATATACAAACAAATTCTCCATGGGGAGATTTTTCAAAGTTTCTTTCTGTAAGAGTATTTAGAACATTTTGAATACTTCCATATATATTTTCTTCTCTAAGTTTTGAGATATCTTTCGCCAAGAAACATTTACAATCATATCCTAAGATATTTCCTGCGAGATTTAGAAGTTTTATGAGCCTGTTGGGTGATTCATACACAACTATTGTTATTCCTTTGTCATTGTATTGCTGAATAATTTTTTGTCTTTTGGTATCACTTTTTGGTAAGAATCCAAAGAAAATGAATTTGTCTGTCGGCAGCCCAGAAATTGACAGTGCACTAGTAACTGCTGATGCTCCTGGTATTGAAACTACATCATAGCCGAGATCACGGAGTTCTTTGACAAGTTTGTATCCTGGGTCTGAGATTAGTGGAGTTCCAGCATCAGATATTAATCCTAAGTTTAATCCCATTTTTAATTTTTCAATTATTTTTGGCATTATTTGGATATGATTTTGGTCTCGGTACGAAATTAGAGGTGTTTTAACTTTGTATCTTTCAAGGAGTTTTCTAGATTCTCTTGTATCTTCAGCAAGTATAAACGAAACACTTTTCAGTGTTGAAACAGCTCTGTATGTTATGTCTTCGAGGTTTCCAATAGGTGTTGCTATGACATATAGTTTTCCATTTTTCATA
>DAOOVT010000040.1:0-1944 GCA_035370405.1 Candidatus Dojkabacteria bacterium | reverse complement strand
AACTCATTTTCACCTGTTATATAGAAGCTGAATTCCTTTCCTTCTAGGTCATTGAGTAGTTCGAGTTTGTATGTTTGTCCTGTTTTTTTGAGGTATTGCTCAGCATCTTCTCTACTCATCATTATTTTAGTAAAAGGTAATCCTTGTTTAATTATCCTTCTCATTTCTTTTTCTATTTTTGGTAAATCTTCATTAGTTATTGGTTCGCTGAAGTCAAAATCGTAGTAAAAACCATTTTCAATAGCAGGTCCTATACCTAGCTTTGTATCAGGGTATAGCTTTAGTACTGCTTGTGCCAATACATGAGAGGCAGAGTGTCTCATAGCTTCTAATTTTGATATTTCTTTCTCAGAGTCCATAATTCATGCGATATTAATTTAGATTGAGTCTTGGGAAAAGCACTAGAATGTCTCCGTCGTGAAGACAATTAGTAGTAATTTTGTTTTGTTAGCACCGTATGTTTTAAACATTTCTTGGGAAATGATATCAATTCTTAAAAACAAATACAAGTATTATGTTTCTGAGAAGTAGTCCTTGAGCATTTCTGAGGAAGTTCTTGCTTCTTTTAGCTTTGTATTTCTTAATATGGATATGTGTGGGATTTTAGCCTTCCTAGGAAAATCTTGGAGTTTGCATTCTTTGATTGGAGTAGTGATATTTTGTAGAGAGAGTATTTCTTTAGCAAATTCAAATCTTGAGAGAGAGTTTGAACTACATACATGGTATATTCCCGATGGTATATCACTATTGATTGCCAAGAGAATTATTTGGCTTAGATCTTTTACATATGTTGGACACCCTATTTCATCTGTAACAACTTTTAGTTCTGGAAGTTCTTTTGCATATTTAGTTATCTTGTTTATGAAATTAGTAGCGTTTGGACCAAATAGCCATGAGGTTCTAAATATATATGAATCTGGTTTTGAAGCTAGGACATTCAATTCACCTTGGAGTTTAGATTCTCCATATACATTGAGAGGATTGAAATGTGCGTAGTCTTCGGTATATCCATCTTTTTTGTCATCTCCAAATACATAATCTGTGGAGATGTGTATGAAGGGGATGTTTAGTGTATTGCATGCTTGAGCAATGTGCTTGGGGGCATCTGCATTTACTTGGAATGCTATTTCTTTTTCGTCTTCTGCTTTGTCTACATTTGTATATGCAGCACAATTTACTACAAAATTAGGTTTTGTTTCTTTTACAATTTTGTGTACAAGGTCTTTATTGGTTATATCTATTCCTCTTGATGTTCTATCATTTTTGATTACTCCGTAGTCCTTACTGTCTAACATTTTGCAGAGATAGCTACCAAGCATTCCATTTGAACCAAAGACTAATATCTTTTTCTTGTCCATTTGTATTTTAATGTAAATTAAAACAAGTCAGCTGGGTCTATTTCTTTAAATTTGGGAGCTGAATTATCTTTTTCTGAGACAATTGGAGAATCTACATTCCATTGTATGTTTAAGTCAGGATCATTCCATACGATAGCTCTTTCACTTTCCTTGTTGTATTGATTTCCTCCTACCATGTATTCAAAATCGACTATATCATCAAGTGCAATGAAACCATGGGCAAAACCTTGTGGAAGAAGAAACATTTTGTGATTGTCTTCACTTAATTGAACAGTGGTGTATTTACCAAAAGTTGGAGAGTTTTTTCGTATATCAACTGCAACATCTAATACTGATCCTCTAAGTACTCTGACTAATTTGTCTTGTCCGTATGGAGGTTTTTGCCAATGGAGGCCTCTTAGTACACCTTTTGATGATTGTGATTGGTTTATTTGTACCCAATGTATGTTTATTCCATTTTGCTTAAATTCTTCTTCATTGTATGTTTCTTTGAAAAAACCTCTTTGGTCTGGGAAGACTTTTGGTGTAATGAGTATTAGTCCTTCTATTTCGCCTATGTTTTTTTGAAATTCCATATGTTTGTAAT
>DAOOVT010000039.1:0-1984 GCA_035370405.1 Candidatus Dojkabacteria bacterium | reverse complement strand
GTACAATCCTCCTATGTCTCCAGTGGCATTAGGTTTGAGTACATTAACAAGTCCAGCAGAAGGAGTAAATGCGTATGAGTTAGGAGTGTCTTCTCTACAAAAGTCATCAGAAGCAGAACAGTTAAAAGTAGCCCATTCATTGTTAACTCCTTTGTTGTTAGCTCTAAGAACATATCCAACTCCTCTGTTTATGTTGATGTCAGCAGAAATGGTAGGATATATTGCAAGAGAAGCAGAGCTGGAAGAATTAGCAGGTTTTATGGTAGTGGGAGAAGAAGGATTAGTAGATAGATTGTAATTGATTCCATCGAGTGTGAGTATTACAGAAGATGGTGCAGATGCATTCGCTACATTGGTTTCTAACCAGTAACAGTCAGCACCCGTTTTTGTACATGAAGCTCCACAGCCATCATTTCCTGTACAAGAGCTAATGGTTCCAGATTTACAAAGAGGTCCACTTACATTAGTACTCTGTCCACTTGGGCATGTTGGAGTACAACCACTACATGGCTGAGGGTCACAGCATTCATCACAAACGGTATGAGTACATGTATCGCATCTCCAATAACAACCAGATGAATGACATTCTTGATGGCAACTTTGTCCACAGCTTGTAGTTTTACATTTTACGGGTCCTCCACAATAAAACTCAAGGGTTTGGCAACAGCATACTTCGCATATATTTTGACAATTCATTTCACAAATTTCTCTACAATTGCAATTATACCCTTCTTGCCTACAGTTACATTGATATGCGAATATCTGTGAAAAAGATAAAAGAAAGAAAATAAGGGAAAAAATAAATGAATTGGCAAATCTCATCATAAATCGTAAAGGAAATAGTTTATATCAAGATTACTTGGGGTATTAATATATTTAAAGTGTATTGGTAAATGTAGGGAAGGGCAGTATATTGAATTGAAGGAATTAAAAAGTTCTTCATCATGAATAATATAATAATATAAATTATTCTTATAATTAGTTAAATCATTAACTAACATCCAATAGCAACTATCTCCCCTAGTCATCCCTAATTTATATGCTTCACTTAGGCTAAATGTATATACATTATCAAGATCTTTTTGTCCTTTTGCCCAATAATCTATGAGCATAGTTGTAGAATTAATATTGTCATTTTCTTCTGATTGTATCTTATTTGAGCCCCATATTGTTTCTATATTCTGTATTCCAAATTTTGTATCATCAATTGTGGGTATTATTGGTAAATTGCAAAGTTCCGAATCGTAGTTAGTTTGAGTAATTTTACTGTCATTTAAAATTTTAGAGACTAAACATGAATAAGGATAGTTCCTAGAATAATTTGAAACAAAGGTATTTTGATCTTTTTCGAAATCATCAGTTATTATAAGTGTAGAAATATCGTATAGTGATTCGTATTGGTGTGGAAATTCAGAAAATTCCCTCTTAATATTCTCATTCGTAAATTTTGTGTATCCTTCTGCCGCAAGCCATAATCTTTGATACGCTCTGAGAGAATAAGTCGTTCCAGAATCATATAAATATTTATGTATTTCACCAAGAAGACTATTTACAATAGAATTATTTATCTCTTCCTTATTCCTAGTGGATAACATATATTTCTTATTAGAGTCTTTTTGTATAGATACATATATAGGTAATTCAGAATGAGCTACTGTTATAAGAGAGTTATTCTCGAATTTATCTTGTGGTAATTTTACTATTTTATACTCATTCTTGTTTCCCTTTTGAAAATCAATACCTAATGAAATTGTCTTATCTTCGATATTTGATTCTACAAAATAAAGAACCGCTAAATCAGTTTCCAATTCATCAGCCTGATCCTCATGATTATTACTCCTAGATAAAATGTTTTGGGAATCTAAAACAACATAAATAAGTATGAAAATAAATATAGCTAAAAACATAAATAGTGTTATCAGTATTATTTTTGTGTTTTTTTTCATAGTTAAATATCTCCTTCCCCATTAAATAATACATAATC
>DAOOVT010000038.1:0-1992 GCA_035370405.1 Candidatus Dojkabacteria bacterium | reverse complement strand
TTTGTAGATAAAGAAATTAAAAGGAAAAGGACTCGCTGGAGTCCTTTTCTGTTTTAAATATATGTATGGTGCCTTCTTGCATAGAAGCCTTCCATATCATAAACTGTAAAGGATACAATGATAAAAAACTGTCTTGTTCCAAATAAAAATAACTCATACAAAGCATACTTACTTAGAAAGACTGCGATAGTAATATATTCTGTGATATTACTACTTGTAAACACTTTCGGAAGTGTACTTGGTATAGAACAGGCACAAGCAAGTACAATAACACCAGAAAACATCATAGCGTTAACGAATGCAGAAAGAGTTAACCTAGGCCTCTCTACACTATCATACAATGCACAACTTTCATCAGCAGCTCTTGCCAAAGCTAACGATATGTTTGAGAAGCAATACTGGGATCACTTCGGTCCCAATGGAGAAACTCCTTGGCAATTCATACGTGGAGCAGGTTATTCATACATATATGCTGGAGAAAATTTGGCAAAAGGATTTAAAACATCGGAAAGTGTAGTTGAAGCTTGGATGGCAAGTCCAACACACAAAGCAAATATAGTTAATAGTAATTACAGGGATATTGGAGTAGCAGTTGTAGAAGGAATCTTGCAGGGGAAGCAAACAATACTCGTTGTTCAAATGTTTGGTACGTTGCCAGGGCAAGTTGAGAGTGCAACAATAACAAATTCTCAAATACCAACAGTTACTAAAACTGAAACTGTTACAAATACTCCCGTAGTTACTAAAGAAATTGAGACAAAAAATAATAGCGAACAACAAATAAAAAGTATAAGCATTATTACTCCCGCCAATGGAGAAACATACAATGACCCCAAAATAACAGTTTCGGGAAATGTTGAAAATGTTAATGAAAAATATGGAGTTGAAGTTATTGAAAATAATGAAGTTGTAGCAGATACAACTTCTGAGATTTCATATTGGAATGCATCTAAAGCATCAGATTGGTCTGAAGGATCTCATACGATAACGGCAAATATAAAAGGAACTGATGTTAGCTCATCACCAGTTTCTTTTAATATTGATTCTAGTGCACCTCAAATAGACGTCAATTCCTTAAAAGTACGAGAAGAAGACGACTTCTATGTACTCTCGTTCACAATATCAGAAAATCCACAGTCAGTTGAAATAGTCTCTGGCTCAAAAATAATTCCTGCGGATGTCACAGATGGTGGAAGGGTTGAGATGAAATTATCAAAGGGTGATATCGGAGATTCCGTAGTAATTAGGATATCTGACAAATACCAAAATGATTCAGAACTTGATATTTCTGAGTATTTTTCTAATGAAAATAGTCAGAAAAGAACTCTAGCTCCAATAGTATCGTTAACTGTAGGTAATTTGATCAGTATAGGTATTATTGGTCTTGTATTTGCTCTTTTGTGTATAGAAATCTATGAATATATGAAAAGAGGTATGCTTAAAGATGCAGTTGGAGATGTTTTAACTGTGGGAATATGGTGGGCAATTCTTGCTGTTGCGATATTTTCTGGTTTCTCAGGTAATATTAATTAAGAGGGTAAATGATTAATAGTAAGAAAAAAGCGAAAAATGAAATATTTTTAGGTATACTTCTTTTTCTTGTTACCGAAGTTTTTAATTACTTTGTTCTTAGAACTTCTTTCAAATATCTAATCTTAATAGGGATACTCGGTGTTGTAGTTTTAGAATTTTGGATAGTAAGAATATTTAGACTCTATTCACAAAAGAAAGTATCTAAATACAGCGATGTTGTTATGAAAATCTCTCTCAAGAGAAGATTCTTTCAATATTTCGTACTTCCTTTCCTCTTCTATGTATCTCTTTTGTTCTTTCTGTATTTCAATAGGAATGAAATACTAGGACATCTAGTGTTAATTATATCTGTTGGGTTTCTACTAGTGGCTTGTATAAATATGAAAAATTCATTGCAGAGACACTATTCAATAGCATTAGCTACTAGAACAATATATGATTTCATATGTATAACCGCGC
>DAOOVT010000037.1:0-2001 GCA_035370405.1 Candidatus Dojkabacteria bacterium | reverse complement strand
AAGAAATTATAAATTAACTGCTCATATGGCAATTAGATTAACAAAAAAGAATTCAATTATATTTGCAGTAGTAATAGCTGTGTTATGTGGATCTTTGGGATATTTAGTATGGAGAGTAAATCAGCCTGAGACAACAGCACCAACAGAAAGTGAAGCAGCTCAAGATTGTAACCCTCCTTGTGGTAATAAACCAGATTTAGCAAATTGGGCAAGGAAGCCTTACCATCAAAGTATGAAGAATATTTCTGATTCATCTAAGGAGGATCAAGCAAAAGGATATTCTATTCCTTCAAGTATAACAATACCTGCTGGTGTTAGTGGAGAAATAGTTCTGTATTACAAGAGTATTGATAGTGAGAGCGGGAGTCTTGCATCATTTGAGTTTAATGGACAACCTTTTAATGTTAAAAGCTTAGATGGGAACAGAAGGGCAATTATAAATACAGGTTTACATGTAAAAGGTGGAGAGACATTTACAGTGAACTCTCAAATCTTAAATGGTAGTGGTGAATTTGCACCAGGTTGTACAGGCTCTAATTGGAATAGATACTGGTCTTTAGGATGGATTGCTCCTAGTAATGGTACTTGTGGTACTACTTTCGCTGGTCCTCCTCAGGGTGGAATATGTGCACCTTTTGTACCTTCAAATGTTTCTGCAGATATATCTTGGGCTACAAGTTCTGGAAATAAAATTGTAAGTCAACAGTGCTGGGGTGACTGGATGGAGTGGAAAGGAGATTATGATTTTAATGATTATCTTTTAATTGTTACTGTTAAATCAGATGCTTCCTGCGGAGATGGCATAGTAGGAAATACAGAAGGAGAAGAGTGTGATCCACCTAATGATTCTTGTACAAAAGATGGTCATAGTGGGAAATGTTCTAGTACATGTAAGTGTGTGCTTGATCCTTACTGTGGAGATCAAGTAGTAGGAACAGGAGAAGAATGTGACCCTCCTAATAATCCATGTACAAAAGATGGTCATAGTGGGAAATGTTCTAGTACATGTAAGTGTATACTAGATCCCTACTGTGGAGATCAAGTAGTAGGAACAGGAGAAGAGTGTGATCCACCTAATGATTCTTGTACAAAAGATGGTCATAGTGGGAAATGTTCTAGTACATGTAAGTGTGTGCTTGATCCTTACTGTGGAGATCAAGTAGTAGGAACAGGAGAAGAATGTGACCCTCCTAATAATCCATGTACAAAAGATGGTCATAGTGGGAAATGTTCTAGTACATGTAAGTGTATACTAGATCCCTACTGTGGAGATCAAGTAGTAGGAACAGGAGAGGAGTGTGATCCACCTAGTAGTCCTTGTACAAAAGATGGAAATACAGGTGTCTGTTCAAATACATGTAAGTGTGCAGTTAATCCATATTGTGGAGATGGGCAGTTAAAAGATGACGAAGAATGTGAGGTTGGTGATCCAGCAGGAGTAAAGTGTGCATGGAAATCATGTAATAAAAGTGCTTGTATATGTTTACCACCAGGGTTGAGTATATCAAAAACAACAGATAAGAAATGTATAGATGAGAAAACAGAGAATCCAAAGGCGGAGTTATTATATACCATAACAGTAAGTAATACAGGTACAGGAGTAGGCCAGATATCAAAGATAGAAGATACCCTTGATACAAAAGTAGTTGCAGCAGGGATAATACCAACAGAAATAACAGAAGGAGGTAGTTACCTAGGAGGTAAAATCACATGGTTATTTAGTACACCATTAACTATTTCTCCTGGAGAAACAAAAGTGTATTCATACAAGATGATGATAGATAAAAGTCATTTTGGTATATATGCTAATACTGTAGTATTAACCCCTGTTAGTGGAGACCCTATACAAGCAACAGCAACAATAAATGCAGACTGTATAATAACAGTACCAACAGTACCTCAAACAGGGATATTTGATAGCACAGTAGGTAGGATAGCAGGAGGGTTTGGATTAATAGTTTTAGGTGGTTTTGTATATAGTATGCCAAGTAGAGTATTTCT
>DAOOVT010000036.1:0-2044 GCA_035370405.1 Candidatus Dojkabacteria bacterium | reverse complement strand
GTCTCCGAATTAAAAAAATCCAATCTTGTTGATTTCTTTGACTACAAAGGATTTGATTCCATCTTCAAAAACATAAAAAGATTTGACTATGTCTTCTATTTCCTAAATGAAAAATTAAAAGAACCTGAATTTGATAGCAAAGAATTCCTCTCTCAAACAAAATACTTAGAACAAGCACTCATCAGCACCAAGAAAAACAATGCAAAATTCACGCTAATAACCTCACTTCTACTAAACAAAAAACTTGCAGACAGGATACAAAACGAAAAATCAGCATCTCCATCTCCTTACTCAAATGTAGAACTACAAAAATACTGTGAAAATCTAGTTGCCGAATTTGGAGACAAAACCGACACAAATTTAAGAATCATTCGCTTAGGAACATTGCTTGGAAAGGGAATAGACAAAATAGATGTTCCTACCCTAGATGCAATGTTTAGAGATGCAGTCTCAAAACCACAGATAACCATATATGGAGAAGGTCTAGACATACACAACTTAATAAATGAGGACGACGCAACATATGGACTTTTAAAACTAACTTTTTCTGATTCAACAAAAAAAGAAGTCATAACCCTAGCAAATAAAAACAACTACACAACCCTTTCAATAGCATACAAATTACTTGAACTAAACACAGAAGCTCAAAGTATAAGATTTGTTGACAATCCAAACGAAAAATTTGCAATACAGGATATATATGTTCCTGCTCCTCATGCAAGCAAATACGGTTGGACTCAACAAATATCATTAGAAGAATCATGTATAGCTCAGTTACAAAACTATTATGGACAAATCAACAAACAATGGAATGCATACAAAGCTGATCTAGAAAATCCTAAAAAAATAAATGAAAAAAACACAAAAATCAGTAAGACAAAGTTAGGTGAAACTGTCTCCAAATTAACATCTCCATTCAAAAAATTCTTCAGTAAACAAACAGCAAAAAAATTTACTAGTAAAACATTTGCAAAAGGGATAATCATATCAATACTCACAATTCTGTTTGCATACTTTCTTGCCTACCCAATTATCGCATCTTCATTAGGCCTATACATCATCAACAAAACATCTACACAACTCTCAAATTCATTCTTTGATCTTGATAAAGACAAAAATTTAGAAAATATACAAACCATAGACAAAAATATAGATAGGGTTTCAGATGGAATTTCAAACATAAAATGGCTGTTCACTCTACTAAACAAAGAAGACCTCTACATCAACTTAATGCAAATGATACAGGCAGGAGAAAACACCTCTAAAGGAGCCAAACAACTCCTAGAAGCAGTCTCTCCATTCATTAGCTACATAAAAGAATTTGAACCCGCAATTACATTCCAAGATGGAACACCATCAACAACAAAAGAATACAGACAATATCTAAATGAAATATCAAAAAATTCATACAAATTAAATGAAGCATCATACAAACTCTCCCTAGCTTCCGAAATTATGACAAAGGTAAATACAACAGTATTCCCTAGCTCAGTACAAAGCAAAGTACTTGATTTGAAAGACTACACCAAACAAATAGACAATCTAGCAAAAGAATACAAAGAAGCATCAACATTCCTTCCAACCGTCTTAGGAAAAGACGAAAGACAAAGATATCTCATACTCCTCCAAAACGAATCTGAAATACGGGCAACTGGAGGGTGGCCCACAAGCTATGGAGTTTTAGGAATAGAGGGAGGACAGATAAGGGAAATATTTGTTGACGACATATACAATGCAGATGGAACTTTAAAAATACAAGGCAAAACATACACTCCACCAGAGTCAATGGCAAAAGCCCTTAATTTAACGAAATGGTCCTTCTCTCTAGCAAACTGGTATCCAGACCTCTCTGACACACACGATTCTCTTGAAAAATTCACAAAGGATTTAGGCATAGGATCTAAAATAGATGGAGTAATTACAATAGATATAGCCTTTCTTCAAAAACTTCTCGACAAATGGGGAGGAATACAAGTTCCTGGCGAAGACGAAATCATTACAAGTCAAAACATATATCCAAAAATATTTGAAATGCATGAAGAAT
>DAOOVT010000035.1:0-2101 GCA_035370405.1 Candidatus Dojkabacteria bacterium | reverse complement strand
GGTACAACATAATTATATGAGTATGTCTTCTTATTCCATTTCTTCCATGATCCAACACTACCACCTAATACAACTATTCCTGCAATAAGACCTACAATAGCAACTAACATTATTTGTACAAAAACCTTTGCAATTTTCCCTGCCAAATCCATAGCGATATTTACACCAATTGTTATAGCAATAGATGCTAATGGAGTAAGAGCAATTCCAAGAGCTCCAGCCACAGCACTTACAAGAGGTTTAATTAAGTTTCGTAAACCACCTTTTGCAACAAACTCTTTTAGCATGCTCTCTCCTAAAGTCTTAGTAATCCAGTTCCTAAGAGCCTCATTTTTCATAATGGCATCATAAATCCTTTGTCTAGCCTTCTTTAAAGGTACATCAAAGACCCCCTTTATCTTATCCTCTATCATCTTCTTTGTCCTAGCAGGAAAGCTAAAGATTTTTGTTAAATTCTTAAGATTCTTGGATTGTTTTAGCAGTTTCTCAATTTTTTCAAAATCTTTTATTGAAAGAGTCCCACTAGCAAGTTGTGTCTGTATTCCTTCTAATGTTTTACTGATATACTCATTAAGTTCCTTTCCATCTAAAGAATATATACTATCAATAACATTATCAGCACCAATAGCTTTTCCTAATACTCCAGTTGCACCAAGTCCATCCAAAAGTTCTTTTAACTGCTCATTGTTTTTATACAAACCTCTTGCAAACAACTCTCCATTGTAAAAAAATGTCCTAAAAAGTGATCTTGGTGTTGCATAGTAAAGAGCTTCTCCCATTTCGTTATATGCATTCTGTACTTTGTTTCTATCTTTCTTAGCAACATATATTTCCACTCCTGGCATTTTTTCCAAGGGAACTTTCTTTACAGGAGTTAATTTGTTCTTATCTGCATTGAAAAAATCTCCATTGAGAATTGATCCAACAACATTAGTTCCTGTTGGACCACCAAGCATCTTTATTGAATTAAGATATCCTTCCCATCTACCAACCTCCGCAGACAAACTGTGTACACCACCAATTTCTCTGAGTACTATTTCCGCATCATTTATTGCTCGTTCTATTTCTCTTTTTTCATCATCAGAAAGATTTCCTTTCTTAAGCCTATCTTTTAAAATACCAATTTCATGCTTTGTTTTAAGATTGATAAGCATCTTTGTTTTCTCATATATCTTCCTTTGCTTTTCTCCCTCAGAGCCCGCTGGTGCATCCTTTAAAGAATATATCTTCTCCGTAAGATAATTATTTTCAAGTTCTCTATATAGGTCGGGATCAAATACATCTATCTTATCTTCATAGCCTTTTTTCTTTAGGAGATGATCAAAATTCTCAGCTTCTGTTCTACCATACCTACGAGCAAGATATGATTCTATTTCTTTACGATTACTTTTTGCCCCAAGTTTACTTGAGAACTCTAACTTCTCCTGCTCATTCATAGTAAACCAGCGATTCCCAAATGTTTTTTGCCCAAGTAACTCTACTGTCCTATTAGCCATAAAATCCCTATCTACAGATGATCCTATTTCTTTACGATTACTTTCTGCTCCAAGTTTACTTGAAAACTTTAACTTCTCCTGCTCATCCATAGTAAACCAGCGATTCCCGAATGTTTTTCGCCCAAGTGACTCTACTGTTCTATTATCAATAAAATCCCTACTTAAAGATGAAGCTACACTCTGTCCTACTGCTCTTGAAATTTTGTATGCTTCTGCTTTTTCATTCGCAGAAGCATTTGCTAAGGCTATCTTTTTAGATTCTAAATCCCCATATTTATGAGCCCATGCAGTAGTTAAGAAATCATCTATAGACTCACCAATCATACGAGCCCTTGCAGCTTTTCTATCTGCCTTTGCATTATTCATTGCTTTTTGAATTTGACCACCAGGATCTCGTAGCCAACCCCCTAAATTATTTGTAGTCAGCTTCAAATTCCCTCTGCCACCAAAAAAATCAACCTGTGCAATCTTAATATCTAAGGCATCATTAAATTCCTTAACCATCGTATCAGAAATAAAGACACCTGGATTTTCCAAAGAAGCAAATATCGCATCAGTAAGTGCACTAGAAGCAGATACTCCTGTAGGTGGTTTAACAGGCCTTC
>DAOOVT010000034.1:0-2304 GCA_035370405.1 Candidatus Dojkabacteria bacterium | reverse complement strand
GGGTTTTTCTCTCTTACAAATGAGGTATATTTATCAAATGCAGCAAGTGCTCTTGAGGATGTAAGATTCATCATTGTTTTATCCTCACTAAGTATTTGAGCGAGATTTTGAAGATAGAAGTAGAAAAGTATATCTGTTGAGTGGGTAATATTTCTTGATGTACCGATTGCTAAACCAGATTGTATAATTTTTCCATTTGCATCTCTTTTTGTAAGATTCTGTGCTGCTTCCATAAATGAATCCCAGTCAGTCGGAGGCACATTATATCCAGCTTCTCTAAGGAGTTCTTTGTTGTATATAATCATAAGGCCATCAATTTGAAGAGGAATTGCATATATTTTTCCATCATTCCCAGTAAAATCTTCTATTGCTGTTGGGTAAAATTCTTTACTGTATTCATCTGCACTCATTACAGATGAAGGGAGGGGTGACAGATATTTTCTAAATTTTGGCACCCAGCTGTTATGTATCATTGCTATATCAGGTGCAGGCTCATTTGATATTTCTGCCTGCTCAAGTCTTGTATATAGCAAAGACTCATAATTCTTTAATGGTTGAATTGCATATGTTATCTTTACACCAGGATTTTCAGCTTCATATTTTTCAATTAAAGGATGCATTACCTCTTCTTCTTCCCAGAAGCCCCAGAAAGTTAGTTCAACTTGTTTTGGTTTACTACTGCTTAGTACTGCCATTAAAATTGAGAGTACTATTACAAAGCCAACTACTATTGCAAGGAGCTTTAATATTTTTTTCTTTTTTTCGTCCATACATATATATTACACAAATTAAATCCTTTCAGCTACTACCACTAGTCTTTTTATACCAGCACCTAGTGGCCAGCATGTCATTAATGTAACCGTCTCTTTATCTGTTTGTGTTTGGAGTATTGAAAGATCATCTGCAGAAACAATCTTTTTGTTTCTTACAACATATTTTAAAACTTGGTCATCTCTGTATATCTCTACTGTATCTCCAATATCTACATTCTCTAATCTTGTGAATATTGTTTCAGGAAGGTTTGAATGAGACTTAAAGAAACTCTCTACTGCACTATGACCATATATGAAAGAGTTTCCTCCATCACCTGGAAGAGGAGTTCCTTTAAAATGGGCAAGACCATATTTTAGATATTGGTCATATACTTTTTCTTCGGAGCTTTCTACATTAGGAGTTAATCTTACTTTCTCTATTCCCACCTCTGGAATTGAGAGGTACATATTCTTTTTGTATTCTTTGTTTACGACAATTTCTTTTGTTGTTTTTGTTGTTGGGTCATATGAGAAAAGTCCCTGATACTGAAGTCCTTCTGCTGTTTTAGATAGATTCTCAAAGTAGCTTTTTCCTGGGTCATAATATGCAAATTCATCTTGTATATACTGTTTGTAAGACTGCGGAAGTGGATCTTTCATTGAGTTTTGTTTTGAGAGTTGTATTTGTCCTTGTACGTATGATACTAAAAGAGGAATAGCCTGACTTAATATAATTAGTATACCAATTACTCCTAATATCCAAGAGATTGTTTTCTTTGTTTCTGATATCTTTTTCTCACTTACTTTTTTAATTCGAATGTCTTCATCCATATGTAGAATATATTACCAATTAAGTGTTTCAATGTCACATATGTGGTACTTAATTCATTTGTCTGCTAGAATATTGTCCGTATGACAAAGAGAGATTACTATGAAGTCCTTGGTGTAAGCAAGGATGCAAAAAAAGAAGATATAAAGAGGGCATATAGAAGGCTTGTGAAGAAGTATCATCCTGATGTAAACAAAGAAGCGGATGCTGAAGAAAAGTTTAAAGAGATACAGGAGGCATATGAGGTTCTTTCAGATGATGCAAAGAGACAGGCATATGACCAGTATGGTCATGCCGGTACACAAGGTTTTGATCCCAGAAGTGGAAATGGAGGAGGATTTGACTATACATATGGAGGTGCTCCATTTGATATGGGGGATATATTTAATACATTCTTTGGTGGAAGTGATTTTGGGTTTGATTTTGGATTTGGACAGCAGACAGCAAGAAGGCAGAGAGTCTCTAGGGGTGAAGATATTAGGTATAGGATGAGATTTACATTTGAAGAAGCAATGAAGGGTGGTGAGTTTAATGTAAGGATAAAGAGGAAAGTTAAGTGCTCTGAGTGTAATGGAACAGGAAGTTCTACTGGTAAAAGAAAGACATGTGATGTTTGTAAAGGTACTGGGAGAGAGAGAAGGCTTCAAAATAGCTTCTTAGGACAAATTTCTGTTATGACAGAGTGTTCAAAGTGTGGAGGCTTAGGAACTATTCCAGAGTCTG
>DAOOVT010000033.1:0-2680 GCA_035370405.1 Candidatus Dojkabacteria bacterium | reverse complement strand
TCAGCTATCGTAGTGAAATCCCTATTTGCAAGATGTGCACCAGAAGCTAAAGCTACTGCTCTTCCATGTAATCCTTTGAATGCATATGTAGCGACAGTGTCAGCTCCATTTCCATTACAGCCAATGTCAAAAGCTATGAATGCTTGTGATGGAGGTATATTCAGCTCAGAGAGAGCTTTTTTTAATGCCATACTTATGGCAAAATTTCCACAGCCTGGACACCAAGTTGGTTTGTGTTGAGAATTGTATTTTTCGATGTCTATACTCATCTATTCTGATATGAAATTTAAAATGTCTTCTACAAAAAATGGTCTTCCATCATATTTTAATAGTTTTTCACTAAAGGTATATCCTGTTTTTTCAGATATCAAGGAACCTAGTTGTCCTGTTTGATTGTTTTCTACTAATATGATTCTTTTGTTTTGATTAACTAGTTTTTCAAATTGTTCAGTTTTTAATGGGTATATGTATTCATAATGGAGATATGCATAGTTAGGGTACTCTTTTATGGCATCAAGAATTGTGTTTTTTACGCTTCCAAAACCAACAAATACAGATTCTGCATTTTTGTTTCCATAGTATTGTGGTTGGGGAATTTCTTTCTCTAAGGTTTCCATTTTTAGCATTCTCTTTTTACTCATTTTCATAATTGATACAGCGTCTTCAGTGCTTACTCCATTCTCTAGATGTTCATCAGTAGTAGAAAGGTATGGTTTGTTTGATTTGGAAGGTATCCATCTTGGTGATATTCCTGTATCAGTTATTTTGTACCTTTTGTTTCCCTTTTCTAGCCCCCTTTCAATTTTTAGAGGTTTTGGAAGTTGATCTATTGAGAAGAGACCTTCTGCTATCTGCTTCTCGGTAAGGAGTATTACAGGTATTTGATATTTTTCCGATATATTGTATGCTTGTTGGATGAGTGTGTAGCAGGAAGGTAGGTCACTTACTGAGATTACACATTTTGGATAATCTCCATGTCCACCTTTTACTGCTGTGTTAATATCTCCTGCTCCTGTCCATGTTGGAACTCCTGTTGCAGGTCCGTTTCGTTGAGCGAGGACAATTACAAGTGGTGTTTCGGACATTCCTGCAGATGATATTGTTTCAATCATTAGATCAAATCCTCCACCAGATGTTGCAGTTAATGCTCTAGTACCCATATACATACTTCCTAGAGCCATTTGAACTGCAGTTATTTCATTTTCTGCTTGTTTTACTAGTAATCCTGTTTGTTGAGATGTTTCTCCAAGTAATTTGTATATTGATGTTGCTGGGGTCATAGGATAACCGTAGAAGGCTCTTACTCCAGCAGAGAGTGCTCCTAGAGCTATGGCATCATTTCCTGTCATTGTATATTGTTTTGAATGTAGTGTTTTTGTTTTTGGAAGAAGGATATTATTGCTGTAAGTGTCTCTGTAGAGTGAATTCTCATATCCAGCAAGAATGCATTTTTTTTCTATCTGTTTATCTATTTGTTTGTCTGCAAAGAACTCCATGATTTCATCTACGAGAATCTTTTTATCTTTTTTTAAAATTCTCCATAGAAAACCCAAGAGAACCGCGTTTGCCATTATTTCTGTTCCACCAGAATTAATTGCTGTCTTTTTCGAATTGAGTACTATTATTTGTATATTGTTCTTTTTTATGTAGATTTCTTCTTCAGTAGTAAGTGGTGCTTCATCTCCATCGTGAATTATTAGTCCATTTTGGTTTACAGTATAGATATATTTATGAAGAGAATTTTCTGAGATTGTGGAAAGTATATTGCAGTATTTTGAAGAGGAGTTAATTTTATGACTTGAAAAATCAACTTGATATGATGCATTCCCACCTTTGATTAGTGATGGATATTCTCTGTATCCGAATATTTCATATCCTGCGGAATTTAATGCTTGAGTAAGTATTTGTCCTGTCGTATTTATGCCTTGTCCTGACGCTCCAGCAAATTTTATGGAAAGTCTATCATTCTTGTTCTTCATAGTTTTGTAGTTAGGTTTTAGTAAGGTTTGTATCCGACTTCACGTTTAAATATTGCCGCTTCTTTTCCAAAGAATATCTCTGATATCTTACTATACCTACTGTCATATACTACCACCAATGCTGGGTTAATGTCATTAAATAATCGTAAATTCCTTGACTGTTGTACTGCTGATTCTGCTCCATTGGGTGTTAAGTCTTTTCCCATCGCTATTGCTCCTCCATATATCTCTAACCCATCTCGAAGTATCCTCGCTCCATCTGTGAATGGTATTTTTACTTGATTCCCTGCATACAAGAATCCTTCTATGTAGTCATAGCCTACTACAGATGCACTCTTGTATTCTCCTTCCAGTATCTCTATGTCTTGTTTGGCTATGAATATACAACCATGTAATCCATTATGGTCTCCCACTATATTTGGATTTAGTGTGATATTTCCTTCTGTCATGAATAGTATGCTCTTGTCACATGCAAATCCTGAAGGTATTGTTATATCTCCTGTTGAGTACATTATGCATTTCCCTCCACTAGGACACCCATTTATATTATCTATTTCTTCTACCCCCTCCTGTTTTTTGTTTAGATTTTTCTTGAGTGTCTCGTAATATTCGTCTATTTTGTCGTTTGTATCTATTATGTTTGTTGCTCTCACACTTGTCTTGTTGTTCTCTATTACATTCCTTATGAAGTTTGATCCAGA
>DAOOVT010000032.1:0-3176 GCA_035370405.1 Candidatus Dojkabacteria bacterium | reverse complement strand
CAAGAGCACTTGCTGCATTTGATAAATATACCTCATTTGTAAGAGAGAAAAACCCTACTTGGGCATCATATCTACCTAATGATCTCACATATTTCGTTGATGGAAAGGTTGCAATGATGTTTGGAACAAGCTGGAGAGCACTTGAAATACTGGAATATACAGAAAATATAGAGTTTGGACTCGCTCCATTACCACGCCTTACAAACAATGATGAGGTCTACTATGCTACATATTGGGGAACTACTGTAAGTAAAACAAGTAAAGACACTTTAGAAGCATGGAAATTTGTAAAGTTTTTAAGTGAGCCAGAACAGCTACGAAGACTCTATCAAAATGCTGCTAAGACAAGAGCATTTGGTGAACCGTATTCTAGAGTATCTATGAATGCCGAGTTAGCTGAAAACAAGTATACACAGGCACTTGCATACATGGCTCCATATATGAAATCATTCCAAGTAGGAGAACAGGCATTTGTTGAAGAAAAACTTAAACAAGCAATAACTGCTGTAGCAGAAAATGGAAGATCCAGTAACTCTACCCTACAAGCTATTCAAAACGAAATTAATATTAAACTTGCAGTAAGCAATAAATAAAGAATAATATATATTAGATGAGTAACAGAATTAACCCAACAAAAAGAAAAAACAAGGAGCTATTCCTTACACTCCTACTGTTGCTTACACTCCCTGTTTTTGTATTTAGTATTATAGAAAACAGGAGTTTTGATACAAGAAATAAAGCCTTTGAGGAAATTATGCTTAGTAAACTTAATCCCTGTATTATTACCTTTCCTAATGTTAATCCATATACACTTGAAGTAAATAAAACTGTAAGAATTCAGGTAGATGCAATATCTGACAGCTCTTCAATTAAGGAAATAACAATAAAAGATGAAAGAGGAGAAACACTGTTTAACAAGGAATATGATTCTACAATTAACACAAGGGTAACAGAGTCTTTTGCATATACACCTAAATTTGAAGGAGCATACAATCTCACAGGTACATTGGTTGATATGACAGGAAAAAGCTTTGCATGTGTAATAAGTAGTCCATATAAAATGGCTGATGAAAAGGCAGTAAAAGCAATTACATCTAACTCCAAACCTGAGTTTATAACTACCCCGCAAGCATCTAAACCCTCACAAAGTATTAAAGTAGGAGAAACATATGAATATTCACTTGAAGCACAAGATACAGATAAAGATACAATAAATTATGCTTTTTCATTTACAAAAGGAGAAACATGGCTAAAGGCAACAGTAATTAATGATGGAGGAAAGGGAAAGCTAAGTATAAAGTTTAGGGGAACACCTAAAAGAGCAGGAAGCTATCTAGCAAATGTCTTCATACATGATGGATACAGTATGCATCTTTCTTCTCAATCCTGGGTTATAAGTGTAAGCCCAGAAGGAAATGATAATCCTGTAGTTACAATAATAGACCCAGTTTCAGATATGAAGATTACACAAGATACTAAACTTACAGTAACTTGGGAAGTAATTGATAGCAATCAAATATTAAAATATGAAATATATATTACTTCTAACCCTGCAAATGAATCAGCATGGAAAGCAATAGATACCAAGATACCACCAACTCAAAATTCATATACTATTGATCTATCAGGATTAGAAAACGGTGCTTACAGGGTAATAGTAAGAGCAATAGATGACCAAGACCCAGCAGGAGTAGGAATTGATGTTTCAAAAGAGATAATTATGGCAAAAGAGGAAGAAGAAGGACCTGATGATAAAGTAGAACTTCCACAACCACAAGTAATTAATGTATCTCCTACAAGTACAGATGAAATAAGTAATACCTCACCGACTATAAAGGCCTCTCTTATCGCAACTCAAAATAATACAATAGTAGAGGATAGTATTGTCTTTAAGATAGATGATATTGACAAGACAGAAGAATTAAAAATAAACAAAATATCAGATTCTGAGTATACATTAATATATATTCCTGAAACACCTCTTGCTGAAGGTTTACATAAAGTATCTGTATCATTTAAAGATTCTAGTGGAGAAGATATAACTAAAGAGTGGACATTTACAATATCAGGAACACAGCAGGGTGATACTTTTAACATATTTGGTCTTGAAATACCTAAAAGAACTACATACATAATACTAGGAGGAATAACACTAATACTTCTTGCAATATTCATACCTTCTATCATTTCCTCTTTATGGAAAGAAGATTCTAAACAAGCATCAGCGGAAAACATGGCACTTCCAGAATCAATACCACCTACTCCTCCAACCGAGATGCCTCAACCTAGTCCCCAACCGACACAAAGTACTGCCCAGCCACAAGAGTCTGAACAAGTATTTCAAGCACCTGAGCCTGAAATACCACAAATGCCTCAACCTAGCCCCCAACCGACACAAAGTACTGCCCAACCACAGGAACCCCAAGCTACATTTACAGCCCCTGAACCACAAGAAGATCTTTCGTCTCTCTATGAGGAGATAAAGAAACTAGAGGAAGAGACTCAAACAAAAGAAACACCCAATAACTCTACAGAGTAAATCCTTTCTGATATAATTATCAAATGAGAAAACTTACATATGCACAACTGCGAAATGAATATATAGACTTTTTCAAAAACAAAGGTCATATTGAAATACCTAATGCTCCACTTGTTCCAGAAGATGACCCGTCAGTGCTTTTTGTAAATGCTGGAATGTTTCCCCTTGTTCCATTTCTAAAAGGAGAAAAACACCCACTAGGAAACAGACTTGTAAACTCTCAAAGATGTTTAAGAACAGGTGATATAGATGAGGTTGGAGATGAGTATCACTGTACTACTTTTGAGATGTTAGGAAATTGGTCTTTAAATGACTATTTCAAGAAAGAAGCAATAGAGATGACAATGGAATTCTTCATTGATGTACTGCAAATGGATATAAATAGAATATATGTTTCAGTATTTAAGGGGGAAGACAATATACCAAAAGATACAACCTCTATTGAAATATGGAAAAGTGTATTTTCAAAATATGGTATTGATGCTAGTGTCGGAAATAATGAAAAAATTCAAGAGTTTGGAAAGAAAAATAATTGGTGGGGACTGACAACAGGAGGACCATGCGGACCTGATTCAGAAATCTTTTATGACACAGGCAAACAACCATGTAATAACAACTGTAATGTTAATTGTAATTG
>DAOOVT010000031.1:0-3333 GCA_035370405.1 Candidatus Dojkabacteria bacterium | reverse complement strand
AATGTATATTTTATATCACCAATAGTAAACGAATTCTCACCATATGCATTAGGAAATGTTATAACATCATCACATGGAGTTGTACTGTTTTGTTCCGATGGAAAACCTGGGCAATTCTTATACGAACTATACCCATTACTTGTCTCTTTTATATTAAACTGATATGAAAATTGAGGATTTGTCACTAATTCTGGATTTGAAAAATCTAAAGAAACATTTAATGTTGCATTCTTAGCCGTATCTCCTGTTACTGGCCAATTTTGATGTGTTAAAGTACCAATTAAAAATGTTTGTCCAGCATTAAAAGATTGACTCTCAGATTGAGATGTAAACAAAAGTCCACTCTTATCGCCTCCCCAAGTTGCTGGACTCCCCCACTTTATCTCATTTGTACCTACACCTGAAAGATTACAATTACTACCTGTACACACTACTGAAGACCATGTACCAGATGTTGAGGATATTGTATACTGCCCAGTATCACTCAGAAGCACAGACGTAGACTTTAACTCGGCAACAGTAGGAGCTCTAGGAGCGGAAGATGTCAAAATATTTTCTGTTTCATTCTTTGTTTTACTCTCAACTACTGCTATATCATTACCATCTTCATCTTCCTTATTATTTACAATATCAACACCCTTTGCAATTTGGGCTGGATCTGAAACTCCTTCATTGGCTATATTCTCACTCTCATCAATTTCAACTGAGCTATCATCAGCATATGCACTGATATCACTAATAGCTAAAGCAGAAGGGGTGAAAGTATACAAAAGAAGGAAACCAGACACTGAAATCTTTTGTGTAGATTTCAATACATTCATGAGAAATTTTTTTCTCATATGATTTTATGATTAAATTAATATCATTATCTTCGTGTTTCTATCATAAAGCGAAGATGGCAGTACTAATCAACATAGTTAATCACTTTACATTGTCTTCGTGATTATATAACAATTATAATCACATAGCAATATCATAGAAAAAGCCAACATCATTCCTTTTTCTTTTCATAAGTGGTAAAATGCCCCTTTGTTATGTCAATTCTTCAAGCAACTCAAGAAAATTTAAGAAATATTGCAATCATAGCCCATGTAGATCATGGGAAGACTACTCTCGTAGATGCCTTTATGAAGCAAACCCATCTCTTCAGAGACAATCAGGAGGAAATGTCACAAACACAAATACTTGATGTTGGAGAATTAGAAAAAGAAAAGGGAATTACAATAAACGCAAAAAATATAGCTGTAGAATATAAAGGGGTAAAAATAAACATAATTGATACTCCTGGACATGCTGATTTTGGAGGAGAAGTTGAAAGAACATTGAATATGGCAGATAGCTGTCTTCTGCTTGTTGATGCAAAAGAAGGGCCTATGCCACAAACTAAATTTGTTCTTAAAAAAGCATTAGAACTAGGTCTCAAACCTGTTGTTGTTGTAAACAAAATAGACAAAAAACTTGCCAATATTCCAAAAACAATATCAAAGATTCAAGATCTTTTTCTTACACTTGCAACAAATGAAGACCAGCTCGATTTCAAAATATTCTATGCAATATCAAAGGAAGGAAAGGTTTTTGAAAAACTTCCTGAGGGTGATTTAACAACTCCCAATAATATACAGGGAGACATGACTCCAATTCTAGAAGAAATTGTTAATCATCTGCCAAGTCCTAAGGGAGACAGAAACAAGCCATTTCAAATGCAGATTACTTCAATTGAATACAATGAGCATCTAGGAAGGTACCTAATAGGGAAGATATCAAATGGAACTGTAAAAACAAACGATCCAATTGTTCTTGTTTCAGATAAAGAAGACTTTGAGAAAAAGCAGGGTAGGGTAAGAGAAATATTTGTAAAGCAAGGAATGACATGGACTAAAGTTGATGAGGCATCAGTAGGTGAAATAATAGCTCTCACTGGAGTAGATAGCACAGATATAGGAGCTACTGTATGCTCACTAGATAATCCTGCTCCACTACCAGAGATACAAATAACACCACCATCTGTTAAGGTCAAATTTTCAGCTAATACTTCTCCATTTCTTGGTAGAGAAGGTTCTTTAGTAACAGCAAAGCAACTTCAACAAAGGCTTGATCAAGAAAAAAGATTAAACATTAGTTTAGATATATCTAACGAAGGTGGTAATGGTTTTTATGTTGCAGGAAGAGGAGAACTTCAACTTGCTATACTTGTCGAACAGTTGAGAAGAGAGGGCTACGAATTTGAATTAAGTAAACCTGAGATTATTTTACGCAACATTGATGGCGTTGAATGCGAACCTATGGAAGAACTAATAATTGATGCTCCAGAACAGTATCTTAGTGTAATAACCCAAGAGGTAAATAACAGAAATGGAACTTTAATAAATATAGAGAACGAAGATGGAAATAGCAGATTTACATTTAATATCCTTACTAGGAATCTCATAGGATTACATAGGATTTTAATGAATGAGACAAAAGGAACTGCTGTCATAAACAGCTACATAAAGGATTATGTACCATTTACTAAGGAGAATGAATTGTTTAGAAAGGGAGTAATAATATCATCGGAAACTGGTACTGCTCTAGCTTATGCTTTAATGACAATACAGGACAGAGGCAAGCTCTTCATAACAGATTCTACACAGGTTTATGAAGGAATGATAATAGGAATAAATAACCACGAAAATGATCTAAATGTAAACCCCTGTAGAGAAAGGCACAAGACTAATGTCAGAATGTCCCATGCTCAAGTAACACAAATAATGCTTAAGCCTCCTATACCACTAACAATAGAGTATGCTTTGTCTTTTATAAATGACGATGAGTTGATAGAAGTTACTCCTAAGAATATACGATTAAGAAAAAAGCTTCTAACGGAAACACAAAGAATCTGGGCAAGAAGAAAAAACCTTACTGAATACGCCAAAACTCACATCAATGGTTAATAGTCTACATTACTATTAAAAACGAAAAGGGGAAGTATATACTTCCCCTTCTTTTATCCTAATATAGTTTAGGACAGACCGTTAATTAGTACTCTCTCTTCTCTTCCTCTCGAGCTTCGGATACATTTATGGGTCTTCCGTCGATTTCTTTACCATTAAGCTCAGAAATCGCTTTTTGTGCTTCTTCTTCAGTAGACATAGTAACAAATCCAAAACCTTTGGATCTATTCTTTACTCTGTCCATTATTACGACTGCTTCCTCAACAGTACCAACCGAACTAAAAGCCTCCTTCAACTGGTCGTCTCTGACATTCCAGCTAAGGTTTCCTATAAATAATTTTTTACCCATTATTTATAATAAAATATAATTTAAATTAGCTACACCAAAAAACTTGGGAGATTT
>DAOOVT010000030.1:0-3508 GCA_035370405.1 Candidatus Dojkabacteria bacterium | reverse complement strand
CAGCTTTGGGAAACAACTATGAATCCAGAAACAAGAGTTCTCAAAAGAGTCCAAATAGAAGATGCTCAAGAAGCTGAAAAAACTTTTGAAATGTTAATGGGAACAGAGGTTCCTCCAAGAAGAAGATTTATTCAAAAATATGCAAAAAAAGCTAATTTAGATATATAAAGACATGGCAGATAAAGAAGACTTAATAAAAAATGCACAAGAAAGTATAGATATTGAAAATCAAGAGCCACAAAACTCAACTGATGCGGAGCAAAATAATTCAGAAATCGATTTTAATCTATCATTCAAACCTGGAGAGATAAAAGAAAGGTCCATTGTTGATGAGATGAAATCCAACTACATTGATTACTCCATGTCCGTTATAGTCTCCCGTGCACTTCCTGATGTTAGAGATGGACTCAAACCTTCACAAAGAAGAGTACTAGTTGCAATGAATGACCTAGGTCTAACACCAACTTCTCATTTTAGAAAGTGTGCAAAAATTGCTGGTGATACCTCAGGTAACTACCACCCACATGGGGAAAGTGTAGTATACCCAACTCTTGTAAAAATGGCTCAAGAGTTTTCAACTAGATATATTTTAGTTGAAGGACAAGGGAACTTTGGCTCTATTGATGGAGACCCTGCTGCCGCAATGAGATACACAGAGGCAAGAATGGGAAAGATTACTCCTGAAATGCTTCGTGATTTAAATAAAGGAACTGTTACATTCATACCTAACTATGATGGAACAAGACTCGAACCAACAGTATTACCAACACTATTTCCAAACCTTTTAGCAAATGGAAGTCAAGGTATTGCAGTAGGAATGGCAACACAAATACCTCCTCATAATCTTACAGAGCTTGTAGATGCACTCCGAGAAATGATTAAAAGGGGAAATAAATGGCAAGGGGTGAGCATATACAACGAGCTTAGAAAAGCAAGAGAGAGTAGAGAAAAAGTACCTCAAACACTTAATGCAAAACCTGAGAATTACTTAGAAAACTATGTAGATACAAAATCTCTCGATTACAGTAAAGAGATTGAAAAAATAGTTGAAAGAATTAAAGAAACAAAGGAAACAATATATCCTGATTTCAAGTCAGATATATCTCCAGAAGAGTTAATTGAAATAATTCCAGGACCAGATTTCCCTACTGGAGGAATAATATATGATAGAGCTGAAATACTTAATGCATATGCAACAGGAAGAGGAAAAATACTTCAAAGAGCACAGGCATCAATAGTTGAGGGGAAAAATGGAAGATATCAGATAGTAATTACAGAAATTCCATATCAAGTAAATAAAGCTTACATGATAGAGAAAATTGCAGACTTAGTGAGAGAGAAAAAAATTACAGGAATTGCAGATATTAGAGATGAATCAAATAAAGATGGAATAAGGGTAGTTGTTGCTCTTAAGAAAGATGCACAGCCAAAAACTGTATTAAACAAACTATATAAATATACAGAAATGCAAAAGACCTTTAATGCAAATATGATTGCATTAGTAGACCAAGAACCAATTACTCTTTCACTAAAAAGAATGCTTGAATTATTCCTTTCTTTTAGAATTACTGTAACTGTAAGAAGGTACGAATATGACTTAGCAGAAGCAAGATATCATGCACATATACTTGAAGGATTACTTAGAGCATTAGATCTTTTAGATGAGGTAATTGCTACTATAAGGGGATCTAAGACTCAAGAGAGTGCAAAAACAAACTTAATGGATAAGTTTAAGTTTACTGATGTACAAGCACAAGCAATTTTGGATATGCAGCTTAGAAGACTTGCAGCCCTTGAAAGAATGAAACTGCAAAATGATTATAAAGAAACAAAAGAAAAGATAATCCAGTACAATGAAGTTCTAGATAGCCCTGATAAAATTCTTGAGGTAATTAGCAATGATCTAGAAGTAATGAAAGAAACATATGGAGATAAGAGAAGAACAAAGATTGTAAAGGGAAAAATCAATGAAATTTCAGATGAAGATTTAATTGCACAAGAGGAAACATTAATAACAATAACCCACTCAGGATATGTAAAAAGAGTACCACCTTCAACATACCAAACACAAAAGAGGGGAGGGAAAGGAATATCTGGTGGTGAAACTAAAGAGGGCGACTTTATCGAACATGTCTTACTTTGTAATACACATGATGAATTACTGCTATTTACAAACAAGGGTAGGGTATTTAGCACAAGAATATTTGAAATACCTGAATATGGAAGAACTGCAAAGGGTATTCCTTTGATTAACCTTGTTCAATTAGATCAAAATGAAATAATAACCTCTATTCTCACAAGAGATCCTAAGGGTGGAGTAATGGGCTCTGAAGAGATACAAGAGCAACAAGATGAAAAAGGTGTAGTTAGAAAGGCAGATTTTAAGTATTTCTTAATGGTAACAAAGGGTGGAATTATTAAAAAAACTGATTTAAAACAATTCTCAAAGATTAGAGCAAATGGCTTAACTGCAATAAAACTAGAGCCTAACGATGAATTAATATGGGTTAAACCTACTACTGGAGATGATAATGTAATACTAGTTACAGCAGAAGGGAAATCAATAAGATTCAGTGAAAAAGATGTAAGACCACTTGGCAGAAGTACAAGGGGCGTTACTGCTATGAAGTTTAAAACAGATACAGACTATATAGTTGGAATGGGGGTAGTAAGAAAAAATGAAGATAAACTATTTACTCTTTCAGAGAATGGACATGGAAAAATGACAAAACTCTCAGAGTACCCGCTACAAAAAAGAGGAGGAACAGGAGTATTTACATTCAGAGTAACACCAAAAACAGGAAAAGTTGTAGCTGCAAGAGTCCTTGATCATCCTAATGCAGAAATAGTTGTAATCTCTGAAAAATCAAAAGTTATTAGATCTTCTATTAAAGCCATTCCTACATTAGGAAGACAAACAAGTGGTGTTAAAGTTATGAATCTAAACAATGGTGATAGAGTAGCAACAATGGCTTTGCTATAAGTTTAGCTGTCTAAGTATGATACTATTTTAATCTCGTCTGGGTTAAAATTGTTATCCATATTCTTCCTGCTTTTTATTTTTTTCACTTCCTTAAGTATTAAAGATATCTCCTTGTCATTCTCAGAGATCTTTTTATCAAGCATCTTAAAATATTGATTTATTAATACTATTATATCTTCCATTTGTACATTGTTGTTTTTCATAATACCTTCTCCTAATATTTTATTAATATATTCTTTCATACTCCAAAATATATTTCCTGACCTAATATCCAATATCTCCCAGTTATATTTTTATCACTATAAATTTTTAAGTTATTCATTACACCCTTGAGCTTTTCTCTTCCCCATATATATGTAATAATCTATAAAGTATGAACAAAAAAGAGAAATATCAAAAGTTCCTAAAAATATATCAAACACTTGGCTTTATTCTGATTTTCATTACTATCGTCCTCATAGCTATACCAACTGCCCCATATGTATGGTATAGAATTAATCCAAAGGCAGTAGAAAAAGATGAAGA
>DAOOVT010000029.1:0-3596 GCA_035370405.1 Candidatus Dojkabacteria bacterium | reverse complement strand
CAGTTTAAAATAGCTTCACTAACTGATATTGATATGTTTAAAAGAACAAAAAATACTGCTAAAGAGTTAGTTAAAAGCAACATTGATTTAAATTTTGTTTTAAATCATATATTCAGATAATGGAAATACATATTGTACTGGATAATATAAGGTCGGCGTTCAATGTAGGTAGCATATTCAGATCTGCAGATGGTGCAGGAAATGTTAAGAAAATATATTTATGCGGAATAACAACAGATATAGATAATCCTAAACTTGATAAAACAGCACTAGGTGCAACAGATATGGTTCCCTCACAGCACTACGATACGACGCTTGAAGCGATTGAGGAGCTGAAAGAGAAAGGCATTTCAATTTATTGTGTAGAACTCACTAAAGATGCCCAGAACTTTCAAAAAATTGAGTATCCTAAAAAAGTTGCTCTTGTATTTGGTCATGAGAAGAAAGGAGTTGATCCTGAGATCCTAAAAAGAGCCGATAAAATTATATATATACCTATGAGGGGAAGAAAAGAATCTTTGAATGTTGCAAACTGTGCATCTATAATTTTATATGAGATTACAAGAGATTAGTTTTCTTTTACTTTCTTTCTGGTATCATATATGTAAATGAAAAAGACAAAACTGTCCATTTCAAAAAGAACTATACTTATTGCTTCTGCACTTGTTATTGCTATAGGTATACCAGTTGCCTACTTTCTTATAACAAACACATCCGAAGACAGCAGTGCATGGTACAATTCAAGCTGGCTTTACAGAAGATCAATATTTGTTTCAAACTCTGATGCCCCCCTTATAAATGAAGATGTATTAATTGAATATGATACAAAATCTCTTATACAAGAAGGAAAGCTTCAGGAAGACTGCGATGACCTGCGATTTATAGACAGTGATGATTCAACATCTCTTTCATACTGGATAGAAGGAGGGTGCAATACTTCCGACACACAAATCTGGATAAAAATACCTAATCTCCCTCAAAGCGGAAAAACAGTATATATGTATTACGGCAACGAATCGGCACCTAATGCACAAGAAGAGTGGAGTGGAGAATTTCTTCTATTTAAAAACTCTTCATGTACGGACAACTGGGAAATGATATCTGATACAGGTCAGGAGCTTTATCAAAGATTTCCGAAGGGAGCTTCTGTATATGGAGAAACAGGAGGGACAAGCTCACATTCGCATCCGCAGACTACACTCACAACCGATTATCAAACAGCTGCAACGGGAAATGCAAGAAGCAGTTCTGATGTCCAAATAGCAGGAGCTCATACACATCAAATCCTGCTGTCATCACAAAGTACCGAAGCCCTGCCTCCGTATCTTGATATGATAATATGCTCAAACAGAAATTTAGTGATTAATAGTGGGCTGATATCTCTTTTTGATTCATCAATACCCTCAGGTTTTACCAGATTTACACAGCTTGATAATAAATTTCCAAGAGGAAATTCTTCATACGGAGGAAGCAGCAATGAAACAGCACATATACACACCATCTCTGCAGCTATAACCGACGGTCCAAGCAGTATACTTACAGCCCAGAGCGGAACTGCTGTGTATACAGCCACAAGTACTCACACACACAGTATTAATGAATTTGCCACGCAAGCTTCAGAAGATATTCCTAAATATTTATCAATGTTATACGGACAGAGCAATAATGACAGTATGGCTTTACAAGGAACAATAGTAATGGCTACAGCCCTGCCACCGCTAGGGTGGACAAGATTTTCACAGCTTGATGAGTATTATCCCCTTGGGAGTTCATCATACGGAACAACAGGGGGAGCATCATCCCATACTCACAATATTACAGTTAGTACAAACAATGATACAGGAACAGTCGGATTAGCAGCAGGAACTCCATCTATATCTTTGCCTGTGAAAAACAACCATACACATAATATAACAGGGGTACTGCAGTCATACTCAAACGACCCTCCATATATTAAAGTTCTATTCATTAAGAAAAATTCTTCCAAAAGAACCACTGTCAACAATGAAGAGATTCCCAATCAGCCTCCGTCTTCTCCTGTTAATCTGCTGACAGAAGGTCTTGTCAATCCTGTCAGCGTAACAAACCTTTCACCTAAATTTAGTGCAATATATACAGACCCTAATTTAGACAATGGAATATATTTTGAAATTGAGGTAAACACCAAACCTGACTTTACTGGCACAAATATGTGGAAGAGCGGTAAAACATCAATAAGCCCAATTATAAGTGGACAAAGGTCTCCTGAAATATCATATATGGGAAGTGCTTTATCCCCAAATGGAGCAACCTACTATTGGAGAATCAGATTCTGGGATATAAAGGACACAGTAAGTCCATGGTCATATACAGCACAATTCTCGATGGGAACAAGTTTAAAGTCAGGAACAATCACACAATCTACATTAGAGCAGAAATCCGGACAAACAGACGGAAGCCAAACAGAAGGCGGAACCAATTCTCCACCTAACCCTCCAAGTTCACTATATACAGAAGGAAGCAGCAACCCAATAAAAGTAACAGATACAACACCAGAGTTTAGTGCAATATTCAGTGACCCTGATGCAGGCGACAGCGGAGTATATTATGAAATAGAAGTGAATACTCAATCAAATTTTCTAGGAACTGTAATGTGGGATAGTAATAAAACAGCTGTTACTTCAATTGCCAACGGATCAAGGTCTCCTGATATCTCATATTCAGGAACAGCATTATCGCTAAACGGAACAACATATTACTGGCGCATTAGATTCTGGGATAACAATGGAGCTGTAAGCAACTGGTCAGAAACTGCAAATTTCACTATGTCAGGAAAACCCTTTGCTCCAGCTTACTTAAAAACTGACGGCATGGAGGATCCTACCTGGATATTATCTACAACACCCAAATTTAGTGCACAGCATACAGATCCAAACAATGACAGTGCAGCATACTATGAAATAGAGGTTAATTCTAATTCATCATTTACAGGTACAGTAATGTGGGACAGCAACAAAACTTCTATGACATCCACACTAAGCGGATCAAGGTCTCCTGATATTACATATGCAGGAACAGCGTTAACAGGCAGCTCAGGTACAACATATTATTGGAGAATACGCTTCTGGGACAGTGATAACAATGTAAGTGATTGGTCCTCTACTGCAACATTTAAAGACCTTACACAAACCGAGTATTATATTCAAATTGAAAAATTAAAACTGGAAGGAATAAAGATAAACTAGTAAAATACATACCATGAGTTTGAAATTTGATTCATCTAAAAAATTAAGAAAAGAAAAAACAAAGCATAAAGTAGAAAGCTGGGAAGAATATGAACAGCGAGAGCAGGAGTTTTTAAAAGAAAGATATTTAAGCAAAGAGCCTACTATTTCAACATTTGTAAGAATTACAGCAGGGAGAGCAAAAAACTTTAAAATAGAAATACCAAGAAATACAAGACCTCTTACAGACAGAATGAAAGTAAGAATATTTGATGTACTGGGAAGCGATATAGCAAATAAAAGTGTTCTGGATCTTTATGCAGGAGCTGGTTCATTTGCACTTGAGGCACTCTCAAGAGGTGCAAAAGAAGCAACTTTAGTAGATGCTTCAAA
>DAOOVT010000028.1:0-3647 GCA_035370405.1 Candidatus Dojkabacteria bacterium | reverse complement strand
CAACATTAGATACTGAACTTGGTTTATCCGTATCAACTTTGATATTTTTCACCCCCACACTTTCATTTCCGGCTTTGTCAATACTACGATAATAAAGAACTAACTTTCCTTCTGAATCGGGCTTAAAAGGCGAGGTGTACGTTGTCCACGACCCTGTGTCGCTACCCCACTGGTATTCCACTCTATCTATATCAAAACTATCAGTAGCTGTAAGTGTAATGGTAGGTTTAGTTTTGAACCAATCATTACTTCCATCAGGATCAGTTGGGTCGGTTGTGAGTGTAATTTCGGGGATTGTTTTGTCATATACGATTGTAAGTTGATATGAATCTTCCACATTTCCAGCTTGATCAATAGAATGAGATATAATCGTGTAAGTATCTTCTAAAGGACTGGTTAGACTGTAAGACCAACTATTATTTGTAACAGTAGCGGAAACACGAACACTGTTTTCAGCACCACCTACCCAAGCGCCACCATTCCAATACTTTCCATCTGATTCACGCTTGATAGAGAGTTTAACTGAAAAAACTCCAGAGATATTATCACTAGCTGTACCAGCAATGGTACCACTCCAAGTACTGTTATAAACTACGGAATTATTACCATCGTTAGCAGGAATAGTGATGATGGATATGGGAGGTGTATTATCTACAACAACTTTATAGGTATTTTCACTCCAAGTTTCATTACCTGCATAGTCAACAGCAGAAACTTTCCATTCAAATATGCGATCATAATTACCGGTGTTATGCGTTATGCTGTATTCATTTTGACCTGCATCATATGGTCCAGAAGTCCACCCATTAGTTATGTTTTTATACATATAGTAATCAACATCAGTTGACTCACTAGGTAACCATGTACGAGTTACATTACCCCACTTTACATATTGAACTGGATTTCCTGTTAATTTTGGTGCGGATGGTGGTGTTTTATCAAAATAGTAATGTACATATCCACTCCATGCCCCTTCATTACCAGCATTATCAAATGCTTGTACTCTAAATTTCACACCTCCCTGTTCATTATCTGCTGGTATGTGATATCTTTGGCTATCTGTGGTCGTTCTATAAGGCCCTTCAAAAAAGTTGTGCCCATCATCGTAGACATATTCTATTCTATAATATGCGATACCAGATGTGTCTGTTGTTACATCACTCCAATCATTTAGTATTGGGGTTGAGTTAAAATATGATCCTTCACTAGGAGATATAATTGTTGGTGCAGATGGTGGAGTATTATCTACTATAACAGTCTTATATTCTGTACTCCTTACCCAATTTCCACCTGTTAAATCCCTTGCTGCAACTTTTATATACATTGTCCCATCTGTCCAACTTGATGGAACTGTGTATTGCGCCTGATAGGTATTTCCAGAAGTTTTAGTCATGGTTATATATGCAGGTGTTGGAATTGAAGAGTAATTTTCGTTACGTGAGAAATCTGCGGATACAGCTGATACTCCATTATCATCAGTTACATCTGCTGTTATTGTTATTGTATCCCCTGCTTTTACATAGGTAACTGGTTTGTTGTCTTTTGTAATATTTATATTTGAAACTACTGGTGGTGTATTATCAATTATAAAATGGACCCATTGCTTTCCATTTGTATCTACAGATGCTTTGTTTTGTACATCATCGTATACCCAAATTTTTAAACAGTATCTTCCATCAGAAAGACCACTAACAGTCAAGGTCCTAGTGTCACTATTTTTTGCAGGAACTAAATTGTCTTCATTTGTGGACTGGTAAGTACAATTCCAATTCTCGTTTGCAGTGTGCAAATCATATCTAGCTCTAGTATATCCAGAAAGAGCATCTCCGACATTCACTTTTATTTGGATTTCATTGTCTTTAATATAGGTCACATTGTTATTTTTAAGTCCATTTATGGAATCAAAATCAATTGTATATGTTGGACTTGTTCTATCAATTTTCACAACTTCTCTTTTAGTGGTTTCTGTATTTCCTGCTGAATCTTTTGCATACCAAAATATTGTATATATGCCATCTACTTTTCCATTAATTGTTTGTGCTAAATCAATCTGATTACCAGCACTTATCCAAGTTTGTCCTGGTGCAGAGGAATCTCCATCCATTATTTGATATTGAATGAAATCACCAGATTCAGGATTACTTATAGAAAGAAGGATTTTATCGAAATTATAATACCAGCCTTCTCCATGCCAACCATTATTATGTGTTAAATCTGGTGTTTCATTTAAATCTGCTTGTATACTAATATTAGAGGTTGGAGCTACAGTATCTGGTGCATATTCTATTGTAAATGAGGCAAAAGTATTTGGATTTCCAGTAGCATCAAAAACAGCTCCCTGAGGAATAGAAATGATAACTTCTCCAGAATTTACTGGGTTAATATTAATCTGATATTGGGACTGAGAAACCTTTGTAATAGAGCCTGGTATTGTAGCATTAGTAAGAACAAAGTCGTTTTTCTCCAATCCATACACATCCTCATTGAAAGTTAAATTTACAGGAATAGATGTCTGATTGGTAGGAGAAGAAATTGTTGTTGAGAAAGATGGAATGGGTGATGTATTATCAGTACTATTTTCAAATGTATATGTGTCTACCTCCCCATTTGTATAATATATTTTTACATTATCAATATAATTCTCAATTTCTGGTCCAGAATCGGAACTTCCCGAAACTATCGTTATTCCAGATTTGGTTGATTCGTCCGGTCTAATTTTCCAATTGCCATAATCATTAATCAGGGCAGACATTGAATTATAGTAGTAATTTGTCCCATCTTTCTTGACATATAAGAGCCCTGGGGAATCTGTTGAATAAGTATTCCATTCATTGGCTGTCCCGACACTAGGAACATATACTATGGTTGCATAATCAAATCCAAGAAATTTAGGTTTAAAAAGATAAATATTTAAATAATGATCATTAGGAGACTTTGCAGGGTAGGACTGCCAACTAATTTCTTTTATTAATGTCTCCGATAATGTAGGACCGTTAGGATTAAGTAAGGTTGAGTCAAACCCATCATAACCTAGATAAGCTCTTCCTGTTCCAGGTCTCCTCATTAAAATGTAATCACTACCTAATCCGATTTCTCTACCCTTTTGCAAGACATTTCCTGTTGGATTTTCTTTATACTGAGCAAAACCATTCCTTTCATATTCTATTGTCCACTGTTTTGTTCTACTAGCCCAGTCCCAATAGGTTGCCCTATTGACTTCTGAAACTACAAACAATGTAAAATGATCCAAACCTTTAACTTCAACCTTCTCCTCATCCATCTCCTGTTCAATTTTTCCCTCACTAATCTCTTTTATTTCTTCTGTCTTCAACTCCCCCTCCTTTGCTTCTTTTAACACTTCCTCTAAATCTTTTTCAATATAAACAATCTCCACTTCCTTCCCTTCGGGTTTTGGTAAAGTCAAATCATATTCAAAATCTTTTTTATTTTCCATACGTCCTTCCTCACAAGGATCGCCGTTCTCATCTACAATAGTAATATCAAACGCATATTCTGCATTCGTTACAAAGTCAGCAGGAAGATTAAGTTGATCAACCTTTACTCTTTCAATTTTTAAATAACCTCTATCTTCATCTAATTTTGGTAATTTTGTAAAAGTAACAGAAACTTCTTCATCTAAAGGAAAA
>DAOOVT010000027.1:0-3707 GCA_035370405.1 Candidatus Dojkabacteria bacterium | reverse complement strand
TAGTTATGCTTGACTTTGGGGCTAACAGTACAGATATGAGTATACTAGCTGATGGAAACCTAGTCTTTTCGCAAAGCATAGCGATAGGATCTGATTCTCTAACACAAGCTATAATTAATAAATTCAGTTTTGATTACCAAAGAGCTGAAGAATTCAAAAGAAGTTATGGTGTTGTAGAAAATGTATTAGATGGGAAAATATACTCTGTACTATCCCCCATTATGGAATCAATAATTATAGAAGTTAGAAGAGGAATAGAATTCTACAAATCAAGAACACTAGCTTCTGCCCCAACAGACTATGTTCTAAATGGAGATGGCGCTCTCCTTCCAGGGCTAAAGGAATTTATAGCAAAGACTCTTGGTGTAAATGTATTCATCGCTGTACCATGGAATAACATAGTCATAGATGAAAAATTCAAGGACATAGTTATGAAAGGTGGTCCTTCATATTCTGTAGCAATAGGACTTGCTTTAAAAGATGAATAACGAAGTAAATCAAACACAACAAAATCCAAATATAACACCAAATACCCCTAAAGTTGATGCACCACAAAAGAACGAAGTAGTAGATATAAACGTAATGGATGGGTCCTCTGGGATAAATCTTGTCCCTCTCATGAGTAAAGAAGAAATAGTCAAAGAAGAGAAAAAACAAAAACTCAACAAATCATCCATCATAATAATCACTGTCTTAATAATAATAACCTCTGTTGTTGTAGGCTTTAACATTGTAGCTAGAACAGAACTCAACAGTGCAAAAAAGAAACTCTCAGAATTGGAAGAAGAAGTTAGTACATATTCCGAAAAAATAAAGAGCAATGATGAGATATTAGACAGAATATTCCTCTACAAAGAAATAGAAGGTATGCAATTCTCTTCAAAAGCAGTAGTAGAATACATATCTGGAGTAGGAAAAAAAAGTGGAAATATTAACCTAGTAAAATTTGATTTCTCAGGTAAAGAATCAATCAATTTTGAAGGGACAAGTGATGATTTAGAGTCTGTAGCGAAGTTTTGGTACCTCTTAAACAATGATGAAAACTTTGAAAATATGAGTATGGATACCATATCAAAAAATGCGTCAGGTATAAGGTTCTCGTTTAGTGGAAAAATACTTTCTGAGAAGTTTTTAAAATCTGAATAACATATTTCATATTATGGAACAACAACAACAACAATCGATACCCGCACAACAAATTAAATCGAATGAAGAGCTAAAGGAAGCCTCTGAAATAAAGGTAAAACCTAAATTGAATATAAATGATTTAGTCATTCCTATCATTTTAGGAATCATTTTTGTTGTCATTACAATTGTTGTTTTTGTTCCTATGATAGAGTCAACAATAAAAAATAGAGCAGATTTAAAAAATGTAAAAGAAAAACAAGAACAACTCATCAAGTTAAAAGAAGCTGTAAATTCAATAGATGATGGAATTATGCAAGTAGATTTATTAAATGCAAAAAAGGTTATTCCTAAATCATTAACAGTATCTAATTTCATATACTATATTGATGAATTAGCAAAAGAATTAGATCTTACTTCCAAAACACTTTCGGCAGGAGATATACATATTACGGCTGGTGGAAGTGAAAATGAAAAACAAATATATTCTGGTGTCAGTGGACCTCTCGCATATTCTGGATTAAGAGAAAACGTATTAAATTTCCTTGATAGTCTCTACTCTGCTTCTCCATACATAATTTCAGCAGATGACATATCTCTAGAACAATCATCAGTGAGTGACGAATGGAGAGTAACATTAAACATTACTGGATACTATGTTCCTGAAAGAAGTTATAGAGTTGATTTATACCTTCCATTCAGCCCGTACACAAACAAAGCTGATATAGTTGAAATATTTAGACAAAAGGCAGAGAAACTGAAATAGATTAATAGCTATTCTCCAAAAATATCACTATCATCCTCAGGATCTTGTGATTCTGGGGTCTCTTTAACTTCGGTTTGGTGATTATCATCCTTTAACACAACTTTTACTCTCTTATTATTTCTTATTGCATTAATGGTAATCAAATCCCTTATTGCATTAATAGTCCTGCCTTTTCTTCCTATGACTATCCCTTTATCATCCTCGGCTACCTGTATCGACAAAATCATCAACCCAGGAAAGTCCACACTCTCCTTCTCCTCCACGACAACACTATCTGGATTATTGACGATCGACTTAACAATGTATTCTAATAATTCCTTCATTGTAGTACACCAAAATATTATATATATTCCATTATACTACTCTTCTACTTCTTTTGTCTTCTTTTTTGTTGAGGGCTTTGTAGATCCTCTTTTTAAGCTCTTCAACAAACCTTCCTTAACAAAAAATTGAGCAACAGTACCAGTTGGTTGAGCTCCCTTCCCTAGCCATTCTCTAGCCTTCTCCTTATCTACAGAAAAAACATTCTCACTATTTCTAGGAGAATAAAAGCCTATTTCATCTACAGTAATACCATCTCTTGGTTGAGAAGACTCCATTATTACAATCCTGTAACTTGGTTGTTTACTCCTACCCATTTTCTTTAATCTTATTTTTAGCATATCGACGAATTCTATCAAAAGATCTAAGTTATTTCAAGATTTTTTATTCAATAATAATAAAGCCTCTTTAGCAGCCTCTTCTTGTGCTCTCTGTTTACTACTTCCAGTACCCTTTGCAAAATTCTTTTTCCCTATATTCAACACTACAGTAAAATGCTTATCATGATCAGGTCCTTCCTCTTTTACAGTCTTGTATGTTGGAGTCACCCTATACTTAGACTGAATAATTTCTTGAACCTTAGTCTTAGGGTCAACAAACAACTCCTCGGACATAATCCTATTTATTTTCTTAAGCAAAGTTCTATGAATAAACTTCTTACACACACTAAAACCTTGGTCCAAATACATAGCTCCTAAAATAGCCTCATACAAATTAGCAAGAAGATACTCTTTATCCTTACCACCCGACTTCTCCTCTCCCTTGGACATTAACAAATATTGTCCAATACCAAGTATCCTACTCTCTTGTGCTAAACTTTCTGTTCTTACAGTTGCTGCCCTGATAGCTGTTAACTCTCCCTCTGGCTTATCTGGAAACTCATTATACAAATATTCAGAAATAATCAATTCTAAAACAGCATCTCCTAAAAATTCTAGTCTTTCATTATTCTTCTGCTCTTTCTTATTCTCATTAGTATATGATCTATGTATCAAAGCATTCCTAAGTAAATCCTTACTTTCAAATGTAACTCCAAGTTTCTCCTCTATCTCTTTGTAATCATTGTTATTTTTCATTCTCCTTTATTTCTTCATATATTGCACCAAGTACTCCATTTACAAACTTACCACTTACTTGTCCTCCAAAATCCTTAGCCATCTCTATGGCCTCATCTATGGCAACTTTAGGAGGAGTAATCTTTGAAAAAAATGCTTCTGAAATAGCAATCCTAAGAATTAACAAATCTACAAGCTTCATCTGTTGGATAGTCCACTGTGGTGCATGCTTCGTAATCATTTTATCTATCTCATCTATATTTGTGATTACCCCAGTAACAATCTCTTCATACAAATTCTTATCATACTCCTTTATGCCATTAATACCTGTCAGATCCTTAACAGAAACATCCTCTGTCACAAATTCATTTTTTGGAAAGTACCTCATAAAAAGCTTCTGCAGAGCTAAAACTCTAGCCAAGTGTCTAGGATCTGTAGAT
>DAOOVT010000026.1:0-3862 GCA_035370405.1 Candidatus Dojkabacteria bacterium | reverse complement strand
TAGATATGGGGCATGGAAAAACCTCTATAGCTTTTAGTCTATTCACTGATTTGAAAAACCAAGTAAAGAACATTAAGTCATTAATTGATGCGGATACCCTAGTTAAAGGGTATATTGATAAACTGGATTGGCAAGTTAATGAAAATAGCAATATGTCATATTCATGGCAGGGTCTTAATAACTATATTTCTTCAACTGTGCAGGCAAACTATTGGCTTCATAGTATATATCCGAAGGAGATTTCTGATGGAAATATTGATAAGGACTATCATATTCATGATTTAGGAATGCTTGCTGCATATTGTTGTGGTTGGAGTCTAGAGGATTTGCTTCTAAAGGGTTTTACAGGAGTTGTAGGAAAAGTTTCTTCAAAGCCTGCTAAGCATTTTAGTACTGCGTTAGGACAGTGTGTTAATTTCTTGTATACGCTTCAACATGAGACTGCAGGTGCTCAGGCGTTTTCTAGTTTTGATACATATCTTGCTCCGTTTGTGAGGCATGACAATCTTTCATATGCTCAAGTTAAGCAGAAGATGCAGGAATTTCTGTTTAATATGAATGTGCCTACGAGGGTTGGATGTCAGTGTCCATTTACAAATATAACAATGGATTTGGTTCCAAGTGGAAGTTTAGCAGAGCAAGGAGTGATCATCGGAGGTGTTGTGCAAAAGGAGAAATACAAGGATTTTCAAAAAGAGATTGATATGATCAATAGAGCATTTTGTGAAGTGATGATGGAGGGAGATGCTAATGGTAGTCTGCTCTCTTACCCAATTCCAACATATAATCTCACGAAGAATTTTGATTGGGATAAGAAAGAATATATTCCAATATGGGAGATGACAGCAAAATATGGAATTCCATACTTCTCCAATTTCATAAATTCGGATATGAATCCAGATGATGCAAGGAGTATGTGTTGTAGGTTGAGATTGGATACAAGAGAGTTGAGGAAGCGTGGAGGTGGATTGTTTGGTGCTAACCCTTTGACAGGTAGTATTGGAGTTGTAACTATAAATTTACCAAGGATTGGTATAGAGGCAAAGGACAAGAAGTCATATTTTAACATTTTAGATAAGAGAATGGATTTAGCGAAGAGGAGTTTAATGATTAAAAGAAAGTTCATAGAAAAGTATATGGATAAAGGATTGTATCCATATTCTCAATATTATTTGCAAGATATTAAGAAGAGGTTTGGGGAGTATTACAAGAATCATTTTAATACAATCGGGATATTGGGTATGAATGAGTCGTTGATTAATTTTTTTCATGATAAATCTAAGGGTATTGCTTCTAAGGAGGGAAGAGAGTTTGGTCTGGAGATTATGGATCATATGAGAAGTAGATTGATTGAGTATCAAAATGAGACGAATCAGCTTTTTAATTTAGAGGCTACACCTGGAGAAGGTGCTACATATAAATTTGCGAAGGCGGATAAGAAGAAATATGGTGAGAATATATTAACAGCTGCAGATATAGGGAAAACAAAAAGTTCTGTTCCTTACTATACTAATAGTACTCATTTACCTGTTGGACTTTCTGATGATATATTTGAAACATTAGATCTACAAGATGAGTTTCAGTGTAAATATACTGGTGGGACTGTTTTGCATATATATCTTGGAGAGAGGGTTTCTTCTGCTGAGGCTACAAAGAATTTAATTAGAAAGATTGCTACAAATTATAGATTGCCATATTTTTCAATTACTCCTACTTTTAGTGTTTGTCCTAAACATGGGTATTTATCGGGTGAGCATAAATATTGCCCTATTTGTGATTTAGAAAAAGGATACAAAGAGGGTATGCCCTTTAATGAGGAATGATTATTTAAATTTTCAAATATATGGGTATGAAAAAAATAACAAGGCAGAGGTGTGAGGTCTACTCTAGAGTTGTGGGATATATAAGACCAATATCTCAATGGAATGTTGGGAAGCAGGCTGAATGGTCAGATAGAGTAATGTTTAAAATGAAATAATATGCTTCCAATATATGGGTTAGAAAAATCATCTCTTTTGGATTATCCTGGGAAGGTATGTGCTGTAGTGTTTCTATATGGTTGTAATTTAAGATGTCCATATTGTCATAATCCAGAATTGGTTGTTGAGGAGTGTCCAGAATCTGTATTGATTGAACAAGATGATGTTCTAGAATTTTTAAAGAAAAGAGTCGGTAAGTTGGATTCAGTGGTAATAACTGGTGGAGAACCATTGATACACACCGAATTGTTTGATTTTGTAAAAGAAGTAAAGAATCTTGGATTCCTTGTCAAAATAGATACAAATGGACTACTTCCTAATTCTCTAAAAAAATATCTGACTTCTGGTTATGTAGATTATGTGGCGATGGATGTTAAGTATCCTTCAGACGAATACAATGATAGAAGTGGAAACAAGAATGCTCAGAGCTGTATATTAAAATCTATTAGTGTAATTTTGAATTCCAATGTTAACTATGAATTTAGAACAACATATGTAAAGGGAATTCATAATTCCCAATCAGTTCGAAAAATCTGTCAAATGATACAAGGCAGTAAAAGATACTATATTCAAAATTTTAGAGAAGGAAAAAGTATAGACAAATCATTGACAAATCAAAATAGCTTCACACCTAATGAGCTAGATGAATTTAAGAAAATTGCGCTGGAATACATAGATAATGTTGAAATTAGATAGGACTTTCAAGTACTTTTATTACTTTCCCATTAATTAACAAATCTGTATTCATGTCTATATATATGGGTTGATTTAATGGGTTTGTTGAATCAGGATAAAGAATTATCATATCATCTGTTTTCTTAAACCTTTTTACTGTAGCACAATTATCTATAATTGCGACTACTATATCTCCATCCTCTACCTCATTATTCTTTTGAACTATTATGTATGATCCATTTTCTATTTTTTTCCCATCTATCTCAGCTAGATCCATAGAATCTCCTTTTACAATTAAGGAAAAAAGATCATCCCTGTGGCCTACAATATTCCTATCAACCTTAAGTACACCTATGTTCTCTTGCTCTGCGGATACCAATGGTATTCCCGCATTTGCATATCCTAAAACAGGAATCCCAACAAGATAGTCGTATACTATTTCATCATCCTTTTCTACCATATGTATACCCCTAGGCTCTCCTGTTCTAAAAATATATCCTTTCTTCTCTAATGCAAGCAGGTGTGCAACAACACCTCTCTTCGTAGAAATCCCCAATTCTTGTTGTAATTCAACCAATGACGGAGCATATCCGTTCTCAAGATAATACTGCTTAATTACTCTTAAAACATTCTCCTGCTTTTTAGTGAGTATACTATCCATATCTGATAATTATGAATTTATATATATACCTAGTATACCACCAGTCAAATGGTACACAACTACTTATAGTAATAATTGATGTTTGAAAAATAGCAATAACTAATATATACTACAAAAATATACTATGGCTAAACAAATTAAGGCAAAAAGAATATACAAGCTAAAGGAGATAATCTATGACGATAGGAATTCAAGAAATTCTATACTTGCCTGTGTTCCAATAATATGTATCTATTTTGTGTTTTTTGAAAAAGAAGATCTCTTTGTTAAATACCATGCAGTTTTGTATACCATCATAACTTTATTGATATTATCTCCATTTGACATAATAAGTTTTTGTGGAGTAATTTTAGTTCTATATGGATTTACTAGAGTTCCTAGAGGAAAGGTTGTTAACATCCCAGGCCTATCACAACTAGTTTTAAAAATTATGTCGTTAATAGAGTGATACCCTATTCTACTGTACTCATGATATAATCTTCTAGTCAATATCGGGGAGTAGTTCAGATGGCTAGAACGCTGCGTTTGGGACGCAGAGGTCGCAGGT
>DAOOVT010000025.1:2686-3865 GCA_035370405.1 Candidatus Dojkabacteria bacterium | reverse complement strand
AGAATTTTATAGATATATTTAGGATGATAGTTAAGAAAAAGTACATGAGAGCCTTGCTTAGTTCCCTCATAATGATGTTTATCAGGCTGTTGATATGGAGAGATATTGAAAAATGAAAAATTTAAAGTAAACAAAGCTTTTATAGTTGCTTTAATATGTATTTTATTTGCAAACTCCTGAATATATATTCCATTATTACTTTGTGTCCTAAATATCTCGGATATACATTTTTGTGGTTCTTCAATATGATGCAGTACCCTTACCATCAATGTCCCATCAAATACATTCTCTTTAAATGGAAGAAAGTAGGCATTAGCAGCAATTAACTCTATATTAGGATATTTACTTTTTAGCTCTTTATAGTTTTTCTGAAGGGTTTTAAGAGAGTAATCAGCTATTACTGTTCTTGAATATTTTTTGTAATAGCTATCTGCAAGTCTGCCAAAGGATCCGCCGACATCAAGAAACCATCCTCCTTTCTCATTTTTTAAGAGTTTTTTAAGTACAAGACTCTCAGCTTCATGTTCATACTTCCTTTTACTCCAGTATGTACTGTAGTCATAGTCATATGTATCATAATCTGCTACTTTGCTCATATTTTTGTTTTTCTTTAGTTAAAGCTTGAAACTCTTTAAGCAGTCTTTCACTCTCTTTTATATTTCCTGTTTCTTCTGCTGTAGCTATTTTAACACCATACTCTCTCTCTTTTCTAGCGAAATAGTCACGAATAATTGTATTATACATATTAAGTAAATCTTGCGTGGAACTTTCTTCTTTAGAAAAGGAAAATATAGTATTCTCTATAAGCTCTTTTATCCTGTCATTATCATCGAAATTTTTTAGAATTTCTTCTCTTGTGGCATTAGGATTTTCCTTTATGTATGCTATTATTTCTTTGACTCTCTCATCGTCAAAAAATTTTAAATCAAAATTTTCCACAGAATATAGGCCATTTTGGAATAGAAGCAGTTGGAGGAAATCTTCTTCATGAGTAGCAATTTTGCTAGATGTGATACCACTATTTTTCGTTTGGTGTGAAACTGGCGTCATATCAAGCCTTTTAAGAGGTTCAATTTTTGTGATCTTAAAAGTCTTTTGAGAATAGTAGTGCAAAAGTGTAGGATTCTTTACATTTGACAACATTTTTTCTATCCATGAAACAATCTGTTGATAGTCTTC
>DAOOVT010000025.1:0-2586 GCA_035370405.1 Candidatus Dojkabacteria bacterium | reverse complement strand
GGTGCTACGATATTTTTCACTCCTATTTGATGTGCAGAGATTACATCCGTTGTTCCCTCACACAGTATTATGAGATCTTGTTTTCGTGCCTCTTGTCTTGATTCGTACTGTCCATAAAGATTATCCTTTTTATGATATATTGGTGTCTCTGGTGAGTTCATATATTTAGGACCAAACTCATTTCCAGGTAACACTCTTCCTGTAAAAGCTATTACTTTTCCAGTTGATGACCTTATTGGGAACATTATTCTTTTAAAGAATTTGCTTCTTAACTTTCCTTCTTTTTCAACAAATAGCCCAGATTGAAGAAGTTCACTTTTTGAGTATTTATTTTCTTTTTGAATATAGTCTAAAAGACCTAGACCACCTGGAGCGTATCCTATACCAAAGTTTTTAATACTTTCATCTGTTATACCTCTTTCTTCTTTAACATAATGTAGTGCTTGTATATTTTTAGGTTCTTTTAACTGTTTATAGAAGTATATTGCAGCTTTTCTATTTATTTCCTCTAATCTCTCAAAGAATGTGTTAGCTTTCTGCCTAGTTAAAGTTACACCAGCCTCTTTTGCGAGTTTTTCTAATGCTTCTGGGAAATCGATATTTTCTATTTTTTGAACAAATGTAAAGATATCTCCATTCTCACCGCATCCAAAGCATTTATATCTTTGAAGCTCTGGGCTTACCATAAAGGAGGGAGTTTTTTCAGTATGAAATGGACATTTCGCAGTATAGTTTTTTCCTGCTTTCTTTAAAGGTAAGTACTTTCCTATAACATCAACAATATCCAACCTGCTTTTAATCTCTTCTATTTGATCTCTTGAAGATTCCATACCTAATTATATCAATTTCTGAGAGTTATTCGCAGAGCAGTTTATTTTCTTGAATATTGCAGGTAATCTGACCTATACCTGTCTGTGCAGATGTCAAGATTTTAACCTCTTCTCCATTTACTTTTAAAGAGGTGTTGTTTGCTTTTCCTGTAACTAAGGTAAATGTTTTTTCTACTTTGTATTCATGTTGGGTATTCTCTTGAAGTACTCCAGATATTTTGTTTTCTCCATCAACATCTAACTTAATCCATGCTGGAGAATTGGTTATAGATAATGTGAGAATAAACTCTTTTGTTTCTGTAGGTGTTGCTATCTCTTCATCTTTTGGTGTATATGTTACTCTTAATGTGATTTTGTTTTGCAGCTGCGTATTTGTTTCTTTCCATGCCTTTATTGATATTGTATTTACTCCTTGTGTAAGTTTGTATTCGTATTCAAACTCTCCATTATTATTTACTTTTATCTGCTTTCCATTTATTTCAATAATTGTTCCTGACTGAGTTTTTCCTTTTATTAAAATATTCTCTTCCTGAGATGAAAATTCATCTTGTGGCTGTAATATTGTTAATTCTGGGGGTTTTTGAAATTTATATATCTGATAACCAATATATCCCACAATTGAGATTAAAAAGAGTATTAACAATCCTAATCCTATTGTCTTTGGAGATATTTTAATTTTTTTCTTTTCTCTCTTTGGCTTTTTAGTTTTTTTAGTTTTTGATGGTATATTGAGACTTCTTCTGTATAATGCAAGAACTTTGTCAACATCTAGACCTAAGTATTGTGCATATATTTTGATAAAACCAGAGGCAAATACTGGAGAATCAAACTTATCAAACTCATTATTCTCAATATATTCTAGATATCTTTTTTGTATTTTAGTATCTGAGCTTATTGTATCTAGGCTTTTTCCAAGGGCTTTTCTCTTTTCTTTTATTACTTCACCAGCGGTTATCATATATGAAAGAGTATATCAAAACTAGAAGCTTTCTTGTTCATTGTTTTCAGAATTGCCTAATATCTCAGATGCAGAGGAGACTAAAACATCTCTTGGTTTAACACCATCTTGTTTTCCTATAGCTCCTGCAGCTTCAAGCTGTTCCATTAATCTTGCTGCTTTATTGTACCCTATATTTAACCTTCTCTGTAGAAGAGAAGCTGAGGCTTTTCCTTCTGCAATGACAACATCAAGAGCTTGTGGGAATTCAGGCTCTCTTTTATCTGAGATACCGCCTAATCCTTTTCCAGCTGTTGGTCTTGTAATATCAAGTTCACTTTCCTCCTTTTCTTCCATCTTTTGTGATTTAACTTGATTTATAATGTACATTGAGTCTTCTGTAGATATGAAGCAACCTTGTATTCTTATTGGTTTTGACATTGTTTGATCTTTATACAGCATATCTCCATTTCCAAGAAGATTTTCTGCTCCTGTCTGATCTAAAATTACTCTTGAATCCATTGCTGAAGGTACTGCATATGCTATTCTTCCTGAGATATTTGACTTTATTAAACCTGTAATAACTGTTACTACTGGCTTTTGAGTTGCTAGTATTAAGTGTATTCCAACAGCTCTTCCCATTTGTGCAATTCTTTGGATTTTTGATTCTACTTCAGGTCCTGCAACAAGCATTAAATCTGCCATTTCATCTATTACTATTATCAGATATGGCATCGCAGGATATCCCATTTTTTGGTTATATTGAACTATGTTTTTTGCAAGAACTTGTTTCATCATCCTATATCTTTTCATCATTTC
>DAOOVT010000024.1:0-4032 GCA_035370405.1 Candidatus Dojkabacteria bacterium | reverse complement strand
ATAGGGTTGACATCAGAGTCATTTAGAAATTCTTTAGGAAAGAAGGCTACATATCCAATTGGGATTCTTGCTAAGCCAAATATCGATAACTATGCGGAAGAAGATGTTAAAGTGATTGAGTATCTTGGAAAGGATTTGGTTCAGCAGGCTAGAGAAGGGAAACTTGATCCAGTAATAGGAAGAAGTGATGAAATATTGCAACTTGTGAATATTTTAAGTAGGAGAAAGAAAAATAATCCTATTGTCGTTGGAGAAGCAGGTGTTGGAAAGACAGTTTTGATAGAGGGGTTGGCACAGAAAATAGCTACTGGTGTAGTTCACCCTTCTTTGAGAAATGCCAAGATAGTGTCGTTAGATGTTGCAAATATTATCGCAGGGAGCAAAATGCGTGGTGATGTTGAAGAGAGGGTTCTTTCTATAATTGATGAGGTTACAGAATCAGAGGATACGATTCTTTTTATAGATGAGATACAAAATATTATTGGTTCTAATAATTTTGGTCCGTCAACGGATATAGCATCAATATTAAAACCTGCTTTGTTGCAAGGTAATTTCAGATGTATAGGGGCAACTACGACTGAAGAGTATAGCCAGTATTTTGAATCTGATGCAGCATTAGCTCGTCGTTTTACACCAATATTTTTGAATGAGCCATCAATACCCGACTCTATTAAAATTCTAAAAAAGATGAAACCTGTGTTGGAGAAGCATCATAAGGTTAGAATAAGTGAGGAGGCTGTAAAGTTGGCAGTTACTTTGTCAGATAGATATGTGAGTGATAGATATCTTCCTGATAAGGCAATAGATCTGTTAGATGAGGCTGCTGCATCTAAGAAGCTTGATGTTGAGAAAAGGTTTGGTGATTTGGCAGTACTGCAAGATGAATTGATATCTTTAGGAATTGAAAAGGAGGAGGAAATAGCCAGAGGCAATATGGATTCTGCTATGAAGATTGAAAAAGAGGAAAGTGAACTTGAAAAAAGGATTGGAAAGAGGGAAAAGGAATTTATAAAAGAAAAATTTAGTAAACAGAATGAGGTTACAGGAAGAGATATTCGTAAAGTAGTGTCAAAGTGGACTGGTATTCCAGTTGATACATTGGGAAGTAAGGAGAAGTCTGCTTTACTAAAGTTAGAGAATTCACTAAATACTAGGGTTATTGGTCAGGAGGATGCATGTCATGTTGTTGCTTCTGCGATAAAAAGGGCTAGAACAGGAATTATAAATGCAGATAGACCTTGGGCTTCATTTCTTTTTTTAGGACCTACTGGTGTTGGTAAAACAGAGTTAGCAAAAGTCTTGTCGAAGGAGCTTTTTGGAAATGAAGATAACCTTATACAGATAGATATGAGTGAGATGATGGAGATGCATAGTGTTTCTAAGTTGATAGGTTCTCCGCCAGGGTATGTTGGTTTTCAGGAGGGAGGATGGCTTACAGAGCGTGTTAGGAGGAAACCGCATTCGATAATTTTGTTTGATGAAATAGAGAAGGCACATCCTGATGTGTTGAATATTCTTTTACAGATTTTGGAGTATGGACATTTGACTGATGGAAGAGGACGAACAGTTAATTTTAAGAATACGGTGATTATTTTGACATCAAATATTGGTGCTGAGGAGATAAGGAAGGATAGGATTTTAGGTTTTGTTGGTGAGAGTGAGAGCGAGAGGAGTGATAGGGAGATAGATAAGGCATATTCGGAGATGAAGAATACTTTGTTGGGTGAGTTGAGGGATGTTCTAAGACCAGAACTTCTTAACAGAATAGATGATGTGGTGATATTTAGGTCTTTGACTAGGAAGGATGCTGAAAAAATAGTGATGTTGTTAGTTGAGGATTTGAATAATAGGCTTAAGGAGGAAGATATTCATGTTAATGTTGATAGGAATGTTGTGGAATATGTTGTGAAGAATGCCTTTAGTGAGGAATATGGGGCAAGACCATTGAGAAGGTTTGTTCAAGATAGTATTGAGAATATACTTGCTGACTATATGTTGTCTCATGGTCAGGGTAGTGGAAAAGGGAAGATTAAAGAGGTGAAAATAGGGATTAAAGATGACAAGTTGGTAGTGAAATAGAGAGATATATTTACTGTTATATACTTTAAGCTATGAAATATATTTGTTCTTCTTGTTCTGCTGAATTTCCGAAGTGGGCTGGAAAGTGTCCTGTGTGTGGGCAGTGGGGTACTTTAGAAGAGTTTGATGATAGTCCGATTGATTCTGAGCATGGAAAAGCTGTTAGTGTATCTAAAGCTTCTTTTGCTCCTTTGGGTAAGTACTCTAAATCTGATGTACGCAAAGGAAGGATATCTACAGGATATATGGAATTTGATAGGGTTTTGGGTGGAGGTTTGGTTGATGGAGAGGTGGTTCTTTTGAGTGGTGAGCCTGGGGTGGGGAAGTCTACTTTGCTCATGCAGGTTGTTATGAATTTTGCGAAGGAGGGCAAGGTTTTGTATGTTTGTGGAGAGGAGTCTCCTGCTCAATTGAATTCTCGTTTTGGTAGAATTTTTGGAAAGAATGCTGGTGCATTGAGTAAGATTGATGAATTTATTGTAACAGAGGATACTACTGCGGAGAGTATAACTGCCTTAATTGAACAAGAAAAGTTTGAGCTTGTAGTAGTTGATTCTATACAGAGTATTTCGTCTTTGATCTCACGAGGATATGCAGGAAGTATAGGGCAGGTAAGGGTTTCTGGAGCTATGCTTACTAGGGTTGCTAAGAAAACAGGGACTCCCATTTTTATTGTCGGGCAGATAAACAAAATTGGAGATATTGCTGGTCCGAAGGTCTTAGAGCATATTGTTGATTGTGTGTTGTATATGGAAGGTGATCAGTATAATCAGTATAGAATTATAAGGAGTATTAAAAATAGGTTTGGTTCCACGAATGAGATTGGTGTGTTTGAAATGCGTGGAAACGGACTTTTTGAAGTGGGAAATCCATCTTTGTTGTTTTTAGAATCTGGGTCAGAGTCTTCTGGCAGTGCTATAGGTTCGATTATACAAGGTTCTAGAGTTGTATTTGTTGAAGTTCAGGCATTAGTTGTTGAAAGGGAGAGTGAGGGTGGTCCACTTAGGAGAGTGGCAAATGGTATTAGGAAACCTAGACTTGATATGCTTTGTGCAGTTATGTCTAGAAAAGGAGGTGTTTTTCTTGGAAATAAGGATGTTTTTGTGAATATAGTGGGAGGATTGAATGTGAATGACCCAGCCATAGATTTAGCAGTGTGTGCAGCTATTAAGTCATCAATTATGGATAAGGCTTTGCCAAAGGATGTTATATATTTTGGAGAGGTAGGTTTGACAGGAGAGGTTCGTGGTACTTGGGGAGTGGATTCGGTTATTACAGAAGCACAAAGAGCGGGATATTCGGAATTGGTTGTAGGAAGAATGAAAGTAGGTCCAACTAAAGATATTAAAGTGAGAAAAGTTTGGAAGATAACCTCAATATAATTGCAGAATATAGCCTAATGAAGTTTAAATTGATATAATTTCTTCATCACGAATCCACAAAGAATGTAACATTCAATGCTACTGGTTAGTTTCCGTAACATCGCTCTTTTTACAACGCAAGAATGTTGCTGTAATTACGAAATATGATTTATCCATTTTGTGGGCAATAAATATAGGCTTGACAATTACTAACACTAGAGGTATACTTATTCATAGTTCTTTACAAGTATGTGGATATCTCAGATTTTTCCCTTTGCCCGGGGTGTTACAAGCACAGCTGGACAAACGGAAAAGTCTAAGATACTTTGTCTGTTTCCTTCTCTAATATACAGAATATAGTGGAGAAGAAAGAAGACAGGGAAACATCTTGTATGTTCTTCGAGACTTTCTCTCGAACAATTGTGAGAAAGAAATCGGGGTCGGTTGGGGCAGTACCGATCCCTTCTTCTTTTTTCATATTAAATTTCAGAATTGACATTTATTTTTGATTTCAATATACTTCAAATGTTAGATATGGCATATTGCCCATAAATTTAATTCCCATAAGGAAAATGGTTAAAAAAGTTAAGAC
>DAOOVT010000023.1:0-4144 GCA_035370405.1 Candidatus Dojkabacteria bacterium | reverse complement strand
CCTCTTACAAAATACTTTACAGAATTTGAATTATAGTTTGATGATACTTCCGATGCACTCAATGCCCTGTTATATACTCGAACAGTATCCATAGTCCCTATAAATCTCAACGTACCATCTTGACGACTCCCTATGGAGAAAGTTGCAGAAGTACTATAGAATGTTGTATATGGATCTTGCATTTCTGCAACCAGAACCCCATTCACATACATCCTCCTAACTCCCCCTACAAAACTAACTACAACATGAGACCATTCACCTAATGATACTGGAATATCCGGATACCACCATCCTGTGAAATTATTTACAAAAAAACCAAGTTTACCATTATATATACTCAAACTATAATTCCCATCTTTATCAACAATGTGATTATAGTTATTTACGCTGTATTTTGAAGGCCTAATCCATGCTTCTATGCTTATAGCACCCTCTATAGCTATAGATGAGTTATTTGGTACTAGTACACTATCATTTGTACCATCAAACATCAAAGCTCCATTACCCCATCGTCTATTGTTATATGTCCATCCACTACTTACTACTTTATCTTGTCCACTTGTATCTGCAAAATTAGTAAGAGTCCCATTACATGTACTTCCACAACTCCCTCCACTATTCGCTATAGTTCCACTTGTTTCATTAAAATTCCATTGAGCTACCAATCCTGTTGTACTATATGGTATCTCTCCATTCCCTGTACTAATACCAGATACTATTCCTGATACGCTAGCAGAAGACACACCCACATCTGAATCGAATACTGAAGAGACATATTCCCCTGAAAATTTCTCCTTACTCTGCAAATATGATATATATATTTCTTCTGCACTTCTAGCCACTTTAGATATCTTAACCTCATCTATACTTCCATTAAAATATGCTTCTCCACTGAGTGCTGATTTTCCTAATGTTAGTACGGTGGATGTTAAATTAAATAGGGATGTTCCTCCAGACGCATTTCCAAAGAATTCTCCATTTTTGTAACATTTGAAGGTCGTACCATCATATGATACTGATATATATGACCACTCTTCCATTGTTACTGGAATCCCACATTGAACTCCATCCCATACTCCTACATTTATTTTTCCATCTCTATTGTATGTCCAATCAATATTCCCACCAGATGCTCCGCCCAACAACAACAGCCATTGTTTTACTCCTGAAGAATTAAACACTCCAGGCTTTATCCACGCTTCTATTGTATGTACTGGTGTTCCTGTACTTAATCCACTCAGGCTATTTGTCTTTACATAATCATCGACGCCATCAAACTCATATCCATCATTCATTCTTCCTTCAGTATGTCCAGGCCATATATCTAACATATTTATCGATGTAAAGAATGTAATCTCTGCAACAAGTATATTGTTAGATGTTGGGGTAAAATCCACCCATACACTATCATTATTGTATTGCCATGTACTCCCTGTATACTTCACTGCTATGAAATGATTTGTATGATTAGAACCCTCTGTACTCGTTATCCCCTGAGCAGATAATGATGGAGAATACATTATATATCCACTTCCTGTTTCTCCATCTGTTACCGCTATACCATAGTTTATTGTTGGTGTTGGCAGCCTATTCCCTGCCATATCATATATAAAACAATTCGCATCTCCAATAGGACATGTAATATCTATCTCCGATGGATCTGACACTCCATTGTATTGATTCAATATAAATGTAAGATTGCTATCCTGTATTCCATACTGTATTCCATATAGTGTTGTTATCATATTATTCCCATTTCCACTTTCATCTCTACCATCCTTATCAAAACTCCAATACCCCACTGTATTAGAATCAACTCCTACCCTATCTACTCCTAATAGCTCCATTCCTCCTGCTGCGTTTGAATACTCTATTCCATTGTAAATCCCTGTATCAAAATTACTCTCGCTATTATGTACAATACTGGGATCTATGCTTACTGGAAAAACCCTATCCTCCGATAACAACCACTCTATGTCCACTACCACCTTTATCTTGTACTCTCTCTCTCCCACTTCTTCTACATCCATCTTCACATTCGATGTCTTCTCTCCTCCTCCATCGATTGCAAAACTCGGTAAGAAATGTGCTATGTAATTACCTTCCTCATCTTCAAAATAGTATGTTTCTGTACTACTATTTTCTATGTTATACCAGCCCTTCTTTAGTGTAACCCCCTCATCCAATTTCAAATCGAATACAAACTCGTTCAAAGGTATAGCACAATCATTTACATCTTCTCCACATTCTGAGGTATATTCCTCTAAGTTCTTTATAACTATCTCCTCTTTTAATCCTACTCCATCTATTATCTGATATATCAAATCCACCCCCTTTACCACATCCCTATTCACTATTGTCTTCCTTGATACATCTTCCTCCTCTCCATTCCATATAGTCCTTCCCAAATCTACTAGCTCTGTGCTCGTTTCTACCGTATCTGTTCCTAAAACTTCCGCAACTGATTTCAACTTTTCTACTTTTTGGTCATCTGAAATATTTTCAATCTGTGATAGTTCCACACCACTTAAAGACATCTCTACTCCAAGACTTTTCTTAGGTTTAACTGCATTCAATATCTTGTTCCACACATTCTCTTCTTCTTCCTTGAATGGATTTTTTGCACTACCTTTTGCTTCGAATCTTACCCACTGTTCATGTGGTTCTCCTCTTTTGCCAAACTCTACATTAAATTCTGGGTTTTTATTCGTAAAAATACTCTCACTTCCTGTACTTTGAAGAATTATATCCCCATTAGGCTTAGGCCTGTTAATGAGGTATATACCAAGAGATAGGGAAATGAGAAAAGCGACTGTAAGCAATAATAGTAGCTCCTTTCTCCTTGCCAAAAGCATTTTAGTTATATTCTTCTTTAGTTTTTTTATCTTTTTCTTTGGCATTTCTTGTATGTATTATCTAACTTCATAGTACTACATAAATTAAGCGTTTTACAACATTCGGACATACTCTAAAACTATGTTCCCAACTCTTACATAGTTATTGGATAGAGATGATAATTTGATATCCAATATGCATGTGGTACCACTACCTGTACATTCGTTTATTTCACTTGCAGGAAGTAAACTTGTATTCCATACCCCTGTACTTGTCGAGATGAGGTTTTCTCTCTGAGAATCAGCAGTTGCGACTCCTTGTCTGTATAAATATAGGCCTATATTGTTATCTAATGCTGATACTGACTCTGTAGCATAATGTACTGTTATTCCACCATTTCCCCAGCTTCCAAAATCTGATGGAAGAGTGAATCTAACCTTGATATTAATATCATTTAGAGTACTTTCACTGCTATTCCATTCGTAATAATTCATTGAGTTATTAGTTGATCCTGTGTTGTCCGATGTCATACTACCTGAATTATTTGTACCATCTTTTTTGAATACTGCACCATCATATTCAGCTGAGATTACAATCTTCCCGCTGTTTCCCCCTACCTTTACCCATGTACTTCCTCCATCTTTGCTTATCTCTACCTCCTCACTCGCACTATTAAATCGGACATTACCATTCTCTCCTAGTTTTAATGTGCCTCCTACTACCTCTACTGTCCCATGTGCCGATACATCTCCTGTACTGTTTACTACAAACATGTCTGCTGAGTTGTTTTGTAATTTCACTAGGTTACCTCCTGTACTTGTCTTGTTTATCCATATACTATTGCTTGCTGATAGACCATCTGTCTGAGCATATGTTGGAGAGAATTTTAAGTATTGTGTTCCTCCTGAGATTACTTCTCCTGTGATATATACATTCCCATATGCATCTATGTACATCTTTTCTGTTCCTGAATTGTTTACTGAGAATAGTTTTGTGTTTTCATTTATAATGTTGTTTGTTGTATTAAATGAGAATGCTATGGCATCTCCTTTGTCTGGTATGTTGGATACAAATTGTGTGTCTCCTTTTGTTGCTTTGATTTTTAAGTATTGGTTACTTCCACTACCATTGTACATCTTTATGGTGTTGCTATCTGTGTATTCCAAGCCATAGTCTGTATTGTCCCCTAGGTACTCTAAGGAGATGTCTTCTACCTTTGGTTGAGAGATTCCATCTGTATTTGTGAAGATTACTCTGTATTGTATGTAATCATCTCCCGGACTTTGTATCTCATAGCCTTCGCTGTTTG
>DAOOVT010000022.1:0-4264 GCA_035370405.1 Candidatus Dojkabacteria bacterium | reverse complement strand
CTTTTTTCAATGTTAGCCAATACATTGGCTCCTCTTGCAGCGGTGGTTCCTTCGCGTGTGTACGCAGAGGATACAAGTGCGTCTGAGGAGGAAATTGTTGTTGAAAACAAAGAGGGAAGTGCGTCTGGAGAAGAAGCCGACACGGAGGAGACAGCAGATGGACAAGATCCGACTGTTGAGGAAGATAAAAATGAAGATGAAAAAACCAAAGAAGATGATGCGAAAGCTTCCGATACGGGTGAAAATAAATTGGAAGAAAATGGAAACGAAATTGAAAATGAAAATTCCGGTGAAGATGAAGATGTTGTAGATCCCGAAGCGCCCGATATTATAGAAGGCGGTGGGGTAAGCGATTACAGGCCGATTGCCGATATTGAAGATAATGAAACTGTTGAAGTTGATGATATTCCAATGCCTGTAAAAGGAGTGGCTACAGAGTCTAGTGGTACTGAACCTGCACCTGTACCAAGTGATACAGAGCCAATTACAACTATTGAAATCAGCAAGACAGAACCATCTCCGATTGTTGGAGAACCGATAGTAGCTGAAAACAGTGCTCCTTCCGAAAATATTGAGCCCGAAACTCCCGCTGTAAAAGTTGAAGAAAAGGAATATGAGTATTTGGAAGATGGTATTGAAGTAGTTGATACTGTCGATGAAAATTGGGAGTTAAATGAAGAAGGCTTTTATGAAACTGAAGAAAAAGTAAAAATTGGAATCAGGTATGTTTTTCCTGAAAATGAAAAAGTTACGGTTACTTTTAAAAAATTACCGGCTTCAGATGATGATAGATCTACTTTAAGAATGAAGGAAGTTAATCCTGAAGATCTTCCGGAAGAACTTAAGGATTCTAATGTTTATGCAGTTGATATTACAACTGACATGGAAGATGGAGACTTTGAGTACGATTTAACTTTACCTAAAGCTGAAAAATCCAAAGCAGAGGTTTCCTACATGGAAGACTTAGACTCTGAGGTTAAGAGTGTGGGGAAAGAAGACGGTGCTAGTGTTAGCCAGAAAGAAGATAGTGATTTAGTTGAGATTGAGGATTTAGGTCATATGACCGTGTTTGTGGTGGTTAATCCTTTGCCTAGTGATGTTGGTAATGGAGGGAGTTGTACAGTAGCATCTATATCTGGAACTTGTTATGACACAATACAAAAAGCTATAGACGCAGCTAACCCTAATGGAGGAGATACTATAAAGCTTTTAAGTGATTTTACAATTACACAACAAATAAACATTAATAAATCTTTAACATTAGATGGTAATAATCATACAATCTTTAGTAATTTTACAGAAACAGGTAGTAATAATAATTCTGCTATAGGGATTTCTGCAACAAACAATGTCACTCTTAAAAATTTAACCGTAAAGAGTTCTCGATTATTGATTAAACCGCATGGCATAAATGTTTATAAAGCAACTGATGTTGTACTTGAAAATGTAACTCTTAAAGATAATAATGTTGGTCTTATTGTAAATGGTTCGAAAGTAGAAGTTAAGGACATAACAACATCAAGCAATGGTCTTCAGGGTATAAATGTTGACCAAGGAGTAGGTGTTAGTGAACCAGCAATACTTACTGTTTTGGGAACTAGTTCTCATAATGAGCTTTCTCCAATATATATAGATGACATAAGAAAAAATGTTATGGTTATACCAAACAATCAATATTATTATGTTGACCTATCTTACAGTAGAGCTTATCGACTTGATAAAACTCCTCCTTCTGTTCCAGTGTTAGAATCCCCAATTTGGGGAACACGTATAAATAATAATAATCCAACTATGCAATGGAAAGATTCTACAGATTTTGGGACAGGGGTATCTGGTTATTATTTAGAGATGTATTCTAATTGTACAAACATTAATAATGTTTCAACATGTCAACCTGTTTATTCTAATACCACTGGAGAATTGTTAGTAAGTTCAGATTATCAAGCAAGCACTTTACCAGAGAATACATATTTCTGGCGAGTGAAGGCTGTCGATAAGGCAGATAACGAAAGTAACTGGAGTAATTTATGGAAGTTCACAATAGATACTCCACCAGTATTTTCTCTTTTAGGAATATTAGAGAATGGAGTATTGAAAACTGTAGTTCAAGATAGATACATAACAAACTGGAATACACCTGTATTTGTAGGAGACTTGACAAGTACAGATATAGCTTCTGTAAAGGTTTTTATAAACGAAACAGAAAAATCTACTGCAACCATTAACAATATGGCATGGGAAGCAACTATTAGCAATCCTCTAAGTGATGGTAGTTACAATGTTAAGATTATTGCTACTGATTTAATAGGGAATACTACTACAATTGAGAAAGAACTAACTATAGATACGGTAGCACCAAGCAAACCAAATATAACTAATACCCCTAATAATGCATTCACAAATATAAATGCAATTACAGTAAATTGGCAAGGTGGTGATGATCAAGGTACAAATCCTAGTGGCATAAAAGGATATATCATCAGATATGTATTTACATCTGCAAATGGAAATACAGTTACTGATTGGACTTCTGGTTTAGTAGAGGTAGGTAATCCTAAAACACATTCAGGAACATATGGTCATGGTGAAGGTAAGTATGTAATCTATTTAAAAACAGTAGATAATGCAGGAAATGAAAGTCCAGAAAGTGAACCATACACAATTACATATGATAAAACTAAACCAACAATAAAAATTTTAGAACCAGCTGAAAATAGCTCACACTCAGGGAGTTTTAATATAAAAGTTCAAGGTACAGACGAATCTAGTGGATTAGGACAATTTGTTATTAATATAAAAGATAGTCAAGGGAATAATATAGGCACTTGCCTTAATGAAAATGAGAATGGGAAATTAGAACATACAGCAACATGTACTATAAATACTTCTTCATATCCCAATGGGCAATATTCAATAAGAACAAATGTCAAAGATCGTGCAGGCAATATGAGCGATACATTGTCTAGATCATTTATATTTGACAATGAAAAACCATCTGGAGATATCCTAGGTATTAGATATCCAGGAGGAGATGTACAAAACTTCATTACAAATGATAATACTCCAATTCTCTATGGAACCTGTGCAGATAACAACGGAATACTTAATGTAGGGATAAAAATAGACGAAGATACCAGTAGTAATCAAACACCTGTTTGTAACAATGGCAGTTGGGTTTCCAGTGAATTATCTTCCTTAGCCGATGGAGTACATACGATAACTCTAACAATTACAGATTTAGCAGGAAACACTACTACAATTGAGAAAGAGCTATTTATAGATACACTAGCTCCTTTTGCGACTCATACCTATTACAAAAATGGTATAGCGATTACAGATTCAAAAACGTATGTAAAATCAGTCAGTGAACTCTCATTTAAGGCAACATACACAGATAATTCACCATCTTCAGGAATGTTGAAAGACTCATATGTAATATTTGATTCAAATGCAGAGGGAACAGCAAGAACAAGTAAGGCATATTGCGGTTGGAGAAACCCAGATAATACATTAATAATAACTACTAACCCATTAGAAGAATTTGTTCCATTTACTAACTGTGAACCAACTCTAGCAGATGGTCAATACTATATGTACCATCAGGTATATGACAATGCGACAAGAAAAGACATACCATCCATTACACAATACAGAGATGTAAAAGGATTATACTTTATAGTTGATACTAGTACTCCTTCCAGTACTATAACCTCTCCCGATAATAGTGGTACTGATTCGGTGATATATAGTAATTCATGGGATGGAAAGATTGCCGGAACTGCCCAAGACTCTTTAAGTGGAGTAAAAGAAGTTCAATTAACCATTCAGAAAACAGATGGTCAATACTGGAGCGGTTCAACTTGGCAAGAAGGTAAAACATCGGTTACTGCCCAAGGCACTACCAATTGGATCTATCAAATAGGTGCTACCCTTACTAACGATACTTATACCATCAAATCTCATGCTACTGACAATGCCGGAAATACAGAAAACTCCTATACTATAACAATTGTTTTAGATAAAACAATTCCTGAAGTTTCAATTTCTTTAGATCCGGAAAATCCGGATGGTTCGAATGGTTGGTATAAAAATAAGCCCAAAATAACTTTAACCGCGACTGACGCTAATTCGGATAAGGTGGAATACCAATGGGGCAGCAATACAGGATCGTGGACAACGTACACATCACCTTTTAAGCCCGATTCAGAGGGAAAGTTAGTTCTTTATTATCGTAGTATTGACAAAGCCGGAAATGAAAGTGTGG
>DAOOVT010000021.1:3423-4607 GCA_035370405.1 Candidatus Dojkabacteria bacterium | reverse complement strand
CTCCTTCTTCTATTGGTTCTACTACTAATACTTTTGTTCCTACAAAGTTATCTCCTATTGAATTTTCATCCCTAGTATTAAGTCCTAATACATCTCCAGTATTCTCTTCTGCTAATATGGAATCTCCTTGTACAAAGGCCAGATCTTTATATATTCCTGGTTCATTAAGAAGATTGATTTTAGCTATATATGTAAGGGTTACTATTTCTCCTTCTTTCATATCTCCAAGTATCCAGATTGCAGGAGAACCACCGTATGTTGGTTCAATTGTTGGATTATCCTTAATGTTTCCTCTAATGGAGGATGTTGCTGTCCAACTTCCTAATACATATTCAAATCCTTCTGGTAATATATCTGTTACTTTTACATTATTTACTAAATATGTTCCTTCTATTTCATCAGATGGGGCTTCTATTCTTAATGTGTAAAATACTGTACTGCCTGTTTCTAATCCATCAATAGGACTATCATTATCTTTTGTAATAGTTAACTCTGGTTGTATTGCTTCATTCTCACATACAAATGTCAGTGTTTCTCCATTACCTACATAATTGGTGGGAAGAACGGACATAGCTGACATTTCTGTATCACTCAATATAGGTGTATGTACAGAACATCCATTAAATATGTATCCATCAGGTACATTTATTTCAGTTGGTGTATATATTCCTTCATCTAGCAAACCAAAAGTAGCTACCATTGGTTCTAACTCTGAATCTCTAATATTCTGAGAAGGTACCAAAAGCTCTCCTTCAAGTATCACTTCAAACTCCTGATCAGAATATGCATCACTTCCGTTCCAATCAATAACATTCTTGTAAACAACTACTGTTGCTGGTTGTGCAGTATTAGTTATTGTACATGTTACATCGTCTTCAGAAGTTAGAGTTATCACATTTTCAATCAAAGTACCACCTGTACATGACCACGCACTTGCACTAAATCCATTAGGTCCACTTTCAGTTAAGGTGTATGGAACTCCTGGATTTACATAAATAAATTTTGATTCGTCTCCCGTATAGTTAAATCCTTTTTCATCTCCAGTTGCGTATAGTATCCAATTAGATTCACTTGCATCAGAACCGTACTGATTAACTACTATTTTTTCTAATTTAAGTGATGGTACGGGTGTATAAGTTACTGTCTCATTTTCTGTTGCAGTATCACTGTTACCATCTCCATCT
>DAOOVT010000021.1:0-3323 GCA_035370405.1 Candidatus Dojkabacteria bacterium | reverse complement strand
TACTGTTGAAACTCCTGCTGTCTTGAGAACTGAAATGTCTGGTAATACATCTGTATAAGTTACTGTCTCATTTTCTGTTGCAGTATCACTGTTACCATCTCCATCTGTTACTGTACCTGTAAAAACATTGGTGTGTGATCCTGGAACATCACCCGCTGGAATAGTAAAGGTTGATTTAAATTCACAAGATGATTTAGCTGGAATAACAGTGCCAACTTTACAGTCGTCATCTCCACTTAATTCTCCAAATTTGTCGTCAGAAAGAACAGTAATCTCAGCTGCCTCGTTCCCATTGTTTGTTACAACATATGTGAATTCAACATCTCCACCTGTCTCGGGTACTGTTGAAACTCCTGCTGTCTTGAGAACTGAAATGTCTGGTAATACATCTGTAAATGAAACTGTAGCATCATCTGCATTTGATACACCACTTGCTGTAGCAGTTACTATATTTACATGGTTTGTTCCAGCATTTCCTGAAAGATTCTTTGTAAATATACATTCGTAATACCCTAAAGAGGCAATTGTTTGCGGAACCGTACAACTACTGCCTTCGATTGCTGTTATATCACCAAATTTATCATCTATAAGAGATGTTAAATTAACCGAAACAGCACTGGGATTATCTACTCTTATTGTAAATTCAACATCCCCTCCAGTTTCTGGTACAGATGTAGGATTAGCTGTTTTAGTAACATCAATACTTAATTTTGAATTAGTAAAAGTACAAGTAATTGTTTCACCCGGATCTAACTCCAGACTGCTCGCTGTTTCCGAATCGCCAATAGAACTGGTGCAGGATGAAATAGTATCCCAACCATCAACCGGCGTTTCAGTTACTGAATAGCTACCCGCGACTAATTCCTGATCATTAGGAGCATCTGCATCGGTTAAACTAAATCCATCATAACCAGTACCAGTAGTTGTAAAAGCAAAACTCTGTGTATCACCAGAAGGATTAGTAACCTTATCTACAATAATGTTTCCCTTTTTCCAAACACCATTGTACCAACTACTATCTGAAGCGGTAACATCACTCCCCGTTGGAGGAGTACCTGAAACAGTAGCAGTATTTACATATTGACCTTCTATAACCGTACCTGTTGCAGTACAGGTCATAGTTGTCCCCTTTGCTAATTCACTGTAAGGGCAGGTAATACTTCCTAAATCACTATCTGTAAGAATAATATCTGTTAGTGTTACATTCCCACTATTCTGAACTATATATTCCCACACCACTTCATCCCCTATATATAGATTTGGTCCTGGACTTGAAACAACGTCGAGATCATTTGTTTTCTTAGTAAGTCTAATTTCGGGTTTTTCAACCAAAACAGATGAAAGATGTCCTACCAAAAAGGCAGAATTATCTTTTTCTTCTTCTGTAATAAAAGCATCAACTGGATTACCATCTGGGTATGAATCAACAAAACCATCAATAACTAAAGTATATTGAATATCCCCTATGGTGAAAACTTGAGTACCATAACTATTGGGGAAAGTAACTCTATCATCACAAGGGGTATTTGATATCTGGTAAGGCATACAATTACCTGATGAGTTAGAAGTTTCTTCAATATCAAAATCATAGCCAAGTACTACATCTGGGATATTAGGCCTATCAAAATTTAAGGTAATCTGTAAAGTGGCACCACTTGCGGCTGTTCCAGCATATGTCCCCCAGTTCATATGAGTAAGCATACCTAAATAGAAGGTTTCTCCAGTATCAAAAGATTGTAATCCACTATTTGTAAATCTTAATCCACTTTTTTGAGAACCAGCAGGAGAACCCCATCTAATTTCACTTGTGTTTACCCCTGTATGTCCACTACCACCCTCAATACTTGTCCAAACTCCACCAACTGAGGTTAAAGCAACAGGATCTGAAGGATCATTGGTTAATGTAGGTGGAGTAAGTGGCATAGAATAGGAAACTTTTACCCTGATTTGATCTAAGGATGCTGTTCCGACACCTGAATTTGCATCAACTCTTATTTTAAAATTAGTATTAAAATCAGTATCAATCCAACTCTTTCCCCATTTGTTTGTAGAGCCACCCACAATAACTGTGCTTTCAGAACTTGATAAATCTGCAGTCTTAGTGCTTGTATATGCATCTGGACCACTATTTGATTGATTCCAAATTGAGATATCTAAATCTCTTCCTGTTGTTTTACCTTCAACTAAAACCTCAATACCCTCTATGTTAGCTCCAGAAGGGATTCCTAAATCAGGAAAACCGTATACAGCATAATCATCACTGTTGTCAAATATTGCATAATTACCATCTGAAACCCAAGCGTTGTTTTCATTATCAACACCACTATCACTAATTGTTTCATCAGGACTTTTAACAATAAATATAGTAAAATGCTCTAAATCTTCAATCTTAAGAGTATCTCCATCATTAACTATTGTATTAGTAACTTCTTTTAAATTTGTAAATATATCTTCTCTCTCTTCTACATATACAACCTTAGTCTCTTCTTCTATTGATGGTAATACTAAATCATATTCAAAAGTACCATCAACCATATCTGCTGTAATATCATATGCCTTATCACTTACAGCACCACTTACCTTTATCTCTTCTTCAGTAAGAGTTATTTCTTTTATTTTTACTGATGAAGGATTATCAGGAAGTTTAGTAAATATTATTTTAACTTTATCATTCTGAGGAGCAGTATACTCCTTATCTAATTCAACAGGATTAGAAGTAACAGCAGTATTACCATCTACTACCCATAAAGGTTTCTCTTCAGGAACTACCTCTGTAGGTGCAGCATTCTCCTGTGGTATACTTTCCTGTGTTTCTATTGGTGCAGCATTCTCCTGCGAAGACATTTCATCAATAACCTGTCCTATTACAATTGATTGAGGAAGAAATGTATAAAAAATAACAAAAAGAGAAACAAAAATCTTATACAAAGATTTCTTAGTAGATCTCTTCATTAAAATAATATAATAATTTATTTTAAATTAAGAGATATATGTTGTATGGGGCAGGACCTAAACCAACACAACCTCTTTTAATTAACTAATTGGTTCTGTGACTATCCTGTAATTATGTATAACAAGAATTAAAGGAGTTCTTAGTTCTATCACTATCTTAAATTGGTGAATTATATCTCTATTTATATATGAAGTAAATACCCATTGAAAAGTGGAATATATAACACGAATTAAACATTATATTTCATCTCTTTATATGCCCTTCCTTTCTTCTTAACTAGCTCCTCCCATGTTCCGCTCTCAACAATATGACCCTTCTCAAGCATATATACCCTATCAAAGAGATCAAGAAGATCTGTATCTCTAGTAAT
>DAOOVT010000020.1:0-4655 GCA_035370405.1 Candidatus Dojkabacteria bacterium | reverse complement strand
TTGAACCCTCAACACTCGGTTCCGAAGACCGATGCTCTATCCAATTGAGCTACGGATGCACATGCTGATTATACATCAAAGTAAGGAAGGATATCGTACCCGGCCAGAATCGAACTGGCACTCTTTGGTTCCGCAAACCAATGCTTTATCCAATTAAGCTACGGGTACTTCACTATTTGTTAATTCTATCACAAAAATGATACTAGAAGACATATTTAATATCTCCACTTTCATATGTAACAAAATATTTAATACCATATTTTTCAAATTTCTCCAGAGTTTCTCTTGATGGATGTCCAAATTTATTATCTCTTCCACAACAACAAACAGCGATTTCAGGACTAATCTTTTTTACAAATTCATCGCTTGAAGAACTTTTTGAGCAATGATGACCTGCTTTGAGTATGAAGACATTATTAAGAAATGAAAGATCTATTATCTTTTCTTCTACCTCCTGTTCTGCATCCCCCATAAGCAGGATCTTTTTTTCGTTTATGTATAACAGCATAACTATGGACTCATTATTGATGTTTTGACTTTGCTCTTGAAGTGTATCTTTTTTGAAAGGATATATTACTATACCAAATATATCCTCTATTCGGACATTGTCTCCAGATGATACAGGAATTAGTATGTCCGAATAGTTTTGAAGAAGGAATCTGTACCCTGCATTATCATAATCCACTGGATTATAGTAGATTTTCTTGACATTGTATTTTTCCAAAACAGAATACATCCCCCCTATATGATCTTCATGGGGATGAGTCAGGACTAAGATATCAATATCCCTGTCATACCAAGGCATATATTTAGAAAGAGAAAATATGACAGAATCGTCTGGGCCTACATCTATCAGCATTTGATATCTTCCCTGTTGTACTAGTATTGAATCTCCTTGTCCTACATTGAGGAAAATAATTTCTGGATTGGATGCATATGTTTTTTCTTGCCAAAGTGGATATGCAAGAGTGCAAGATACAAAGATAATATCAAGTAGATATACAGACAGTATGTGTCTAATTTTCTTTAAGATAGTAGTTGTACTGTTCATTTTCTATCGGGTATAGATATATGACTGAGATAACTAATACAAAAACAAATACTAACACACAAGGAATTACTATATTGTCAGCAATTACAAAAGATCCTAATCCTGTTCCCTTTATGATTTTAATTACGAATTCAAAATATTTGAGCTGGAGATTGATAACTGTAAAGAAAAAATATGACAACTGTTGTGAAAGGATGCAACAGCTAAGTGCCAATACTCCAAAAAGCATAGTAGATTGAACAACAGGAAGTATCATCATATTGGCAGGAATAGACCACATAGAAAGTGTTTTGAATGTATATACAGATATCGGAATGGTTGATATAGTACAACTCATAGTTGATAACAAATTGTCTTTAACAAACTGCTTTTTAGGAAGGAGTTTTTCTAGTATTGGAGAAACATAGATGAGTCCTGCCATTGATGATATGGATAATTGAAAGCCTACATCAAAGATGACTAGAGGATTTATTACTAAAAATATAAATGCAGTTAGTGGCAAAGCAATATGCACAGTATTATTCCTTCCATATATTAAAGCAATGAGAGATATACTACTCATAATACAGGCTCTAATTATTGATGGAGACAATCCAGAAAATATTGCGAATAACCAAATCACAATTATGGTAACAACTATCTCCTTCTTCTTAGGTAGGAATGAAAATACTTTTGATACAGCTAAAGACATAATCGTTATGTTATACCCAGATGCAGAGATAATATGGCTTACACCTGCACTTCGTATTCCCTCCTCAAAATCTTTGTCTAACAATCTATCAGATCCAAATAATATGCCACACAGTAAGGAACTCTGTGGTTCATTCAATATATCATCAATTCTATCTTCCATAATACTTCTAGCATCAGTCAGGTTGTTTACCAAAGGATTTCCAGCCCTAATCTTGTCAATATCTTCGCATTCAATATCAGGAAAATCCATTGTAAAGAAGATACCTTTATTTTTTAGGAAGTCCTTATAGTTAAAGTCACTAAAATTTTCTGGTCTTACCATTCTTCCACTGACACTACATACCTGTCCTACTGATATATCACGAAATTTCTCGGTCTTAACAATTATCTTTATCTTGTCTTTTAGAATTTTTTGTTCATTTTGCACATTAGCCTGTAGTACTTGTACTTCTAACTGTTGATATACATATTTTTGGGTTGGTTTTTCCGTAACAAAACCCTTGATTTGTGTGAAACAGTCAGTGAAACACAACTCACCTTTTTCCATTTTATTCTCCATAGTAATTATTGGTAAGCATCTAATAATCTGAAAAATGCTTGATATTATTAGATAATAACCAAGAACAAAAAGTTGAGCATATTTTTTTTGCAATAATTTCGCATCTTTTCTTTCAAATATTTTTTTACTTTTTTCTAAAACGACCCTATCCACAATGACGAATACCACTAGGATACAAAACAATATGATCAAAAGACCGATAGTTTGCATTCTAGAAATGTTTCTTAAAATACCTATTATTACAGGCTGTACAATTATATATGTCAAACAAAATCCAACTGCTTTATAGTCATGTAAATATAGTAATAACCCTCTAATTCTAATTATTAATTTATGCTTAAAATCTCCAAATATTTTCAACAATTTTAAACACATATAATGTCCTTAAACTTTGCAAAAGTTGCATCTCCTATTCCAGATACATTTAATAAATCCTCTATTTTTTGATATGGTCTCCCATCAATAATCTTTTGAGCTGTACTTGGACCTATACCAGTAAGAGCATCTAATTCCTCCATTGATGCACTATTTATATTTGTACACTCTGTACTACCACTACTCTGTGAATTCTCATTTTCTGTCCCTGTGTTGTTAGAATTAGTTCCAATATCTCCAGTAGAATTATTAACTATGATTTCTATTTCTTCAGCTTCAGGTAGGAAATTTATCAATTTACACTCCATTTCATTTTCTGAAGGGAAATATATTTTCTGATTATCAACAACCTTCTGAGCAAGGTTAATTTTTCTTGATACAAAATTGTATGCTATTTGATTTGAGAATCCTCCTGCTTTATTCACTACATCTATAATCAGTGCTCCTTTAGGCATACAGTACACTCCAGGCTCTTTAACTGCTCCTGAGACATCTACATATATACTGCATGGGATAGTTGAGTCTTTGATAATTTTTTTGTCCTCCATATTAGTAGGAGGATCTTCTACCGTATTCTCAATATTTTCACTTTCAACTGTCTCTTGTATTTCTTCACTGCATTTATTCTTTCCAAAGCTGAAAAACTTTTGAAGTATGTATTGATCAAAGAGGATTCCACACAAAAAGGATATTATGGCACAAGCTATAATGCGTTTTGTATTAGGCTTTTGTGAAGTATTCTCCTGCATGGAGAATATGTTATTCCTATGTTATGAATTCTCTGTTAACTTTTTAGGATTTGGACTGATTTAACAATTACATCATTTATGGGCTTATTATTATTGTCAACAGCAACTCTCTCTATTGAATCAACAACTGGAAAACCGTTTATAACTTTACCGAATATTGTATATCCTCCTTGATCTAAACCATTTAGATTTTCTTCTGTGATGTCTCCGCATGTTATGAAGAATTGAGAGCCATTTGTATTGTGTCCAGCATTAGCCATTCCAACGGTGTATTTGCTATATTTTAGTCCAGTTGATTCGTCTTGGAATGTATATCCAGGTCCTCCTTTTCCATTTCCTAAGGGGTCTCCTGTTTGGATAACAAAGCCGTTGACTACTCTATGAAATTTGAGGTTGTCAAAGAATTTTTCTTGGGCTAGGAATATGAAGTTATTGACAGTTATGGGGGCTTCTTTTTCATATAGGTCAATTTCTATATTTCCTAGGTTTGTTTCTATTATTGCCTTATAGTCTACTCCTTGTTCAAGTACTTGTTGTGGTTGAGTGTATGTTTTTTTAGTAGAAGATGGAATAGTTGAAAGAGATTGAGAGTTTTTTGTCAGCATTAAGCCAATAACACAGACCGCTAGTAATCCTAGTGAAAGAAGTAATGGTTTCTTAGAATCGTTGAGCATTTCTGTAGCTGTACTCATAAGGTTATGATGTAATGTTAACTATTTAGCCCACCAGAATGGCTGTTTAGTTCCTGATAGGAACCATTTACCATGTCTCATTATCTGATCCATACGAGGAACTGCAGTGTAGTCTAATTGTATTTGGCTTATGATTGGAGATGTGTCAGAGTCTGTACTCATCAAAACTGCTTTGTATTGGAAGAATCTGTAACTCTTTCCTAAGTTGATTGTCTCTGGAGATGATGGAGTAACATATTCATCTGCTGTGAGATTGTCTATCCATATATTTCTTCCCCCATATGTATTATCTACTCTTACTGTAAGAAGTTTAGTTTGATCTAATTGTGTATCTAGGGTTCTTCCTTTTATAGGGATATATTCTTTCTGCCATTTGAATACATCTGCATTTGTACTGAATCCACCTGTTGGGAAAGTTGATACTGTATCCCATGAGGTTACTGTTACTGCTCCTGTGTCTTCATTTATACTGTTTACTACTCCTTGTGCTATGTATTCTCCTGTATCTTTTTGTTCTCTGATGATTATTTTTTCTC
>DAOOVT010000019.1:0-6650 GCA_035370405.1 Candidatus Dojkabacteria bacterium | reverse complement strand
GATTTTTGATGTTTTTATCCATATGTTTGTAATTATATCATGATAGTAGGAGGCATATGTATGCAACCCAATACATTTCCTTGATAACAAACCTATGTAAGAATATAATCTAACACAGATTACTAATTTCTAAATCTCAACTACAGTGTTAGATATTAAAAGAATAGTACAAAATAAAGAAGCTGTTGAAAAAGCCCTACTCAAAAGAATGGATAAAAAATCACTCAATCTAGACGAAATAATATCAACGTACAATCTTCGAAAACAAGCTCAGCATGATTTTGATATGAAAAAATCAGAACAAAATGAGTACAACTCAAAAATGGCTTCTGTAGATAAAAATAGTGACGATTTTAAAAATCTGGTTTCGGAATTAAGAAAAAAATCCTTAGAAGTAAAAAAAGCCGAGGAAAGTTTAAAACAACTTGACGAAAAACTAATCCATGAACTTGAGGTTCTTCCCAATATTCCTGACGAAGATGTATCTGCAGGTGGAAAAGAGGCTAATCAAGTCATTAAAATGGTTGGAGAAAAACGTACCTTTAATTTCAAAATTAAAGACCATGTAGAATTAGGAAAAGCCTTAGGACTATTTAATTTAGATACGGCTTCAAAAATATCTGGGAATAACTTCAACATGTATACTAATTTAGGTGCGAGGTTAGAATGGGCGATCATAAACTACTTCATCAACGAACACATCAAATCAGGATACACAATGATAATTCCTCCTAATTTGGTAACTAGAGAATCAGCATATTGTGCAGGACAATTACCAAAATTTGAAGAAGATGTCTATTGGGTACAAGATGGGTTATGTTTAATTCCTACCGCTGAAACTGCTCTTACCAATATCTTTAGAAATGAAATATTGGATGAAAAGGAACTTCCTAAAAAGTTTTTTGCATATACTCCATGTTACAGAAGAGAGGCGGGAAGCTATAGAGCAAATGAAAAAGGATTGATAAGAATGCATCAATTCAATAAAGTTGAAATGTACCAATTCACAAAAGAAGATGGTTCAGAAAAAGCTTTTGATGAACTAGTTGAAAAAGCAGAATCATTGGTAAATGGACTTAAACTTCATTACAGAGTTGTTAAACTAGCAGCAGGAGATTGCTCAGCAGCAGCGGCAAAAACATATGATATTGAAGTATACATACCTTCATTGGATATGTACTATGAAGTCAGTTCTGTTTCAAATGTTCGTGACTATCAATCAAGACGTGGGAATATGAGATACAAGAGCGAAAAGAATGGGGAAATTAAATACATGCATACACTTAATGGTTCAGGTCTTGCTACCAGTAGGCTTATGGTTTCGCTGCTTGAAACATACCAACAGGAAGATGGAAGCATTGTGATTCCAGAAGTCTTGAGACCATTTATGGATGATATGGATAAAATATCTAAATAATTGATTATGGGATTTTTCTTAGGATTCGTTCCAGACAAAGACTCTGTTCAGAAAATATCAAAAATATCAGAAAGAATTAAGGAAGTGTTTGATGGATTTGGTGTTGATGTTAGATGGGTAAAACCTGAGGGATATCATTTAACAGTAGTATACCTTGGTGAAAAAATCTCTTTTTTTAGAAAGCTATATCTTAATTTCAAACTGAAGAAATTTAAATTCAACAAATTCAGTATAAAACTTGGAAGAGTAAAACTTGGAATATCTCGAAAATACAAGGAACTCATATTCATGGAAGTACAAGAAGGGGGTGATGATATGAGGGATTTATGCCTGCAACTTAGAAAGACTTTAAGATTAAGTCAGGATGTCGATTTCGTACCACATTTAACACTAGGTAGAGTAAGTAAGGAATTATCTCCCCAAGAAAATTCAAATATAGTGAGAGACTTATCTCTAGTATCAAAGGATTTAGAAAATATAAATATTACATTCCAAGTTGAGAGAATGTATATGCTTAAAACAGTTAATGGAGGGTATGAAATAATTAGTATTGTAGAGCTACAGTGATAGTGTTTCTATAGTCTTATTTTCAATATCGAGATAGTTGTTTGTCCAAATTGCATTTTTATTTCTTCTAAACCAAGTTCTTTGTCTTTTAGCATATTGGTTAGTATGCTTAATAATTTCTAATTTTGTCTCTTCTAGATTCTTTTTTCCATCAAAATAATCATCAAATTCTTGATATCCGATTGTTTTAAGAGCTGGAAGATTTTTGTTAAATGATTCTCGAAGGTGTTTGTTTTCTTTGATAAGGCCGTCATCAAACATTTTTTCCACCCTTTCTTGAATCCTTTTTCGTAAAATTTCTTTTGGGAGATCTAGTACAAAGTATAACCCTTTATTTACATTGTCATTTTGAATATTTGAATAACCAGTTGGTATTCCTAAAGATTTCCTTTGTAGTATTCTTGATAATCTCCTTGGGTTTTCTTTGTCACTTTCATTTAGTTTCTCTAGTTCTTCTGATCCTAACATGTCCTTTAATTCTTCAAGAGAATACAATGCGTATTTGTTGGAGTATGTTTCTTTTGTAAGATTGTATTGGAAGAATACCGAATCTATGTATAATCCTGTACCTCCAGTTATGATTGGAATTTTTTCTTTTGGAAGAGTTTTAAGAAGAGAATATGTATCTTTTTGGTAATCATAGACGGTATATCTTGTAGATATTGAAACAAAAGAGTAAAGATAGTGTGGAATTCCTTGTATATACCAAATCCCATTTTGTATTTCTTGGGGTATTGGTTTTGCAGTTCCAATGTTTAATTCTTTGTATATTTGTCTTGAGTCTCCATTGATGATTACACCATTTACCTTTTTGGCAAGTTTTAATGCTGCACGAGATTTTCCAGATGCAGTTGGGCCAGCAATTACAATGATTTTTTGATTATACATTCTTGTGGAATAACCAATATATGAGTGAGTAATTAATCCATGGTACAGCAGTGCTTACTAGCATAGTTAACAAGATGAAAGTAAGAAGAGGCTCTGTAACGAATATGCAAAATACCGAGAACAATGGTATTAAAAATACAGTGAGATGCACAGTATCTATTAGGAATTCCTTTTTTAACTCATCGATATCTAATTTTTTTTGCTTCTTGTTTTTAATGTAAAAACCAACACTGGAACTGATATTGAATAGATTAATTATTAATACAATTATTGGAGTGAGCATGTACATATATGTTATTGTTGTATTAAACACCACATTTACAAATACGAATGAAACAATTGTTAAGATTGCAGACATAATCAAGGATATTATTGTAAATATGGTATATTGTTTGCTCTTAGTTACAAATTTAACACTCAGGACGATTGTGAGGAATAGGAGAGTGAGCAAAATAGCTATTGTTACTTTTTGATATAGACTCCAATTGTTCCAAACATTTAAAAATATTTCCATACCTATATTTTTCTTACTTTATTTATGTATCTTTTAGATATTTTAAGAGATAGGGCTGATAATAGAAGTATACAGATTGTTCCTTTGGCAAATTCAGACATGAGTCCTGTTCCTAAGAATGTTATGATGAGAAGTGATAATAGTAATATGCCAAGTGTAAATTTGCGTGATTCCTTGTTTTCTTCAAACATATATGTTGCTATTGATGCAATTATGCATTCCAAGGTAAGGAGAATTGTATATACAGGAATTTGCTGTATTTTCAGGATTGCTATGTATAATGAGATTGTAATTACTGTTGCTAAGAATGATCTTAATAGTTTTTGTGGGGTAGATTGCTTGAATATTAGTATATATATATAAGCAGTCACCAAGGCTATGATTAGGGCAATGGATATTTTGATATAATCAATGGATTCTATTGGGGAAGGAAGATCTGTTTCTTCTTGAACTATAAATTCTACAGGTATGTTTCCAGAGTTGTACAGGATTGATATGATTTCAGCTTCGTCTTCATCTTCAGTATAAACTGGTAAGGCAAAAAGGAATGCACTTTGGTCTACATCTTCAGGCACTTGATAGGGAGAAATATAGCCATCTATACTTACTCCAATGATATCTCCTTTGTATTGTGAGAGGAAATTGACGAATTCTTTTTCTTTGTTTGGCCATAGTTTGTATAGTGCAAAGTACGAATATGTTCCATTGTTAGACTTTAATTTTGTGATATATATATTTCTAAAATCTTGGTAATCCCAATCAGTTGGATCGTAATTTTCTTCCATCATGTAGGCATATTGGTCTTCAGAATCTTCAAAATTCACATCTGCTTTTTTAGTCATGATTTTGTATTGGAATCTGTTTTTGATTAGTTCTTCTACTAAAGCTTGATCTTTTGCTGAACTAATAATAACTTTTAGTTTTGATAAACCTTCTTCTTCTGAAGGTAATGTGTAGATAGATACTCTTTCGACAGAGAAACTTCTTAGTCTTCTGTATAGTATTTCTCTGGTGTCTCGTACTTGTTTCTCATCAGATGTTTGTAATGTGAGAATGTATTCTTTTGACCAAAAAGAGGAATCTTTAGTTACGAGGTTGAAGTTTATTCCATCAGATATTTTTTCTGTGAGTGGGAGTGCTATTAAAATTACGGCCACCAGTATTGCAGAAGCTATTGCAAGAGAAATATATGATAGTAGAGGCTTTGCATTAAATTTTATTTTCATACGTGTTAAAGTAGATCAGATACTTGCCCAATTAAGATGATTTTATCGTTTTGAAGAATATTCATCAAGAATGGTTCTTTCTTCTTTCTTGCAAAGTCAAAATCTTCTTTTGTTATTGCACTATACCTGATTTCTCTGTTAAATTCCTTTTCTATTTGACTCATTACTGAAGAGAGTTCTCTAATTTTCATGCTTCCAATAAATAGGAAATCTACATCAGTTTCGTTTTCATATTTTGATTTGATGAAACTATCTGTGAGTACTGCTATTTCTACTCCCTCTACAGCTTTTACTTTAGTTATTATAGCCTTACATAAATCTGATTCTTTGTAGAATATAGATCTTAATTCCCATATGATTGGGCAGTCTTTATTGATTTTGTATACCAATTTATTTCCTTCTTTTTTAGATTTGAGTATGCCAGCATTTTCTAAATTAATTAACTCTCTTCTTACTGCATTTATTTCTTCATCAAGCATTCTGACAAGTCCACGTACATGGTGCGAAGTATTGATATCCGATAGAAAAACGGAGAGGATACTTATTCTTACTTTAGAGATAAAGAGATTTTTCAACATAAGTGAGTTAATGTTGATTCATAATATTATTATTTGAATTATATCACATTTATTTGGAAGAGATTGATCCCCTTTGATGGATATTAGCGTGTTCTTGTTGTTAAAGTTTACAGGTGGAGATATTGTAAGAATCGATTAGAGCAATTTATTGTTCTATTATATTCATTTCTCCAACTCCTTTTCCAATTGCTTCTATCCAAACCTTTCCTCTATTAAAAGGAATCAGTTTACCATCAGAATCATAATATTTTGTCCTATCAAGCCTAGATGATTTCTTCCAAGTTCCATTTATTATTTTCCCATCTTGCAATATTACTGCATCACCTTCTCCTATTGTTTTAACAATCAATCTTCCATGATCATCTCCAGCTAAGGACATTTGAACCTGTTGTATTACAACATTCTTAGCTGATATTTGAGTGTTATTCTCTTGATCTATATCTATCTTGTTTCCTACTTTTCTAAAATAACTATTTGTAGGTCTATCATATGTCCAAGTAACATCATATAGCCCATTGTTATTTATCTCCTTATGAAAAACAAGTTTAACTAATGTTCTCTGTCCTCTACTTGCAAGATCGGCATCTTTTTTAAATTGCCATCCACTTATCGATGGAAAAGAATTCCAGTTCATCTTTTTTGCATAATCCCATGCATTTGTGACAGAGGAATATTCATTATGTGGAGCAAATCTAATTCCATCATTTAATCTCCACGAGCCATAGGTTGCAATGTCTTTGGTTCCATACAAATAAATATTTCCACATGCATTAGTAAGAGCATTATCAGTTTCAGCACATCCATCATGTATAAGGATGGGGTCATACTCACTAAGCCATTCTAAATAATATTGTCTTAAACTCCTAATAGAACCTACCTTTTGAGGTGCGCTACTCCAAAAAATTGCTAAATGCCTTGTAATTCCACTTTCGGCATTAGTTTCAAATACTACATCGGCACTAGAAAGACCAGATAGAGGTCTTGCTTCTGCATGGTTGCTTATCATTACTGCTACTGGCCTTCTTGTTTTCATTTCATCCATCTCTTTTTTAGTAAAAAGCAAACCATTAAGAGGACTTTCCTCAGTCCTAGGTTCTTCTGGCTCTCCTAAAGAGGGTAAATTGGTACTAAAAGCTTTTAGTGGTGCTAAAGATGGTATGTAATCAGTTGTAAATGATAATATATCCGAAGGATCTTTCGGCTTAAGCTTGTATATTCCAAAATAGTAAAATGCAGCTATTCCTAAAAGTATTATCATGGCGACAGACCCTGCCACAATCAGTTTCTTTTTTGATAAATTGTCTTCTTTTTTCTCTTCTTCTGTACCTTTCTTTAAGTCAACAATCTTGTTCTGCTTATTACTAGCACTTACCTCCTTAGGCTTGACCTCTGTATTCTGAGTAGTGTCTACTACTTCTTCCCCATTTTGATTTATAACAATGGTTTTTGGCATATTTCTA
>DAOOVT010000018.1:4722-7096 GCA_035370405.1 Candidatus Dojkabacteria bacterium | reverse complement strand
ACATATGGAGCCATATTCTGATAGAAAAGCCACATTGTCCATAAAGTTGTCGAATACAAAATGCCTGAAGCAAGAAATCCTATCTGGCTATATTTCTTTAACCTGCTTTTCCTAAGAAGAAGCATAGTTAAAAATGCCGTAGACACTCCACCAACAATAAAAGATATTAGGTAGAAAAGTTGCCCTAGAAGCCATTTCGGAAGTAAAGGTTCAAATACTGCAAATATTGCTGAGCGAAAAACATCAGCTTGCTCACTATCTGATGGAGTACCTAAAACACGATAACTTCTCCAAGCAGGAGAGAAAAGATATCTCTCTACTGATAGGGAAGGATTAAGTTCTGGAGAATAATTATCATTTGATAGAATATATTTCCCCCATCTAATTGAGAGACAGGATATAACAATAAGTAGCAGTATTAGCAGAATTTGTCCATATTTTTTCTTGAATACGGAAATTACTTTCTTGTACATGTTGGACATATTTTAAAGTATATCAAATTGCCCATATTTTCTAAATATGTAGATATTGCGAAAATGCTTAAAATATTGGATAATTGCGGTCTAAACATTCATTATGTTTAGTTCTTTACAATTCCCTATGTTATACCAGTGAATAATTTCCTGAAACATATGGAAAATACAGCATGCAGTTAAATAAATAAGGAGGATTTGTGAATACAGTAAATAGTTGGGAAAATGTCGCAGAAGAGTTGGCAGAGATAACAGAACAGATTGTGCAATTAGGTGAAGAGTTGTCTATTTTGGAGAAAAGATCACATAGATGTTGTAATCTTGGAAGTTTGGATGTTTATGATCTCGTAAGAGAAAAATGCTATCTGATTGAGGAACAAATTACATTTATTTCACAAAATATTCAAACTATCATTCGATTGACTGACAAGTAGCATAAAGCTTGTAAACTCCGACATTGCCTATGCAATTTGTAAAATATATTTGACCGCATGCCGGAGTTTTTTTCTAGTGCTTGACATATACCTTCATAAACAATATTCTATTATTATCAATCTGCCTGTAGGTGTTTCTCTCTATATATATAGGTAGTAAATAATAAAATAATATATTTACTGTGCTATGAATGAGTCATCCAGTTCTGAATCCTCTGATGTTTTGTTGTATGGTCCAACGACATCTTCTACGATTAGAAGTGATGGGACAAGAGAAGGGATTTTTGCGGAACCAGCTCCTCAGCCATCAAGTAATCCGGTCGATTTAAGCAACGTAACTGAGACTGCACACTTTACTTCGTCTCCTCAAGAGGTAGCACAAGCATTCGACAATAGGCAATCTACCCCCGGGGTTTTTGTTACAGCACAGCAGGAGACTAAACCAGAAAATGTTCAAACGCAAACAGTAGCTGAAAAGATAATTGAGCAGAAAGATCAATCACAAAAAGCATCTGATTCAACTTTGCAAAACATTGAGAAATTTGCATCACAGCATGAGGTATTAAAATCAGCGGAACAAAATAAAACAGCAGGAAATGAGGCAGGAGATAGTGAGAATACAATTCTCGATGCAAAGGATAGAGCAGAGCAGGATCTTAAAAATTATGATAATAGTTTAAAAACTGAGAGACCATTAACACAGGAAGAAGTAGGACTTCTGAAGGAAAATTTCCTGAAGGATAATAGTGAATATTCAAAAACAAAGGAAGGATACGAAGAAGCTTTGAAAGCAGGACATATAGGGGCAGAGGATTTAGAGTACTTGAAGAATAAATTGGAAGCAAAATATCAAAGAGAATTTCTTAATATGGTCGGAGATGAGAAGGGAAATGTAACTACAAAGACATGCTCAATAGCTGACCTGAACTATCTCTATACAAAGAAGCAAGAGGAAGTATCTCAGAAATTCACCTCTAGAGAGAGGTTACCGAAGACGCAGACACAGCCTGAGCAACAGGTTAAAAAGGAACAAGAAGCACCTAAAGGAGAAAAAGAAGAAAAGGAGAAAACTGTGCGAGATAGAAAAGAAAGGAATTTAAGCAGAAAGGCTGTGATAGGGTTAGGTATCGCATCTGGAGTAGGATTTTCACTTGTTGGTGGAGCAGCAACATTCCCAATGGCTTCTCTTGTAGCAGGTGTAGGTGGAATGACATCAGCAACAGTTGAACATTTTCTTTCCTCAAAATATTCAAGTAATTTATTAAAACTTGGAAGTTTAACAGATCCTGAACAGAGAGCAAAATTAGAAAAAACTATCCAAAAGCAAGAAAAGATACTGAAGATAACTAAGAATGTTACTCAATTCTTAAGAGGATTTACAATAGGTTCATTCGTTGGAGGATTAGCAACAAAAATCTATATGAATAGTGTCGCTATAAATGAATTACGAAATCAACCTTTGGCACA
>DAOOVT010000018.1:0-4622 GCA_035370405.1 Candidatus Dojkabacteria bacterium | reverse complement strand
TATGTAACAGAAGGCGTTCTTGTACAAAATGGTAAAGTTAACCTTCCGGGATCAGCTTGGAATCAGAATTTAGCTGGACAAGCCGTTGGAAATCTCCCAGGAGGAGTTGAGAATTTTTCAAACTATAGAGGTGGTTGGCATGAAATGGCTCCAAGAATGCTTGAGGAAGATTTAATCTCATCCGGTATAACAAGAGATACATTATTTAGCAATCTGAGTACCTCTGAAGTACACAAGCTTATTAATGGATACCTGACTGATATACAAAGTGGCGTCTCCAATCCAGACCTAGTACAAAACCTTAAAGAGTTAGGAACAAATGGAGCACAGAAACTTATAGATATGCTGTCCAAATAATAAATAAACTTTTATTATAAACTTTAATGGATTACAACACTCAACTAGAGCAAATAAAGAGTCAATTGTTAGCCGAAGGTTTAAACAATGACGCTATAGAGAAGCTATTATCTCTCGCTGTGGAAGATTCTGTAGACAGAGCTCTTGCAGATATCCCAGAAGATGTAGATGATCCTGAAATAGATGCCCTTGCAAACATGGAAATTACAAATGAAGAGCAGTTTACCAAGCTTTACGATACTGTTTTTGCTAAAGCATACAAGGATGAAGCTGATTCGAAGAAAATGGAATATATTATCCAATATATGCAAGAATCATTAGATATGGTTAAGCAGACAAAGGATCTTGCAAAAAGATATCAAGAAGGAGATCCCGCAGCCGTTGCTGCAGTTCAGGCTAACATGGACAACCCTGATACGAAGCGTATCCAAGAATTAATGGATCAAATGCAAAAAAAGGAATAACCTTACTTCAATGGATGCTTCTCTCTGACTGTTTCCTCGGCAAACTTTTCACTTGCATGGACATACTTTGTAGTTGTATTCAAGCTAGAATGCCCTAATAAAACCTGCAAAGCTACTGGACTAGCACCTTCCTCGGCTAAATAAGTTGCGAAACCATGTCTCAAACTATGTGCTGAAGTCGGTATCTGAATTCCCAGCCTCCTCCTATACTCGGCAATCTTCTCCTGAAAATGATTAGTAGAAATCCTAGAATCTGGTTTACCAGCCCGACTTCCAGAAAAAGGAATAAACAGGGCAGGGGAGTCAAATTTTTCCAAATAACCACTTTCTCTATACTCCTCAACCAACCTAATATACTTCCTATTCCCTTTATCAAATATCTCTAAATTCAAATCCGACTCACAATTCAATTTCTCAATACCCAAAGCTTCTCCATCTCCCCTATCGGTAAACGCAAAATCCAACCTCACACGTAAATATGCATTAAGCCAATCCAAACTTCGTTCTGTCATATATACACTCCTCTCCTTTTTACCTTTTCCCCAGATATACATCTTCCCTTCGCTATTTACCTGATCAAGATTTAATCCTATCAACTCAGATATTCTCATACCTGTAGCAAAAAGCATCTCCAACATACACCTATTACGAATAGCTATCTTCTCATCTTTCTCAAACTCCAATGGACATTCTATCAATCTAACCAAATCCTCTTTCGAAGCAACCTTCTTCAATTTCTTCTCCGCCTTCATCATATCTATAGCATCAGGAGGAAGAGGTATGGGTAAATCCCAACTTATCCTAAACTTAAGAAAAGATCTCAAAGCAGAAAGCATCCTATTTATACTATTAGGACTAAGACCTTCACCTTTCCTAGCCCCTTTATTCTTAGGACAACTCAACACACCAAAACTACCATACACCTTACTATATATGCTCTCTAAAAAATCACCCTCAAACTTTTTAGATCTAACAACACCCTTAGAAGAATATTCAGCAGGTCCAGTTACACCATTCGTTTTTTTCGACGTGCTTACAGAGCCTCTCACAGGCTCATCATTAACACCACTCTTTCTAATCCTATCCAAATCCTCAAGATGCTGTCCCGCTATCAAATACCCTTTAAACATACTAATATCCTTCTTAGTCACATCCATAAACTTAATCCCTCTAAAATGCAAAAAAACCGCAAATATACACAAATCCCTTGCATAATTTATGATCGTCTGACTACTAAAGTTGTTATTTTGCAAAGAAATTAAGTAATCATCCTGATTATCTAATTTTGGGAAACTATTCATAGATATATACTACTCTAAAATTAAATTAGACAAAACAGAGTAGGGGCTCCTCAAAAAATTTACTAAACCAGAAAACAAGAATGATGAGAGAGAATAGAAAAGAAATAAAAGAGATATAAAGATACCAAAAAACAAAACAATACAAAAAATTAAAAATTCCATAAATGTCCATCAATCTAAAATTTTTATATACTAACCGCATATAAGGGACATTATACTCGGTTATATATTTTCAAATTGTAACATAATTTCAACTAGAGTAGTACTCCCTTCCCTCTATATTTTTATTCACATCAAATTACAACTATTTGTCTGCTATTTTCTTGTACTTTTTTTCTTAATTTTAGAAGGGTATTACAGAAATACTTATCCACACACAATTACTATAGGGCTATGAACTAACTGCATCACTACAGGCTTTTAGCACTATCCCCCTACCCTGTGCAAGCTATATATTAAAAATATTCAAAAACAAAACACCTAAAAAAATAACTACCAAGAAAACAATATACAGAGAGGCATTCTTGTAATTTCCTAAAAACATATTCTCCTGCGTTACCATGCTCACTGCAAAATAATACCCTACTACTGGAACTATTGAAATCACCTCATGAGTATTCCCAGACAAAAAAACACCTAGAAATAAAATAAATGAAATAAGTGAAGTAATAATTGTCTTCCTAGACAGCTCCCTATCCTCTATCTCTATATTTATATAATGTATTAAAGCAATAATTATATAAAAGATAAAAATTGATACTAAAAGAAAATAAATATTAAATTCACTAAGAAGAAAACTAAAAGTTAAAAAATACATCGTAAATATTGAGATGATGTAAGAAGTAGTCCTAGCTACCTGTGCAAGAGGAATCTTCTTGTAAAGATTTACATTAAATGCATTCGCAGACAAAAAGGAGAAATAATTTATGAAAAAAACAGCAATTATCAAAAGAAAAAGAATAAACGCCTCATAAATCCTACTGAATTTTTGAAAGAAAAAGAATTCAATAAACAATTCCTGTGAAAAAACAAACAATGCGGGCTGAAGTAAATAGATTAGTGACTTTTTCTTAACCTGAAGATTAAATGCCCATAAAAGCCCAATAAATACCACTACAAAATATATTAATGCGTTAATATATACCTTCGAAATCACAACCTGTGTATTTGCTTGTACAACCTTGCTTACAAACAAAGACAAAGCTATAAATGCCGCTAACAGGAGAAGCTTACCTCTCTTTTCATTATCTGTATTACTCTCATTATTCATTTTCATCATACCTAAATGTCTCGATATATTTTAAACCCTTCTGGGTAAGTACTCTCCCTCTAGAAGTTCTCTTTAAAAAGCCACATTTCATCAAATACGGCTCATAAACATCTGTTACTGTAACCTCATCTTCTGAAACAGAAGCAGCTAAAGTAGACAAACCAATTGGACCTCCTGCAAAATTATTGAGTAAAGATAGCAACAATTCTCTATCAACTCTCTCAAGTCCAAGCCTATCTATGCCAAGCATCTTTATTGTATTAATCACAACATCAACATCAATATTTTCAATTTCCCTACTCTCTGCATAATCACGACATCTTCGCAACAATCTTAAACCAACTCTTGCAGTCCCTCTAGCACACCCTGATAGCATATTCAACGCATCAAGATCTATATTAATATCCCAAAGCCTCCCTGCCCTAGCCAATATTGAAACCAAATCTTCCTGAGAGAAAAAATCCAACCTTTGTATCAATCCAAATCTATCCCTCATTGGAGAACTTATTTTTCCAATCTGAGTAGTTGCTCCTATCAATGTAAATGGCTCTAAATTCAGTCTAATTGTCTTAGCAGACGGACCTTTTCCCATAACTATATCCAAAACTCTATCTTCCATAGCTGGGTAAAGAATCTCTTCAATTACTTTTGGCAATCTATGTATCTCATCAATAAAGAGAATATCATTCCTCTTTAACCCAGTTAAAATAGCAGCTAAATCACCTTGCCTTTCAATTGCTGGCCCTGAAGTTATTTTTACAGAAGCACCTATCTCATTTGCTATAGCCATTGCAAATGTCGTCTTCCCAAGTCCTGGAGGACCATAGAACAGAATATGATCAACAACCTCATTCCTCCTTTTGGCAGAATCTATCATCATTCTAAGGGTCTCCTTCTCGAGATTTCTACCTATAATTTCATCTAATTTCGAAGGCCTAATTTTCTCTTCATACAAAGGAGATCCACTATTCTCTGATGACAAACTTAGAGTTATCTCTTTTTCATTTTTTTTGCTTTGTTTTTGCTTACTAGAAGAAATCATTCCTCGTTTAAAATTCTTTTTATTAATTCCTCTATTGGAATATCCTCATTGGCCTTTAATATATCCTCTGCTTTATTAACTTTCTCCTTCAATCCATCACCACTAAAGCCAAGAACCCGTAAGGCTTCCTTTACTTCCCTAATAACTGAAATACTCTTCTCATCATCTTTTGTTAAATCAATCTTCCC
>DAOOVT010000017.1:0-7348 GCA_035370405.1 Candidatus Dojkabacteria bacterium | reverse complement strand
TTTAGTGATTTTACGAAAGGATTAACAATAAGTTTGTGGGCAAATCCAACATCCAATAGTAACTGGGGAAGATTTGTAGATTTTGGAGAGCCTAGTGGGAGTGCATTTAGTAATATACAATTAAATAGGATTAGCACAAGTAATGATTTAGGGATGAGTATTGGGAATGGTAGTACTTATCTATCTGTTACGGCACCTAATGGAATAATAAATAATGAATGGCATTTGTATACGGGGACAGTAAGTGAATCTGGTATGTGTAGAATCTACAGAGATTGGATATTACTGAGTGAGGCACAATTAGTAGTACCAGTTAATGTATCTAGGACACATAATTATATTGGTAAAAGTAATTATCCTGCAGATTCTTTATATCAAGGATATATGGATGAAGTTAAAATATATAATACTGCTAAAACTCAAGATGAAATACAGAGAATGTATAATGAAGGGTTGGAATATAGGTCAAATAGAATAGGAAGCATAGTGAATGATGGATTAATATCGTATTGGAATATGGATGAAACAAGTGGAACTAGTGTAAAAGACTCTATTGGAATATATAATGGCACAGCAACCGGGACAACGATAGTAGATGGAAAAGTGAATAATGGGAGGAGTTTTGATGGAACAGATGACTATATAACAGTACCATCCGGTTTTAGTAATTTTACGAAGGGATTAACAATAAGTTTGTGGGCAAATCCAACATCTAATAGTAACTGGGGAAGATTTGTAGATTTTGGAGAGCCTAGTGGAAGTGCATTTAGTAATATAATATTAAATAGGTTTAGCACAAGTAATGATTTAGAGATGAGTATTGGGAATGGTAGTACTGATCCATATATTATAGCACCTAATGGAATAATAAATAATGAATGGCATTTGTATACGGCGACAGTAAGCGAATCTGGTATGGGTAGATTGTACAGAGATGGGATATTACTAAGTGAGGGGCAATTAGCAGTACCAACTAATGTATCTAGGATATCTAATTATATAGGTAGAAGTAATTATCCTGGAGATTCTTTATATCAAGGATATATGGATGAAGTTAAAATATATAATAGAGCTTTATCACCAGGGGAAATATTTGATGACTATGCTTTGTCTAAAGGGATCTTTGATCGTAAAAATGATGGATTAGTATCATATTGGAATATGGATGAAACAAGTGGAACTAGTGTAAAAGACTCAATTGGAATAAACAATGGAACAGCTACAGGAACAACAATAGTGGATGGAAAAGTAAATAAGGGAAGAAGTTTTAATGGAACAAGTGATTATGTCGTTATCCCTTCCTCAACAACACTTAATCTCTCAACCACTGATTTTACTCTGGAAGCATGGATAAACACAAGTAAAGTTACTGCTTTTGGAGAAATTATAGGCAAAGGAATAAATACAGATTATGAAATTATGGTTACGGATACAGGGAAAATTCGTTTTCTTGTAGGAGATGGTGGATCAATAAAGGAATTTGATAGCACAACTACTTTACAAGTTGGAAAATGGTACCACATTGTGGGAGTAAAAACAGGATCAAACACCACTGGAAAAATATATATTAATGGAATGTTAGATTCTACTTCTACTAGTTTTGGGGATACAGCAACGGGTAATAGTAGCAATAGCTTATTGATAGGTGCTCGTTCTACAGGAACTCCACAATTGTATTTTACTGGTATTATTGATGAAGCTAAAATATATAATCGAGCCTTATCTGCAACAGAAATTGCTATAGAATATGGAGAGAGTATAGACAGACATAGTACACCCCAATCCTCATATATAAACTATCAAATACAACAAGGTAATATATCAAATAAAATATCATTACCTATATACATAGCAGGAGATGAGTTAGGAGAATATATTTCAACAACAATAGGGGAAAGTGCTTATGCCAATTATCAGCCAGATGCTAATACTGTAGGGTTATGGCATCTTGACGAAATTGATGGTAATGGACCATTTATTAAAGATAGCTCAGGGAATAGTAATAACGGTATTGTTGTAGGTGAAATATATACTCCTGATGGAAAGATCAGTGGTGCTGGAAATTTTGATGGAACTTCCTATGTATCTCTTGGAAATCCTTCTCAACTACAAATTACAGGAAGTGAGACCATAGATATGTGGGTATATCCTATGAGTTTTAGTTACAGAATGAACCCTCTAGACAAAGCTTTTGGTGGGGAAGGTGCTATAACTCAGGAGCCAGATGGTACAATATCCTACTATTATGGAACTTGTGGGGGAACCTGTGAGCCATATGAAGGAATTAGTTCCAACATAGCCTTAAAGTCACACAAGTGGAACCATATAGCAATTGTTCGAGATTTAGTAAATATGAAGGTCAATATATATATAAATGGAGTATTAGGAAATTCTAAAACAGTGTCTATGTCAGCTGCTTCAGTCAGTCCATGGCCAGTATATATAGGAAAGGGATATGCTGGTGCTCCATATATTGGGAATATCGACGAAGTCCGTATCTCCAACATAGTTCGTACCCCTGAAGAGATAAGACAGGCATACGAAGTAGGTCTGAGAACTCACAATGTTGAAATAGAGTTTGGTGCTAAACTGGATAACTCTAATCCCATAGCTTCCTCTACTGACAAATCCTTCTCAATAAATGGTATAGCCAAGGGAATGCTAAAAATGGGTAGCAACATATATGCTGGAGAAAAAATAATAGTAAGAGAACAAAAAGACACAGGAGAATACATAGCACAAGGCATAGTCAACAGTATAAACGAAGACACAGGAGCAGTAACAGTATCATCATGGGACACAGTATCAACCTTTCCTTCAACAGGCTTCAGTTCAAATGCTGACGTATTCAAATGGCAAAAAGAGTACATCCCTGTAAAAGATAGAACACTCGACACACACCTAGATCAGGCTAAATTACTTACACTAAGGGTAGACAACGCATATGGTGGAAGAAATGTATGGATAGACAACCTAACATCAGATGAATATGTAACACCATCACCCCAAGATATAATTAACCTTGGTAAAAGCTACCGATTCTTCCAATACAAAGCGGTCCTGATGAGCACAGACCCTGACACCTCTCCAATCATAAGCCAAATACAGCTTGACTATACACCAATCCCTCCAATGAACCGTATAATGAGACATGGCAAATGGTTCCTATCAGGAACAAAACAACCATTCTGGTGGGCTAAATAATTTTTTTCAATCTTCTTTCTCATGAGTCTAGCCAAAGAAATACTTGAAGAATCTAAAAAACCAATACTACTCTCATTAGGATTACTAATAGTTTGTGTTGCAGGATTAATTCTAACCAAAAACTCCCCATCTCTTTCTCCATCTACTTCATCTAAAAAAACCTATACTCAACCCAAACAAGTACTACAACAAGGAATAGATTACAAAGCCATCATAGAGACTACTTTGGGAAATATACAAATAGACCTATATGAAAAAGAAGCTCCAATCACAGTAAATAGCTTCATATTTCTAGCTCAGGAGAAATTCTTTGACAACCTTACATTCCATAGAGTAGTAAATGGATTTGTCATACAAGCAGGAGACCCTCTAGGTAATGGAAAGGGAGGACCTGGATACACATTTCAAGATGAGGCTACAGGCCTAAAATATGACAAATACACCGTAGGTATGGCTAACTCAGGACGCAATACAAACGGCTCTCAATTCTTCATAACCTGTGGAGACATATCAGAAGATAATCTAAATAGTCTAGATATTGGTGGATACACAATATTTGGAAAAGTCACAAGTGGTTTTCCTGTCGTAGATTCAATAGAGAGAGTAACTGTTGACTCTAATGACAAACCATTAAATGATGTTGTTATCAAATCAATCCAAATACTACAAAGTTAATTCCAATTTCATAATGGAAGAATAATATATTCTCCATGCAGGAGAATACATCAAAAAAGCACAACACAAAACTATACATAACCTGTTCACTCATCTCATTCCTCTGTGGAATCCTATTCGACCAATACATACTACTTAGATACTTCAATTTCGGAAAAACAGAATCCCAAGAAGAAACACAGAACACAATAGAAAGTGAAGAAAGTATAGAAATAGTAGAAAATACTACAGAAAACCTAGAAGACAAAAAAATTACAAGAGATACAAATGTACAGTGCAGTATATATGTCGATGCCTCAGGGGCACTAAAAGAACCTGGAGTATACTGTATGCCAAAAGGAGCACTAATCATAGATGTAGTAAACAAAGCAGGAGGATTCTCAAACCAAGTAGCATACAACTTTGTATCCAGAAAAATCAACTTAGCACAAAAAGTCATAGACAATCAAAAAATATATTTTCCATTTGAAAATGAAACGGAATGTAAATTGATTAATTTCCTTCCCGAGGCAGAGGAAATAGAGATTGTTGTAAACAACTCAACGGGAGATCTTGGTACTGACGAAAGTAATGCTGATGATTCTACAAGTGATAATAGTATGCAGTGTGTAAATATAAATACAGCATCACTAGAAGAGTTAGATTCTTTAACTGGGGTAGGACCAAGTACTGCTCAGAAGATAATTGATGAAAGGCCATACCAAAAAGTTGAAGATTTGTTGAATGTATCAGGCATAGGAGAGGCAACCTTTGCAAAATTCAAGGATACTATATGTATCTGAGGCTGGAAAAGATATTGAAGAAAGTCGGGCATAGAATTGTAGTACGCATCAATGGCCTATTACTATATTTTCATGATTATGTTGCCATTGGATTTTGTTTGACATATATAATTGTACAGCCTGTAATTATTACCTTAGCAAGAAACATTTCATCTAAGCAAACTATCGGTCTATTAGTCTGCCTAGTGTGTATTCTGCTAGGAGTTTTGCAGATCAATAGGAGGGTACTTAGGGGAAATAGAAAAATATTTAACAAGAGAAATACAGAATTATATCAGAAAAAATATGCTCAAATTTTTTCTCTATCATATTATATTTTAATAGCAAGCATTCTTACAATCATTAGATTCTTTCCTGTAATTACTATGGAAAAAAGAATAGAGTCAGAGGGCCTTGGTTTCACTGATTGTTCCACGCAAGTAATTGGTTTTGTTACAGAAAAACCAGTCCAAAAATATGCATATCAACAGTTAGAAGTTGAGATACTACAGGTCTCTGTTGGAAATGAGCAAAAAAATTTACAAGACAAAGTTAAGATAGCTATCAAGACTGAAAAATTTCAAGAACTATCAATAGGGCAAAGGTGTAATTTCTCTGGAAGATTAGTAGTTCCACGCAATTCTGATGATTTCAACTACAAAGATTATCTAAAAAACAAAGGAATATTCTTTACCATGGATTTTCCTACAATTGAATGTGAAGATGTAGAAACTATTAGGTATGGAAGTTCTTTGGTGAATAGATTAACAGAGATGAGAACCCTTCTAGAAAGCAAAATAGATGAAATACTAAATGAGCCACAAAGTTCACTATTATGCGGAATACTATTTGGATCGGATAGACTACTAAGTAAGGACTTTGAGGAAGGCATAAGGATTGCTGGAGTAAGTCATATAATCTCGGCATCAGGATACAATATTACAATTATATCTTTGGGTGTTGCCAAAGTATTCTCATTCTTGCCAAAGAAGGGGAAAATAGTGGTTAATCTATTTACGATATGGTTATTTGCGATATTTTCTGGATTATCACCATCTATAATTAGAGCTTGTATAATGAGTAGTATATCCTTAATCGCTGTCATATTTGGTAGAAATAATTCTGTGCATATAGCTTTACCGCTAACGGCCTTTCTCTTCTTAATAATAAACCCTCTTGTCATATTTGATATAGGATTTCAGTTATCAATTTCATCTATGGCTGGTTTAGTATATATATCACCAATATTGGAGAAACTTCTTCCAAAGAAAAAGTTTGTTAAGGACAATCTTGTATCCACTATGAGTTGTACAATATCGACAATCCCTATCTCTGTGTACACATTCAAAACCATTTCTCTGTGGTCAATATTTGCAAATATGCTAATACTTCCTGTAGTTCAATCAACAATGTTTTTTGGGATAATAGGGCTAGTAGTAGGTATTTTGTCATCTCAACTACAGTATTTTTTCTTTACCGTTATCAACCTTCAGCTTAAGTATTTTGAATTCATAGTTGAAGCCATAGGGAAAACAGGAGTAGGTTCCTTTGTAATTGGTAATAATATAGCTATTCCTTCAACTTTAATATTTGCTACCACCTTAATCTTTTTAATAATATATCTATATCCGATAGAAAATGAATCATGCAACTACTATCTTAAAGAAAATTAGTGGTATTCTTCGTACAAACCTTTTAGATATATTCTTTGTATCTTGTGCCTTCCTATACCCCTTGTGGGAGTCGAAAATGTACAATACTAATCCTGAGATAATCTTTCTAGATGTTGGGCAGGGAGACTCAATACTTGTCCAGCAGGGAAAGCACCAAATGCTTGTTGATACAGGACCAGATGATTCTGTAATTTTCGCACTTTCTAAATACATGCCATGGTATGACAGAGAAATAGACATTGTAGTTCTTACCCATCCACACGATGATCACATAGCGGGGATATATTCTCTTTTAAAGAAGTATAAAGTAAACAAAATATATTACAACCCAGTAGAATATGATAATGCTGGATACAAATTCCTCTTAGAAAACTATTCGGACATACTGACTCCTGTGGTTTCAGGAGACAATGTCCGAATAGGGGATATATTTGGAATAGTGATATATCCTTTCAGCAACAATAATTCCACTACTCCAAGTCAAAATATTAACAACGATTCAATAGTTATGCTTCTATACGTAGAAGAGAAGAAAATACTTCTCACAGGGGATGCAGAGGAAGAAGTAGAAGAAAAGATTGTTAACCTCTCATTCCTTAACGATATTTTCATTCTCAAGGCAGGTCATCACTGCTCCAACACCTCTTCAAGTGAAAAATTCATAAAAAAAGTTAGTCCTGAAATTGCAATTTGTTCTTGTGGAAAAGATAATGTATTTGGGCATCCATCAGAAGAAACACTAGAGAAATTCGAGAAATATAATATTAAATACCTCATAACATACCAAAGTGGAGATGTAAAATATGTATTCTAATAGTATTTTTTGTGATAGAATCGAGAAATAATACAATGTACCTGTAGCTCAACTGGATAGAGCTCTGGTTTGCGGAACCAAAGGTTGCCGGTTCGATTCCGGCCAGGTACGATGTATAATCAATTTATGCATCCGTAGCTCAACTGGATAGAGCATCGGTCTTCGGAACCGAGTGTTGAGGGTTCAAATCCTTCCGGATGCGTATTTTGTAATGTATACTC
>DAOOVT010000016.1:0-8796 GCA_035370405.1 Candidatus Dojkabacteria bacterium | reverse complement strand
TATTCAATAGCATTAGCTACTAGAACAATATATGATTTCATATGTATAACCGCGCTGTATTTACTATTAAATTCATATCTGCGAATTGGGTTTAGTTTAGGTGAATTTCTTCTATTAAGTTTTGTAACATCCTTCTTGTTTCTAATTTCGATATTGAGAATACATAATAGACTTGGCTTAGTAGAGGCCCTAGTAGCAATTGTAAGCTCATTCTTGGTATGCTCATCGATGTATGTTGCTTGGGATTCAAATGTCTTTGTTATACCTGCTGTAGGAGCCCTAGCGTTCTACTTAATAGCATCATTTTGGAATTTACGATTTGCTGGAAGGACAAAACTAGCTGACTATCTATATCCACTTGTCTATGTTCTTTTAGCATTAGTAGTAATTTTGTTTGTTTGATTATGCAAAAGAGAAAAATTGTTTTAAAAATTGGTGGATCAGTATTGTATGATAAAGATTTAAATGTTAACTTTGGTCTTTTGCGTAAAGTAAAAGATTGGTATTATCGAACTTCAGAAGAATATTCGCAGAGAGTTTTAGTTGTTGGCGGGGGATATTTCTCTAGGGAGTTGCAGGGAAGGATTTCTTCTGAAATTTCTGCTGAGAATGATTTGCATAATATTTCTATGTCTATAACTCAGACAAGTGCAGAGTTAGTAAGGGCATACATAGGTGATTCTAATATCTTCGTTCCTAAGAAATTAGGTGATGCATATGAATATCTAGTTGAAAATAACTGTTTTTCTGTTGTGAGTGGAGGATTAAAAATAGGATGGAGTACAGATATGGATTCTGCAGTATTTGCAGATATTATGGGGGTTGACAGAATATATAAAATCTCTAATGTGGATTATCTGTATGATGTTGATCCTGATATAAATGAAAATGCTAAGGTTATTAAGGATATATCTTGGAGCGGTTATTTTTCTTTATTTGGTATATCCAAGGATTCCGTACATGAACCTAATAACAGTATTCCTGTTGATAGAGAATGCTCCTTATTTTGCAGTAAAAAGGGTATTAGTTTTTTGATATGTGGAGGAAATAATCTGGCATCAAGTGAGAAAAACTTGGAGGAAATACTTTCAGATGGAACATTAATACATCCCTAAAAGCCTATTCTATTGATTTTATTTTGTACTTAACTATACCACCGGGTGTAGAGATTTGGACTTCTTCTCCTATTTTCTTTGTCATTAATGCTTTCCCTATAGGCGATAGATATGAGATTTTTCCTTTTAATGGATTAACTTCCTCCTCCGTAGCTATCTCATACTTGAGTACTTGTCCATCCTTTTGAATGGTAACAATATCCCCAATACCAACCTCTCTTTTATTTTTGTCATTGACTACTTTAGCATTCTTTATTTTCTCCTTCAGTTCGAGAATTCTCTGCTCGTTTGCCATTTGTTTGTCTATGGCCATAGAATACCCATCATTCTCACTTAAGTCTCCTTGATTTCTCATCTCATTTAGAGTATTGGCTATCTCATATCTTAGGGTTTCCTCTCTGTACTTCAACTCTTCTTTAAGTTTTTCCAAACCTGCCTTAGTGGTCTGGTACACACTACTTTCTTCCATTTTCCCAAACCAATTAAATTAAATGCAACTGATAATATATTGCTATGACAATGAAGTCAAATAAATAGAGTCCTGTAGTAGCAGTGTAAAAAACGGCCTTTCTATGCTAAAATGTCCTCCGTATATATGCCGCTATCGTCTAACGGTTAGGACGCAGGATTCTCAATCCTGGAATTGGGGTTCGATTCCCCATAGCGGTACCAATTTTTGTATGATTGATAATGAAATTTGACATAGTAACAATATTCCCAAACATAGTAAAAGAGTATGTAAATACAGGGATACTCGGAGGAGCTCAAAAGAAAGGCTTAGTTGAAATAGGAGTACACGACCTGCGAAAATGGGCAAATGATAGACATAAAAGTGTAGATGATACTCCATATGGAGGTGGTCCAGGAATGATTATGAAAGTGGAGCCTATATACAAGGCAGTCAATGAGTTAAAAAGAGAGGGAAGTATTGTAGCAATAACTACTCCAAAGGGAGAAAGATTAACGCAATCAAAATTAAAAGAATTCTCCGCCAAGGAAGACCTACACATGATAATATTATGTGGAAGATATGAAGGATTTGATCAAAGGATACATGATCATCTAGTTGATTATGAATTCTCCATAGGTGATTATATCCTCTCTGGAGGTGAAATTCCTGCTCTTGTGCTTGTCGATGGAATTACAAGGTTAATCACTGGAGTATTAGGAAATGAACAGTCATTAGATGAAGAAACTTTTGAAAATAATACTCTTGAATATCCACAATATACTAAACCTGAAGATTTTAACGGATGGAAAGTTCCAGATGTTCTTCTCTCAGGAAATCACAAAAAGATAAAGGAATACAGAGAAAAGAATAAACAAAAATTAAGCTAAAGCTTGATTAAGGTCATCTATTTTAACTCTTGTTTGCTTCATAGTATCTCTATCTCTAACTGTAACAGTATCATTTTGCAACGATTCATAATCTATGGTTATACAATATGGAGTCCCTATCTCATCTTGATATCTATATCTCTTCCCGATATTTCCTCTTCCATCCCATACAACACTGTAAGTATCCGTTAGCCTCTCAAATACATCTCTAGCCTTTCTGACAATATCCTCTTTATTGCTCACAAGAGGAAAAACAGCAGCTCTGTATGCAGCAATCTCCTTATTCAATTTCAATACTATCCTCTTGTCATTATCTCCAAGATCTTCTTCTTCATATGCATCAAAAAGCATCATTAAAAATGTTCTATCCACACCACCTGAGGTTTCAACAATTGATGGTATATACTTCTCTCCAGTAATTGGATCTGTGTATGACAAATCTTTTCCAGAAAATTTAGCATGTTGTGTAAGATCATAATCTCCTCTCCAGTGAATTCCTTCGTTTTCAGCCCATCCCCATGGAGCCAAATATTCTATATCGTAAGCATCTTTTGCATAAAAAGCTAAGTGTTCTTTATCATGCTGCCTAAATCTCAAATTCTCTTTCTTTCTATACAAACTCTTGTAGAAATTCATTCTCTCATTCTTCCAATACTCAAACCACTTTTCCATCTCAGAATCATGAACAAAAAATTGCATATCCCACTGCTCAAACTCTCTAGATCGAAAAGTAAGCTTTCCTGGAGTTATCTCATTTCTAAAAGCTTTCCCAATTTGGGCTATTCCGAAGGGAATCTGCTGCCTAGTACTATCTACTACATTCTTAAAATCAAGATATATTGTCTGACACGCTTCTCCTCTCAAATATGCTTTTATCTTAGCATCCTCTAAAACTCCAACTTCTGTTTGAAACAAAAGATTATACTTTCGTGGCTCAGTAAAATCATTTGAGCCACAGTTTGGACACTTACCATCTATATCCTCTGGTCTAAATCTTTGATGACATTTTTTGCATTCAACAACCTCATCTCCAAAATTTTGTACATGACCTGACGCTTCCCAAACCTTTGGATGAGTAATAATGGCCCCATCTATTCCCACAACATTCTCTCTCTTTGTAACCATCTCCTTCCACCAGTATCGCTTCAAATTATTTTTCATCTCTACTCCTACTGGTCCATAATCATAGAAACCTCCGATTCCTCCATATATTTCTGAATTTGGGAAGATAATTCCTCTTCTTTTACACAACGCTATTATTTCTTCTAACATGAGTTGATTATACATTATGAGTTGTGCTGTGAATAGTGGAAATAGTCTACCAATTTATCCTTGTAAAAGGTATACTTATACCCATGACAGAAACAAATTTGAAAAGCAATTTAATAGGACAAAGAGAAATCCGATTAAGTAAATTGGCGAAAATAAAGGAACTTGGAATAAATCCATATCCTGCGAAGACATACAAACAGCATGATAATGGATATATCGTCAAGAATTTCGAAGAATATGATGGAAAAGAAACTATCCTAGCAGGAAGAATTACTGCTTGGAGAGAACATGGAAAATTGATATTTGCAGTTATAAAGGATGAAAGTGGAAGTATTCAGGTTATGATAAGGAAAGACTCTCTTTTAGGTGATACCACGCAAGGTCTATTAAACTGGGATAATCTCAATCTATTGGATATCTCTGATTTCATAGAAGTAAGTGGAGTAATTGGAAAAACGAGAACCGGAGAAATTTCCATCATGGCACAAAAAATCCGTCTTCTGACAAAAGCACTGAGACCAATGCCTAAAAGATTGAAGAACAAAGAGCAAATGTTCCGAAGAAGATATTTAGATTTGAATATCTCACCAGAAAGAAAGGAAATGTTTAGAAGAAAAGCACAATTTTGGCAGGTTCAAAGAGATTTCCTAAAAAGTAAAGGATTTATGGAAGTAGAAGTTCCTGTGCTCGAATTAGTTACAGGAGGAGCTGATGCAACACCATTTGTAACTCATCATAATGCTCTTCATCAAGATTTGTATTTGAGAATATCCACAGAATTGTTTCAAAAAAGATTAATAGGTGGTGGGTATGAAAAAATATATACTTTAGGACCGAATTTCAGAAACGAAGGAATGGATGATGAACATCTTCAAGAATACTATCAGTTAGAATGGTATTGGGCATATGCTGATTTTACGGACAATATGAAGTTGGCTAGGGAGCTTTTCTTGGAGATAGCTCAGAAGGTATATGGAAAAACAGAATTCTCTACAAGGGGGCATACTTTTGATTTAGCGGAGGAATGGAAAGAAGTTGACTATGTGGAACTTTTGAAGGAGAGATTTGGAGTAGACATATTCAATGCTAGTCAAGAAGAGCTTTTGTCTATAGTTGAAAAAAATGGTATAGCTATTGGTGAAAAGATAAACAAGAATAGACTTGTTGATACTTTGTGGAAATCTGTAAGAAGTACAATAGATGGTCCCATATTTCTAATCAATCAACCTACGTTTCTCTCTCCTTTGGCAAAGGTAAATGAAAAAGACAAAAGAGTTACTGAGAGGTTTCAGATTGTAATTGCAGGAAGTGAACTTGGAAACGGATATTCTGAGATAAATGATCCAGTAGATCAGTTGGATAGATTCTTGGAGCAACAAAAACTTAGAGAAGAAGGAGATTCCGAGGCCCACATGCTTGATATTGATTTTGTTGAAATGCTTGAATATGGTATGCCTCCTACTAGTGGATACGGACAGAGTGAAAGGATTTTTTGGTTCTTAGAGGATATCACAGGCAGAGAGGGAACATTCTTCCCTCAGGTGAAGAATGAAATAGATAATACTACTAGAGAGATATACAAGGATAAAGTTCGATTTAATGGGAAAAAATAGTAATTCTGCCATTGAGATTGTTTATGTTAATATGCAGATGATATGGAGAATATAAAGGATATAATCACGGAAATGAAGAGTGATTCTGGCAAGGTTAGTACTAAGATGGGTCAGAATGAACTTTTTGATGTTGATAAATTAGAAACCAATCCCAAGAAAGTTTTAGGTGATAAGCATAAATATATCTCCAAGGAATATCAGCTATATGGTTTGAGACTTGCATCTAAGCTAGGAGACAAAGATAGGGCAACAATGTATATAAAATGGGCGAAGGAGAAACCAAGAGCTATTTTAGAACAGGCATTGAGCTTTACATCTGATTATCCAAAAGCAAGAGATAAATCAAGAATTTTTATGTGGAAGGTGAAGGAATTGGAAAAAGAGTATAAATTGAAGAAAAAATAGTGTGAATTCATTTGGGATATTGAAGAGGGAAATAAAAGCATATTTTTTGAATGAATCAATATACAAGCAGCAGCTTGTAGGATGGATTATTGCAGATACCATAAAGATTACGGCTCTTATTTTTGTTTGGATGAATGTTGCTCAAACACGGGTTGATGTTGATACAAGCTATGTAGCTTCTTACTATCTTCTTGTGATGCTCATCGGAAAGATAGCATCAGATTTTACTATGGAGAATGGTATTAGAGAAATGATAAATGGCAAATTCTCCAATTTTCTAATTAAACCATTTAATTATTTACTCGAGTATGCTGGACGAAATTTAGGAAATAATATAGTGAGGTTTATGCTTTTTATTCCCATTTTCATAATTGGTGTATTTATTCTATCAGCTAATAATTTATGGGTATGTAAGTTTAATTTTTTGAGATTTGTATTTTTTGCTTTTAGTTTGGTAATTGCTTTTATTATGAACTTTCTCTTGGGAAACATTTTTTCTCTTCCAGCCCTAAAAATTAAAGAAATGGATGGAATTAGAATATTCTATTACAATACTGCATCTATGCTTTCCGGGGAATTTATTCCAATAGTTTTTCTTCCATCTTTTGGGCAATATTTACTTAAAATATTACCATTTAGGTATACATTGTCTTTTCCTGTAGAGATACTGCTAGATGAAATAGATGGATTTGGAATATTGTGTGGGTTTTTAATTAGTATTTTTTGGATTGTTATTTTAATTTTTGTATATAAAGTTACCTTAAAGCATTTTATTAAATATTATGAAGCAGAGGGGATTTAGAAATACAATTAAGTACTATTGGAGGGTTTGGAAAAGGATTGTGAGAGGATCTTTGGCTAGGGGATATATTTACAAGAAGGAATTAGTTATATCTATTGTTAGATCTGTATATATTGTTCTAGCACAGATTATTCTTCTTAATGTGATATTTTTAGATACTCAAATGTATGTTGGGTGGAGTAAGTCAGAAGCGTATCTTGTTATTGGAATATGGAATATTTTGAATTATGTAGGGTGGGCAGTGTTTGGGATAAACTTAATTCGGTTAGAAAGTAGCGTAATAGATGGGTCATTTGATTTTACTCTTCTTAAACCAATAAGTTCTTCATGGTTGGCATCATTTGGAGATTTTTTTATATATAATTTGTCATCTGCTATTTCTGGTTTTGTATTAGTTTTGTACTATATTGTTAGTAATTTAGGAAGTATTACTTTAATAGATGTGTGTTTTGGTTTGTTATCGATGTGTGTAGGCTTTTTTATTTGGTATTCAATTTTTTTGATTTTTGCTAGTTTTACAGTATCTAGTCCTAAGAATGGTTTGTTAGCAGTTGCAAAGGAGCTTTTAGGGATTACAAAGTATCCGATTGATGTTTTTAGAAATGTAGGAGATATATTGTTTTGTGGAATAATTCCATTGGCATTTTTAACAACTGTTCCTGCTAAATTCTTTATGGGGAAGGCATTTTTTAGAAGTATATTTTATGGATTTGTAATAGGTGTTGTTTTGTATTTAGTGGCAAAGTGTTTATGGAAATTCAATGTTAGAAAATATAGTAGTACAGGAAGTTAAGCACTGTATATATGTCTTTTTGATTTTTTCAAATCTTAAGTAGTAGTATATACAGTGCTGTGCAAAGTATTTATTGAATATATCTCTGTGCAATGACGGCGAATAGGGCTTCTACATTCTCAGCAGAGAGGCAGTCTCCATCTATGGATAATCCTGTGATTCCAGTTTGATATTCTAAATCTATTGAGCTTCCATTCAAATCATTGAAATCATTGGTTACCATTACAAATTTCTCATTCTTTTTAGAAATTTTGTAGACTTTTTGGTACTCACTTCCATCTAGCTTTATAGTTACTTCTAACATCGTTCCTCCTTTGAAATCCTTTCTAATATACTTTGCTTTTAATGTGCATGAAGAGCTATTTAATGCTCAAACATGGTGTTATTATATCACCATATCTCATAGTAATCAAAATGAAGATATTCTTAAATATATTTTCTTGCTACTGAAAGTACTCTATTTAATACTTCTGCCAATGAATCAGCTTGTATAGGTACTCCTGATGCATATGTGTGTCCACCACCTCCCAATTCTTCAGCTACTATTTTGACATCTTGGTATCCTTTTGTACTTCTGAAAGATACAAACCAATTGTTTTGATATGTATTGTCTGGTTTAATTATGAATCCCCAATGTACTCCCTGTATGTATCTAAGATATTTATCACGAAGAAAGGCTTGAGCTTCGCTTACTCCCTTTTTTAAGTCAGGATTTTGATCGATTGTTTTTCTGTCTATGTACATGTAGGCCATATCTCCTTCTATGGTAAGAGTTTTAAGATATTCTTGTATTGCAATAGTAGATTCTTTAGGAAATTTATCTTTCTTGTATGAGAAATCCTCTATGTCTATTGGAGATATTTCCATCATGTCAGCAAATATTCTGAGAGAGTTTGGTGTGGTTATGTCATACAGGAATCTTCCAGTATCTGCAACTATTCCATATTGTATGAGTTGAGCAATGTCTTCAGTTATTTTGAAGTGTTTGTGATATGTTGCTGAGAGAAGGGTGTATACCTCTTCAGTGGCAGAGCTAGCATTGTTGTTGAATAGTAGAATGTTTTTAGATTGAGGAATTATGGTGTCGTGATGGTCTATTATAATGATATTCTTGTCTTTAGTAATGAGAATGTCTTGGGAGTCTTTACACATTTCTATGTCAGAAGCATCTGTTATTATTAGTGTGTCAAATTGAGTGTTGTCTATATTTTCTTTTATTTGTATATCTTTCATTCCAGGAAGATTCATAGAGGGATTTTGTTTTGTTTGCATCTGTATGTTTTTTGATGGGAATATTTGTTTTAGTATTTTAAATATAATCAGCATACTACAAAATGCATCTATGTCTGGCCCTTTGTGTGTTATTATGAGGATATCTTGGGATTTTTTTAATACTTTTTTTAGATTTTTGATGTTTTTATCCATATGTTTGTAATTATATCATGATAGTAGGAGGCA
>DAOOVT010000015.1:0-12164 GCA_035370405.1 Candidatus Dojkabacteria bacterium | reverse complement strand
TGCCCTGGCGTTACTTCATATGGAGAAGTTTCATCTGCTTCTTTGAGAGTAATATTGTACTCATTTCCTTCTGAAGGAAGACAAAAGTTTACACTTGTTAAACCGATTTCATCACCAAGAGAGGTAAGTAATGCAGATATATCAGTAGATTCACTATTTTCTTTGAGAATTACTCCATCTGGAAAAGTTATTGGCTTCCCTGTTGCATTGATCGCAGTCATTACTGTTTCCAATGGATAACTAGACACCTTATCAGTAATAAGTCCCGATATTTCTAATGCTTCTGCTGAAGCTCTCTCATCTACCACCGATTGCTTATCTCTCGTCACTCTGGCTAGTATGGAGAGTGCTATCATGGAGGAAACAACAAGCACAACCATAGCTATGGTTAACGCTTGTGCTGTATATTTACATTGTTGTCTCATGAGCAGTTTAAGCTTAATTTAATTAGTTTTAATATGGTTTGTACCCGACTTCTCGTTTAAATATAGCCGCCTCCTTGCCAAAGAATATCTCTGATATCTTAGTATATTTGCTATCATATACTACCACTAATGCTGGGTTTATGTCATTGAATAATCTGAGGTTTCTAGCTTGGGATACTCCTGACTCTGCTCCATTGTGTGTTAAATCCTTGCCCATAGCTACCACTCCTCCATATATTTCTACTCCATCTCGTAGAACTCTTGCTGCGTCTGTGAATGGTATCTTTACTTGATTCTCAGCATACAAAAAACCTTCTATGTAATCATATCCTACTACTGATGTACTCTTGTAATCTCCTTCTAGTATATTTATGTCTTGTTTTGCTACAAATATGCAACCGTGTAGTCCACTATTGTCTCCTACTATGTTTGGATTAAGAATGATGTTCCCTTCTGTCATGAATAGTATGCTCTTGTCACACACCATTCCCGTAGGTATGGTTATATCTTCTGTTGAGTACATTATACATTTCCCTCCACTAGGACACTCATTTACGTTATCTATTTGCATTACCTCTTCCTGTTTCCTGTTTAGATTCTTCTTGAGTGTCTCATAATATCCATCAACCCTATCATTTGTATCTACTATATTTGTAGCTCTTACACTTGTCTTGTTGCTCTCTATTACATTTCTTATGAAGCTAGAAGCAGAGGATATTACTTCACTCCCTATCTTCAGTTGATATTTTGTAGCATTTTTAATTGTAGGTAGTCCTGATATCGTGTAGTATGAATCGTCAACAGAGGATAGATCCTTTGGATTTGTAAGTATATTTCCTTGACTATACAAGGTACCTCCTCTAGTAGATATCCAAGGGTCGAGGTTTACACTGTTGTTAGAGGAAGTTATGTAATTACACGCCTGGTCAAATGCAGTTATATACATATCTATTGAACCACCTTCATTTGTAGAGATATCTATAAGTGCTGATTCATTAACAGGAGTAGCATTTACATTTAGATAGTCCCATTGATTAGGATTTCCTGGATTACCTATTTGTTCCTCTAGGGGAGTGCCTTCATTCAGAGTTATTCGATTAGGATTATTGGAAATTGAGATAGAAGTGTTAATTACTGATTCATCACTTCTGTATGCGTTGATGACATATTCCTTTATGTTTGTCTGTGCATCAGATAGTGACCATGACACATTCATTCTCTGCATGTCTATGATTGTGTGTTTGAAACTGTCTACGGATGGTTTGGTTAAATCAAAATACCAATTGAAGTAGTGTTTTATGAATGATTGATCTATCCATTCTGGATTGATTAGATATGAGTCTAGGACAAGTATATCTACTGAATACTTTCCATCTGGATTTGTTGTATTTGTAGAGTTTAATGTTATCTTGAACGATATCTTTTTATTTGTTTCTTGGTCTGTTGTAGATATATCTGTTATCCTAGCAAGCTCTTCTCTATTTTCCTTCCTCAGTATGTTGTCTGCAATTGGGGCCCATTTGTTGTCATATGTAATCGCATATGCTTGGTTATCTAGTATCATTACTCCTATATCATTAGGATTTGTATAGGTATATGTGGATGTCCTAGTTATCATAGCCTGTGGAGCTGATGTTTTTGAAAACCATACAATAGCACCCTTTATCTCATTGTTTTGATCAGGATCTTTTGCCTCTATAGATATTTTTAATGGATTGTTAGCCTCTATTCCTGTATGTGTAGTAGTAAGACATCCTCCCTTGGTGTGAGAATCTGCTCCTCCTATATCATCTATAATTGCTGATATTGTACATTGTTCATCAGGAACCATTGGACAATTAGAATTATCTAGATAAGGAAGTTGGTCTACTTTGTAATATGTTTGTCTTACAGAGGAGTACATTCTGCCATCGTCGCATCTGTTTATGGAGTAGTACGATCCTCCTATATCTCCTGTGGCATTAGGTTTAAGTATATTAACTAGTCCAGCAGAAGGGGTAAATGCATATGAATTAGGAGTGTCTTCCCTACAGAAATCATCAGGGGCAGAGCAGTTAAATGTAGCCCATTCGTTATTAACTCCCTTATTGTTTGCTCTAAGAACATATCCAACCCCTCTGTTTATGTTAATGTTGGCAGAAATGGTAGGATATATGGCAATGGAGGCAGTACTAGATGGATTAGCAGGTTTTATGACAGTGGGAGAAGATGGATTAGAGGACAAATCATAGTTAACTCCGTCAAGTGTAAGTATTACAGAAGATGGAGCAGATGGATTAGGTACATTAGTCTCTAATCTGTAACATGTCCCACCACCACCACACCAGTTTCCACAGTCATTAGAATATCCGCAGGAAATCCACTTTTGTTCATTAGTACATAAATTATTTGGGTTTGTTCTAGAATATCCACTCGGACATGTGGGAGAACAGCTACCATTACAAGAGTTATCACATGGACAAGGTACTTCAATAGGCTCATATGCAGTGCAACATGAAGTACAAACATTATACCCTCCACCGCATTCTGTACGACATTGACCATAGATATTACAATGAGTATTACAATATCCAGGAATATAAGTCATTCCACAGCAAGGATTCCAAGAAACACATGTACTACCTGAATAACAAGCTCCTTCAACATTTTTTTCATTAAAATAAAGAAATAGTAAGGAAAAAGAAAAGACAATGAAAATCAGCAAAAACTTTTTATCATGTTTTATCTTAATTCTCATACTTATCTAATAATATACTAAAGAATTTAGAATTACCTTCCAATGTAAGCTTGTTCTTATTCCAAAGACCATACACACCTTTTTTCTCTTGAATATTTGTATAGTACAATTTCATAAGGATAGATGTGTAAAAATCATTAAAATCCTCATCTTCCTTATATGCCTCTAAACACCACAAAATAGAATGAATATCACTGTCTATTAATTTCAAACCTTTAGATATACCTTCTATGAAAAGGATTTTAATCCTTTCATAAATATCAGAATCCTTTTCTGATACTGAAGCAATCTTACAAACATTATTTAATGTTAATTCATTATTTGTAACTAAAATTGTCGCCAATGACGATTGTAATATCTCCTTTTTCTCATCCGTTAGCAAACTTGTATTGTAAATTCTTTCTGCAGAAGACACATCAGATATTATAGATATATTCCAATCTGAAAGATTTTCACTAGTATCATCTATTGTTATTCTATTTAAATTTATAGATCCAATTAAATCATTCATATCATATTCATATGATTTTCTACTATCTGTAATACTGTTTAATTTCTCTGTTAATTCATCAATATTACAATATTCATTCAAGATTATATCTCTTGCTTCATTTTCTAAATTCTCACTATTTATTAATTTTTCTGCTAAAACACAACCAAATGGAAAAATTTTTGATGCATTTGTTTTCTCTTCTTCACTTTTATCCTTGTCCAATGTTGTAGTTTTAAATTTTGAAACTTTGTTAAGATATGTAGTTATATCAGATGAAGAATACTCCCCTAATATTTCATCTTTCAAAGGAGTATTAAGAAGGCTGGTTTCAACTAGTGGTCTATACAAAGGATATACATTGTATCCGATTGTTTTAAATCCTAATAAATCATTAACAATATCAACTTGAGCAAATGGTAATCCTGAATATTCATCATAATTAGGTATTTCTATATTCCCATTATCTTTAATAGCTACATACATCTTTTTCAATGTATCAGCTATCTCTTCTTTACTAATTTCTAATTTAGAGATAGTAAAAGATTTTAATGTATAGTCTTCAAATAGACTGCTTCTTGCAAACAGAATATCAATATTTACTGGCATTAATTCAGAATTAGACATTACTTTCTCTAATTCAGTTCTAGAGGATACTGGTAATGAAATATCCTCAATATATATACTTTCATTATGCTTTTCATCAAAAGCATTAAAATCAAATGTAACATCATCTTCCTTTTCTTCAATGTTATACAATATTCCCTTTACTGAATATTTTCTTTCTTTACAAGAATTAGAGGCAATAAAACCATCAAAAGATTCAAAATTAGTAATACTAAGATTACATCTGTAGTAGAAAAGATACCAGAGTACTAACCCTGATAGTGAAATCAAAAGGAAAAAAATCAACATTATCAATATTTTTCGTTTTTTATTCATCCAAATAATCCCCCAATATTATCACTACTCCCACTTAATACTCTCTCTATATTCCAAACCAAGTCAGGTCTGTCAGAAACTGTTTCCTCTAACCATTCTAAGTATTCTCTATCCAATTTAGCAATATCCTCTAGTGTTCTACCTGCATATTTCCCAAAAGAAATAGTCCTAATAAATGCAGGTTGTTTAGTAACCATCAACATTTGTTCAACTGTAAACTTACTATTTTCCTGTATATAATTAAATAAATCCTTTAGAAAAAAGACGTCACTCATTGCGTCATGAGCTGTATTATGTTCAGTTTGTTCCTTCCTATACAAACCGAGATAATATCTTAAAAATTGAAGTGAATAGCTTTCAATATCTCCACCTGTTCTTTCATCTTCAAAAAGATTTCTTGCCAATTTATATGTACAAATGTATTTATTAATAACAACACCTTTTTCCTGAAGAACCTCTAAATCAAATTCTACATTATGTGCAACCCATATATATTTTTGTCCAAGAAAATTCAAATAGTCCTTTAATGAAGTTCCCTTAAACTCGATATCTTTTCCTTGTTTCTTTACTTTTGCAGATTCAAATGTGTCTTTGTCTTCCAAAAATTCTGGAGTAATATGGTGTACTGCCATAGCAGAATACGATATTTTGTTCTGAGGTTTGAAATATTCATTGAAAATAATATCTTTACCATCAGTAAATGCTAATTGTACTAAATCCTTAGATTGTACATCAGTAGTTTCAGTGTCAAAAAAAAGAAATTTTTGATCCATATCACAGATGATATACTAATCTCAAAGGTATGTACAACAGAAATTAAGGCATAAAAGCAAAAAAATTTCAAAACAATGAAAAATAGGAAAGGGAGCCTGGATGGAAAATATGTAATATACATATACTTAGGAGAAATTAATCTCACTAAATTTCTATCCGGGCATCCCTTCTTTAAGTTATCGTATATTATATACGATAACAATGTGCTAGTTTACTTACTTTTTTATCCTGGGATCTCCCTGGCAACTGAAAATCTTCTTAATCTTTATATTATTAGAAGACAAATACATAGAAGGATCTATGCGTTCAGGAACCTCGGTTCCAGAATACACAATTGGAAAACAACCTGGCTGATAGAACAAGAAATTTGCATCTGAGACTTTTGGCAACTTTTCTGGAGATACTAGTGTATCACCACATACCAATTTAATAGCAGATTCCTCAGGAGGGGCTACTAGGTAGTGTACTTGGGCTAGATTAGGATCCTCATACCTTCCGTTGTTCCATCTGAACAATGGGGTATTTGATATTGTATATACATCATAAACAATATCTTTTGGATTCATGATCTGCTCCCAACTATATTCTACCCCACAGGGACAGTCCACAGCCTGGACAAAAGGAATCGGTACTTCGTAAGCCGGTTCTTTTTTGGGACTTCCTGGTTTCGGATTAGGCAAATTACATTGATATGTAATTGTCGTTCCATTAACCCCATTATCGGAAGCCATACATCCCACCATTGTTGAAGTTGGATTCCAGTCGAGACACCTCTGTATTGCCCGTTGCACCTCCTCTTCATTACATGAACGACGGTCAGCCAGTACGACGGTAAATGTCATTGATATAGCCACAATGACTACTAAGAACAATACAAACTTTTTCATATCCCACTCTCCTTTTTAATGAGCAACAAACAATATTTACTAGCACGACGACATTATACCATTACTATGATTTAGATGCAAGACTATGGGCCGCATATGTGTTGCAATAAATTCTTATGTAGGATTTATATATATATGGTATATTTACACATATTAAGAATAACTTAAAAAATTAAAGAAAATGAAGATAACAAAACTATATGCAGAAGAAATTCTAGACTCCAGAGGAAACCCAACCATTAAATGCAATATATGGTTAGAAAATGGAAAAATTGTCAGTGCCTGTGTTCCGAGTGGTGCTTCTACAGGAAAATATGAGGCTCATGAATTAAGAGATGGTGATAATTCTAGATACCTGGGACAAGGAGTTCTGAAAGCAATTACCAATGTAAATGAAAAAATATCACCACTATTTGTAGGAAAGGAATTAAGGAGTATAGAGGAGTGTGATAGGATTTTAATTGAATTAGATGGCTCTGAAAACAAATCCAATCTTGGGGCAAACGCAATACTTTCTGTATCCTTAGCGTATGTAAGAGCATTGTCAGAATTAGAAAATATTCCACTATACAAATACATAGCTGATATATTTAATAATTCCCTTACAGTTAAAGAAATGCCAAAGCTCATGATAAATGTCATAAATGGAGGAAAACATGCCAAAGGTTCTTCTGATATACAGGAATATATGTTTATTCCGAATGGAGCCGCCAGCGTACAACAAGCTGTACAATGGGGAAGTGAATGCTTTCATAATTTGGGGAAGATTTTGCAAAATGCTGGTTACTCTACTACGGTTGGAGATGAAGGAGGATATGCCCCATCATTAGGAAGTAATGAAAGACCATTAGAATTGATGACTCAAGCAATCATAGATTCAAATCTAAGACTAGGAACAGATATTTCCTTAGCGATTGATTGTGCAGCAAGTAATTTCTATGCAGATGGAAAATATAGTCTATCGATCGAAAACAAAACTATGTCATCAGAAGAGCTTTGTCAAATGTATGGTATATGGATATCAAAATATCCAATTATTTCCATAGAAGATGCCTTTGCAGAAGATGATTGGGATGGCTTTAAACTATTTGAGGAAACATATGGAAATAGAATTCTGAATGTTGGAGATGATTTGTATGTTACTAATGTTATAAGGCTAAAACAAGGTATTGAATTAAAGGCTTCAAATGCTGTACTGATAAAGCCTAATCAAATAGGAACTTTTACAGAAACAAAGAATGCCCTAGAGTTAGCTACTAACTCTGGTATGAAAACAATTATGTCTCATAGATCTGGAGAGACAGACGATACATTTATAGCAGATTTTGCAGTAGGAGCTTGTACAAACTATATAAAAGCAGGATCTATGAGTAGAGGTGAAAGAGTTGCTAAATACAATAGATTGATGAGTATTGAAAGAGAATTAGAAAAAGCATACCCTGTTTAGATATATTATGAAAATTGAGCTTTCAAAAAATCAATCATCTGTGATAGCAGATATTATATCGTGGTACAAAGGGAATAAATCTCAATACATAACATTAGGAGGATATGCGGGTACTGGGAAAACTACTCTGCTTGGGTATTTGAATAATTTACTGCATAACATGGATAATGATGTGAGAATAGCCTACTGCTCATATACAGGGAAAGCTTCGTTAGTACTTAAAAAGAAACTGCTAGAAACTAAATCATTAAAAATATCTGATTATGTTGGTACTATACATGGTTTAATATACAAACCTGTTATCAATGAGAAAGGAAAAATTTTAGGATGGACGAAAATATCGAACGATGATTTTGTATACGATTTAATAGTAATAGATGAAGCATCAATGGTTTCAGAGGATATATGGAATGATCTTTTGTCCTTCGGTAGAAGAATACTTGCTGTTGGAGATCATGGACAACTTCCCCCTATTGAGGGTAAGTTTAATCTAATGAGTGAACCAATTTTAAGGCTTGAAGAAATTTATAGGCAAGAAAAGAATAATCCAATTATTGAAATATCTAGGATTGCCAGAGAATATGGAGATATTCCAGTAAGAGAATATAGCAGTACTGTGATAAAGTTTGATAGAAATGATGATTACGTGCAGGATTTTCTTACTGATACATTTTCATCATACAATCAAAATCTAATGGTATTAACAGGGTATAATAGAACTAGAATACAGATAAACAAAGAAGTCAGAAAACTGTTACAATTTGAATCTTCAAAACCACAGACAGGAGATCGAGTTATATGTCTGAAGAATAATCATGATGAAGGAATTTACAATGGTATGCTAGGAAGTATTGTATCGATAACGACAGAGGGAAAGGGTTCTAAGGCATATTATGAAACAGAAGTGCAGTTTGATGGCGAAGATCAAATATATTTTTTAAATATAGATATTTCTCATTTTAATAATATCTCCCCTACTCCAGATATTATTCAAAATGTTAATTATTTTGATTTCGGTTATGCACTTACTGTGCATAAGGCACAGGGAAGTCAATGCGAAAAAGTTGTTCTCTTTGAAGAAAGATTTCCCAAAATGGATGATGATACTTGGAGAAGATGGTTGTACACTGGGGTAACAAGGGCTGTATCTCAGTTGTATATCATTGGGAAATAGTATGAGAATTGGTATATAATGGACAAATGATTATTCAAAATGAAAATGAAGAAAAGACACTAATAGAAGCTGGAAAAATTTCTACCAATATATTAAAAGAGTTAGGAACTCTCGTTAAGGAAGGAAATACCCCTGCTGGTATAGATAAGAGAGCTGAAGAACTTTGTTTTGAGAATTCAGTTCATCCTGCTTTTAAAAGAGTACAAGGTTACAATTGGAGTACATGTATTAGTGTAAACGATGTTCCTGTGCATGGAATTCCTAAGGATATTCCATTGAAGAAAGGTGATTTAGTGTCAATCGATTTCGGAATTGTATATCACAAACTATATACCGATCATTGTTGGACTTGGAGTGTTGGTGACCCTAATGAAAAAAACACTAAGCTTTTGAATGCAGGAAGATATGCAGTAGAAAATGCTGTCTCAAAAGCGGTAGTTGGGAACAGAACTGGTGATTTAGGATATGAGATGGAGAGAGAAGCATTAAGGAATGGATACAATGTGTTGAGTATGTTTGTAGGGCATGGCATAGGGAGGACACTGCATGATGAACCAGAGATTCCTGCCTATGGAGTAAGGCATAAGGGAACACTTTTAGAAGATGGTATGGTGATATGTATTGAGTGTCAGGTTGTAGATGATATTGATGATATTAAGATAGACAAAGATGGATGGACGGCTAGAACTATTCATGGCGGTAACAGTGTTATGTTTGAATATATGGTTATTGTAAAAGAGAATCAACCTCTTGTACTTACTAACCAGTTTGATTGGGGTTTTGTTGCATAATTTCCTGATATTATGGTATAATACTATAGGATTAGATATCCTTAGCTCTTTAACAGGATATTAATAACAAAAGGAGAAAATTATGTTGAAAAAGGTTTTGTGTAGATGTGAGGTGCAATTTGACCCTGAGAATTGGTCATTTAATTTTCCAATCTTCGATATTGGTGAACCGTTTCTTTCTGAGTCTGATGATGATCAGATAAAAAAAGAATTTATTTGTGGTTCAAAAACCATAGACGGAGAAACTCTTTTCTATGGAAAATTAGTTCCCATAGAAAGACTTGTAAGTTAGTAATATCCTGCTCGGACGAGAAAGTATTGGTTTTTCAACCTTAATTTGTATTTCTCGTCCGAGTCCTTCCCCCAAAATGAATTTTTCATGTATACTTCCATATATAATTGTTAATACGAATAAGCAAATGAAGATTTATGACTTGGCAATAATTGGTTCTGGCCCTGCTGGTTACTCTGCAGGCATATATGCTGGGAGGTATAATCTATCAAATATAATAATTGGAAAGCTTCAAGGAGGAACTATGACTCAAGCTCATGTTATTTCCAATTATCCTGGATATAATGAAATCTCTGGTATTGAACTTTCATCAAAATTCAAGGAGCAAGCACAGATTAATGGCTCAGAGTTCTTGCTGGAAAGTGTTGTAAATATTGAAAAAAGAAATGGGACTTTCTCAATTAAAACAGATTCAAACAAAGAGGTGTTATGTAAAACAATAGTAGTTGCTACAGGGACTGATAGAAGTAAATTGAAGATACCAAAAGAAGACGAATATTTAGGAAAGGGACTATCATACTGTGCTACATGTGATTCGATGTTTTTCAAAAATAAAGTAACAGGAGTGATTGGAGGAGGAAGTGCTTCTGTTATGTCTGCTTTAATGCTTTCGGATATAGCTAAGAAGGTATATGTAATATATAGGGGAACTGAATTGAAAGCAGAACCAAGACTAATCAATGAATTAACAAAAAAATCTAATGTTGAGATTATATTTAGTACATTAGTAACTTCATTGGAAGGTGAGAATAGACTCGAAAGGGTTAAGCTGTCAAAAGAATATAATGGATCAAGTTACATTGACATAGACGGCCTCTTTGTAGAGATTGGATGTGAACCAAATAATTTAGTGGCTCAAAGGCTAGGATTAGAAACAGACAAGAAAGGATATATAAAAGTGGATAATGAACAGCGTACAAATGTCGAAGGAGTGTGGGCTTCAGGAGATTGCACCACAAATTCAAATTACTTTCATCAGATTGTTTGCGCAGTATCAGAAGGTGCTATTGCATCAAACTCTGTTTATGCATATTTAAAAGAGAAAGCAAATTAACTTTTCTTGTTATTTGTATTAGAAAAGGTTACCCAATCTTTAAGAAAATCTGAGCTTGACCAAACTTTCGGGTCGCCTACATTGTATTTTACAATGCCACCATACTTTTCAACAATTTCAGCTTCTGGAACTTTTTTAGATGTATCTCTATCTCCACCTTTAGTGAAGACATTAGGTTTTATAGCTTCTAGGGCATCACAGCAATCATACTTCGTAGCATGATCGTATATTATGACATAATCAACATCCTTTATACTATCAACTATATATGCCCTATCCTTCGCAGGTATAAATGGTTTTCCTTTTTTGGTAACGCATTGATTATCCCCATTAACTATCACAACTAGTATGTCTCCAAATTTTTTTGATTCCCTAATACAAGAGATATGACCGGGATGTATCGGATCAAAGAAACCTGATGTTGCAACAATTGTTTTATCCTTTAATTTAGTATCTTTTAGCTTTTGAAAATCATTTAGGGATATAATCATTGGAAAGGTTGGTAAATTTATTTAGTATGGAGAGGATCAGAGAGAAAAACGCACATCTTTAAAAAGAAGGTATTGTTTTTCCCTCTGATTGAAACAGTTAGAGTATTTTCCTCCATAGTAATTCTTCAAAACCTATGGAATAAGACTCGTACATAGTACTTCCATCATCTACTTTTAATTTGACGATCATTGTAAATGGTTCTATATCCAATTTTTTTATATGACCATCTTTGCAGTAATGGAAAAGGATTTGATTATACATAGTATTGTTTATATGTAAGTCATTTGTGCTCATATCAACAATTACTGTACTTTCATCTTCCCCTAGATACATTGTGTCCTGAAATAAGGACATTAACAAAAAATCTAGTATTCTCATAATTTCTCCTTTTTTGATTTAACGAGCCATTCTCTAATATTCCTTATGTATTATACTATTTTTTAAAATATTTTTCCTCTTCATATTAACTATCTTGTAGTATTGGCAGTTTTGTATTTCTTTGCCTATTTGACAAACATAACTAATTTTTGTTGTGCTATAAGCTGTTGACCAGTACTACCTGTTGTAGTACCTTATGTACCAAGTACAATATATTGTGTTTTAATTATGAAATGTCCTTTTTGTGAATGTGAAAATACCAAGGTTATAGATAAAAGAGA
>DAOOVT010000014.1:0-16109 GCA_035370405.1 Candidatus Dojkabacteria bacterium | reverse complement strand
CCTTAGTTGTGTTGCCTGCTACACTCTCATTCTCATCTTCGAAGTACTTTACACTCCTTGTTACTGTACCATCTGATACTGTAGCTCCACTACCTACCCATGTTGTATGGTCATTAGCATTATTTAGGTTCTTGATGATACTTCCTCCAGACCATGTACTCCATTGCTCAGGTCTCTTCACCAATATCTTAGAGGTGGTGATATCGATTGGGGCAAGATAATTAACATATGCACCGCCTACACTCCATAAAACTCCACTAACATAGAGTACATTGCCATACGATAACAAAGAGTATACATCGGCTCCTTCTGCACTAGGATTGAAACCTGTTACTAAGCCTGTCGTTGTATCTATTGCTACTAATTTCTCTCTAGCTAGACCTCCTATATTTGTGAATTCTCCTCCTACATACAAAACATTATCACCTACCTCCAGTGCTTGCACTATCCAATCTGCATCTGGATTAAAATCTGTTACAGTCCCAGTAGTTGTATCTATTGCCCCTATGTAGTTCCTTGTCTGACCTCCTATGTTTGTAAATTGACCTCCTACATACAAAACATTATCACCTACCTCTAATGCAGCCACTTTACCATTTGCATTTGGATTAAAATCTGTTACAGCCCCAGTAGTTGTATCTATTGCCCCTATGTAGTTCCTTGTCTGACCTCCCACTGTAGTAAAATCTCCTCCTACATATAGAATATTATCTTTTAAAATCATTGTCCAGACTGCATTATTTGCATTTGGATTAAAACTTGTTACTAGCCCTGTCGTTATATCTATAGCTGCTAATCTATTTCTACTCTGTCCTCCTATACTCGTAAAATTACCTGCCACGTAAAGGATATTTCCTGATAGTAACATCACATATATAGAGCCATTTGCATTTGGATCAAAACTTGTTGCTAAGCCCGTTGTAGTATCTACAGCAGCAATTCTATTCCTTGCTTGACCTCCTATGCTTGTAAATTGACCACCTACATACAGAATGTTATCTTTTAAAATCGTTGATCTGACTATATTATTTGCATTCGGATTAAAACTTGTTGCTAAGCCTGTTTCGGTATCTATCGCTCCAATCCTATTTCTTCCTGTATCATTACTTGTGCTATGGAACTCTCCTCCTACATACAAGATATTTCCAGTCAATTGCAATGTCCATACTGTCTCACTAAAGTTTGCTACAAGGTCTGTCACTGCTCCTGATACTATACTGACTGCAGCAAGATGTCCCCTAGGCACCCCACCAACTGCTGTAAAATAACCACCTAAGAAGATTGTATCTTCCCCTATCACTAAATCGTTTACGCCCCCACTACAGTTGGGATTAAAATCCGTTATTGCACCAGTACCTACATCTATAGCCGCAGCCTTATTTCTAGTTTGACCTCCTATTGTAGTAAAATCTCCTCCTAAATATAGAATATTATCTTTAAAAGCCATTACCAAGACTGTATTATTCGCATCTGGATTAAAACTTGTTACTAAGCCAGTTGTTAAATCTATCCCTGCTAACCTATTTCTACTTTGTCCTCCTATCGTGGTAAAATAACCTCCTACATAAAGGATATTATTCCTAATCTGAAGAGCATACACTGTACCATTCGCATTTGGATTAAAACTTGTTACTAAGCCCGTAGTTATATCTATCCCTGCCAATCTATTCCGAGTCTGTCCTCCTACAATTGTAAAAGAGCCCCCTATATATAGAATATTATCACTCATAGTCATAACTTGAATGAAATAACTAACATTAGGATTAAAACTAGTTACAGAGTTTGTTGTTAAATCAATCGCTGCCAGCATATTTCTACTCTGTCCTCCTATGCTGGTAAAATAACCTCCTACATAGAGTATATTCTCTTTGAGATACAAAGAGTATATAGAGGACCCATCACCACCGACGCCAAACTTAAAGTCTGGATCAAGACTGCAATCTTCCCTTATATGGATCAAATCATCACTCTTGTGAATACCACTGACTGTTTCTATGCCAATATCAATACCACCCAGATACCACCCTCCATTGCCATCTGAAATTAAAGCCTGCATACCCCCTCCAATTCCATAGGGACAGTTTCCTTCCACTGGTTCTCCTGTGGTTATATCTATAGGGATAGCCCCTCCATAGTTTTTCTCATAGATATTGGTAAAATGTCCCCCTATATATAAGGTTTTCCCATCTGGTGATAACTCCTGTGAATATACTAAAGAATCTGTCATATACTCATATCTTTGCTCTGGTGTACCACTCCTTGTTAATACCGATATCTTACCTGTGCTTCCTAAATCCTCTGTCCAAGATACATCTCCATACTTCTTTGCTCCTGTTGTTTTTATTGGTTCTGATGTATATATACCATATGACTTATTACTCCCCAACTGTATATCTCCTGTATTCACATTAACATTGCTCGATATCTTATCTGCTGTATACCAATCCAAATATCCTGTATCCGTGATTTTACCCAGCTCACTAATATCCTTCCATTGCCCTCCTGTACAATTACCATCCTCTTCTCCTCCTACACATACATAACCATATGCCTCCATTGCATATGTATTCTGATTATGACTTAATGACAAATAGTTGTCATCACTCACTAATCCATATACTATGTATTCCTCCTTACCTCCTGTTAACAAATTCGTATTCCTATCTCCATCAAAAAAGTACAACTCTGTTCCATTCCACCACAAATCTCCATCTGTTGGATTCAACACATCTATGTTCCCTGAACTCTCTAGGTTTATCTGAGATATCATTCCTGTATTCCCTCCCAAAGACAACACCGAATTTCCTGTACCTCCTCCTCCGAAACTTGCATAACCACTACCGTTTATCAATGCCAATACAGCTCCTACCGAATTCTGCCACTCCTGCAAATTATCCGGATTTACATCGCTAGCCTTCACTACAAACTTCCCAACAGCAATTATCGTTAAATCACCTACACCATTCCCTATAGTTGGACTATCAGTTCTGATATCTACTCTTGCAGTAGGACTACTCGTTCCGATTCCCAATCTCCCATTCGTCACATCAAAGAAAAACTTCGCTGTTGCTAAACTATTTCCTCCTAATACCAAGTTATCACTCGTACTATTCAAGTATGTATATGTATCTGCATCACTCCATAATGATGTAACTCCACAACCACTTGCTAATGTACATATCGATGACCCATTCCAATACAACACTCCTCCTACATTGTAAAGCCTATCACTTGTACTCGATGGTACTCCCGTCCTCTGACCTATCAAAAATGTCTGATCACTTCCAAATGTAAATGCCTCCGTACTTCCCTTGTAGAATGTCGCTATCTTTCCTGTTCCTCCCTGTACCACATTCAATACCGCTGACCCAAAATTTGCTGATGTTGATTGAAATGTTACCAATGGCCATGAATCTGTAGAGTCATAACCACTAAGTACTGTCAGACCTGTTTGCTCCTTGTCTCCCCACACACTTAATCTATCCGTTGGCATATCAAAAGAAAATACCGGATTACTCGTTAATCCCAATATGTAATCCGCATAACTCTTTGTCCCTATCGGTGTATAACTTGATGATCCCAATGAAAAACTATCTGCTGTATCTGTCAGATATGTATATGTTCCTCCATCACTCCACAAGGATGTCCCTGCTGCTCCACTCGATATCTTCTCCCAACTACTTCCGTTATATATCTTTAATGTATTCGTTGTAGTATCAAAGTAAACCATTCCTGCTACTGGATTGGTATATCCTGATGGATCTGATGATTGTGCAAATTGAAATGCACTACTCGCTCCTGATGAATACTTCGACTTTATGGCATATGCTGATGACTGAAGTGGCATTCTTCCAAATGTCTCTGTGTATGTTCCGTCTCCTGCTGGAGAAAATGATATTTCCATATATATCACATCCTCTCCCTTTACCATCCCACTCAGATTACTGTATGTACCTGCCGTCGTTGTTCCACTCCCAAGTGAGATATTGAAACCTCCGTTGTATTGACCTATCTCTATGTTCTGAAATGTCTCGGTGAGATACAAAGTTCCTCCTGTTGCACTAGAGTAATATCTTACTCTAAAGTCACAGGTGTCATTTGAATTTCCTGTTACCACACATGCTGGAGAACCTGTTACTACATTCATTCCTTCATGGCCTGCATCATTCCTCACTATCTTCCCCTCTACATTAATTGTGTCTGTTCCTGCCCCATATGTCATTTCTCCCATGGTTATTGTCAGCAAGAATACGCATGAGATTATTGTTGTAATCCTTACGGTTATTAGTTTTAGGCAGTCAGTTTTACTCATATTGTTTTAGTTGTCCAAACACGAGACACAACAGAACAAGGACAGTAATGTCTATCTATACAGTATATGTGAATTTATTCAAATGTGTCAAAGATTTTCCTGCTGATTTCCTATCCAAAAGGTTATGAGATTACAGACAGTATTGTAGAATTTTATTGAGCTGTATTAATAGGTAGAAAATACCGATGTACAGAGGTTTAAGATATATGCGAGATTTTGGAATAGATGTATCTGGCCAACTATGGGATTCACTTCGTATCTATTAGCTAAAGCTATCTGTAGTTTTATAATTACAAAGCTTAGAATCATGACTATATAAAGCTTTTCTTCCCCATATTGGCGATGGTATGTATTACCTGCTAATTTAGTTGCTTTTTATCTTAAAGAAAACATTTCTGCTACAATGTGCGGACATATTCTAAAACTATGTCTCCCACCCTCACATAGTTATCCAAAGATGAGAATACTTTAATGTCTAAAATACACTGTGTTCCACTACCTGTGCATTCATTCAGATCACTTCCATTTAATTTTGATGTTGCCCATACTCCAGCAGTGGTGGATACTAAGTTTTCCTGCTGAGCATCTACTGTTGTTTTGCTTTGCTCAAATATATACAAACTCAGTTTGTTGCTCGTCGCTGATACTGATTCTGTAGCATAGTGTACTGTTACTCCACCACTTCCCCAACTTTCAAAATCTGATGGGAGAGCCATTCTTACCCTTATATCATAGTCATTTAGAGTACTTTCACTACTGGTCCATTCGTAATAGTTCATTGAGTTATCTGTTGATCCTGTGTTGTCCGATGTCATATTCCCTATATTATCCGTACCATCTTCACTTAACACCGCTCCTGCATATTCTGCTGAGATTACAATCTTCCCGCTGTTTCCTCCTACCTTTACCCATGTACTTCCTCCATCTTTGCTTATCTCTACCTCTTCACTCACACTGTTAAATCGAATATTACCATTGTCTCCCAGTTTTAATACTCCTCCTTCTATCTCTACTGTACCATGTGTCAATACATCTCCTGTACTGTTTACTACAAACATGTCTGTTGAGTTGTTTTGTAATTTCACTAAGTTTCCTCCGGTACTTGTCTTGTTTATCCATATGCTATTGCTTTCTGATAGACCATCTGTCTGTGCATATGTCGGAGAGAATTTTAAGTATTGTGCTCCTCCTGATATCACTTCTCCTGTGATATATACATTACCATATGCGTCTATGTACATCTTTTCTGTTCCTGAATTGTTTACTGAGAATAGTTTTGTGTTCTCATTTATAATGCTATTTGTTGTATTGAATGAGAATGCTATGGCATCTCCTTTGTCTGGTATGTTGGATACAAACTGTGTGTCTCCTTTTGTTGCTTTGATTTTTAAATATTGACTACTTCCGCTACCATTATACATCTTTATGGTGTTGCTATCTGTGTATTCTAAACCATAGTCTGTATTGTACTCTAGGGAGATGTCTGACACCTTTGGTTGAGAAATTCCATCTGTATTTGTGAAGATTACCCTGTATTGTATGTAATCATCTCCCGGACTTTGTATCTCATAGCCTTCGCTGTTTGAAGGTAGTTTCTCTGCTGATATATTGTCTATGTAGAAGGTGTTACTACTACTCGAGAGATTGGTTACTCGGAGTGTCGTAATTCCATCTTTTTCGGACATTAGTATTCCTGATATGTCCCAATATATTTTCTGCCATGTGTTAGCTACATCTATCACTATGTCTTTGTTCTTTAGATTACTAGTATCTTCTCCTATGCTTACTCTAAGGCTTGTACCTACTTGATTTGAGTATACCCACATGCTTATATAATCGTAATTAGAAAGATCTGATGACGAAATTATTGATTGAACATATTGTCCTGAAGATGTTGATACTACCTTAGTTGTGTTGCCTGCTACACTCTCATTCTCATCTTCGAAGTACTTTACACTTCTTGTCACAGTACCATCTGATACTGTAGCTCCATTACCTACCCATGTAGTATGATCATTAGCATTATTTAGGTTCTTGATGATACTTCCTTCTGACCATGTACTCCATTGCTCAGGTCTCTTCACCAATACCTTAGAGGTGGTGATATCGATTGGGGCAAGGAAATCAGCTCTTGTACTACCTACAGACCATATATCTCCACCAAGATAGAGTGCATTGCCATACAATAGCAAAGAGAATATACCATTAGCATACACACTAGGATTAAAGCTTGTTATCCCTCCTGTTGTTGTGTCCATAGTAGCTACTTTATTTCTTGTCTGACCTCCTATTGTAGTAAAATCTCCTCCAATGTAAAGAGTTGTATCCTTCAGTAGTAATACTCTTACTATATTGTTTGCATTCAAATCAACGCTTGTTGCTAATCCTGTAGCCATATCTACAACAGCAATCCTATTCCTTGTTTGTCCTCCAACACTTGTGAATTCCCCTCCTACATACAAAACATTATCACCTACCTCTAATGCTCGCACTATACCATTTGCATTTGGATTAAAATCTGTTACAGCCCCACTGGTTGCATCTACTGCCCCTATCTTGTTCCTTGTCTGCCCTCCTATTGTAGTAAAATCTCCCCCTACATACAAAGTTCCACCATTTATTTTTAAGCTAAATACTGGACCATTTACATTAGCATTAAACCCTGTCACTAACCCTGTCGTTATATCTATCGCTGCTAACCTATTTCTACTCTGTCCTCCTATACTCGTAAAACTACCTCCCACATAAAGGATATTTCCTGATAGTAACATTGCATTTACTGTTCCATTCACATTTGGATTAAAACTTGTGGCTAAACCTGTTGTAGTATCTACAGCTGCTATTCTATTCCTTGTCTGTCCTCCGACATTGGTGAAATCCCCTCTTAGAAAGAGGACATTATCTCTTAAAACCATTCCCCAGACTGTACCATTAGCATTTGGATTAAAGCTTGTCGCTAGACCTGTTTCGGTATCTATTGCTCCAACCCTAGTTCTTCCTGTATCATTAGTTGTGCTATGGAAAATTCCTCCTACATACAAGATGTTTCCAGTCAATTGCAATGTCCATACTGTCCTATTAAAGTTTGCTACAAAGTCTGTCACTGCACCTGATACCATATCAACTGCAGCGAGGGCCGATCTAAGTTTCCCACCCACAGATGAGAAAGCACCTCCTAGAAAGACTATCCCATCCCCTATAGCTAAGGCATATGTAGTACCACTAATGTTCGGATTAAAATTCGTTGCAACACCAGTATTTACATCTATTGCTGCAGCCTTATTCCTTGTTTGCCCTCCGGCATTAGTGAATTCTCCCCCTAAAAAGAGGATATTATCTCTTAAAATCATTGCCCTAACTGTATTGTTCGCATTTGGATTAAAACTTGTTACTGAGCCAGTTGTTAAATCTATCCCTGCCAATCTATTTCTACTCTGACCGCCTATACTAGTAAAAGAACCTCCTACATAAAGAATGTTGTTCCTAATCTGAAGAGCATACACTACATCATTTGCATCTGCACTGAAGTTTGTTACTAAACCCGTAGTTATATCTATTCCTGCTAATTTACTTCTAGCCTGTCCTCCTACACTTGTAAAAGAGCCCCCTATATACAAAATATTATCACTCATAACCATAGTTCGAATGGTACCATCAACATTAGGATTAAAACTCGTTACAGAGTTCGTTGCTAAATCAATCGCTGCCAACCTGTTTCTACTTTGACCACCTATACTTGTAAAATCCCCACCTACATAAAGTACATTATCTTTGAGATAAAGGGAATATATATAAAGTCCAGTATCAAACCCAAAGTCTGGATCAAGACTACAGTCTTCCCTTATGTGGATCAAATCATAATAGTTGTGAATACCACTAACCGTTTCTACCCCAATACCAGCACCACTTAGATACCACCCTCCATTACCATCTGAAATTGAAGCATATACATCCCCTCCCATTTTATTGGGACAGTTTCCTTCCACCGGTTCTCCTGTGGTTATATCTATGGGGATAGCTGTTCCATAGTTTTTCTCATAGATATTACGAAATTCTCCCCCTATGTACAATGTTTTACCATCTGGTGATAACTCCTGTGAATATACTAAAGAATCTGTCATATACTCGTATCTTTGCTCTGGTGTACCACTCCTTGTTAATACTGATATCTTACCTGTACTTCCTAAATCCTCTGTCCATGATATATCTCCATACTTCTTTGCTCCTGTCGTCCTTATTGGTTCTGATGTATATATCCCATATGACTTATTACTCCCCAACTGTATATCTCCTGTATTCACATTAACGTTGCTCGACATCTTATCTGCTGTATACCAATCCAAATATCCTGTATCTGTTATTACCTTCCCCCATTCACTAATATTCTTCCATTGTCCTCCTGTACAATTAGCATCCTCTTCTCCTCCTACACACACATAACCCTGTGCTTCCATTGCATATGTATTCTGATTATGACTTAATGACAAATAGTTGTTATCACTCACTAATCCATATACTATGTATTCCTCCTTACCTCCTGTTAACAAATTCGTATTCCTATCTCCATCAAAAAAGTACAACTCTGTTCCATTCCACCACAAATCTCCATCTGTTGGATTCAACACATCTATGTTCCCTGAACTCTCTAGGTTTATCTGAGATATCATTCCTGTATTCCCTCCCAAAGACAACACCGAATTTCCTGTACCTCCTCCTCCTCCGAAACTTGCATAACCACTACTGTTTATTAATGCCAATACTGCTCCTACCGAATTCTGCCACTCCTGCAAATTATCTGGATTAGTATCATTCGCCCTCACTACTAGACTCTCTGCCGGCATTATGGTCAGGTCTCCAAATGTATTTTTTATAATCGAATTATCTCCAGCTATATCCAATTTTGCAGTAGGACTACTCGTCCCAATTCCCAATCTCCCATTCGTCACATCAAAGAAAAACTTCGCCGTTGCTAAACTATTCCCTCCTAATACCAAGTTATCACTCGTACTATTCAAATATGTATATGTCCCTGCATCACTCCACAACGATGTCACTCCACATCCACTTGCTAATGTACATATCGATGACCCATTCCAATACAACACTCCTCCTACATTGTAAAGCCTATCACTTGTACTCGATGGTACTCCCGTCCTCTGACCTATCAAAAATGTCTGATCACTTCCAAATGTAAATGCCTCCGTACTTCCCTTGTAGAATGTCGCTATCTTTCCTGTTCCTCCCTGTACCACATTCAATACCGCTGACCCAAAATTTGCTGATGTTGACTGAAATGTTACCAATGGCCATGAATCTGAAGATCCATAACTACTAAGTACTGTTAGACCTGTCTGCTTCTTGTCTCCCCACACACTTAATCTATCCATTGGCATATCAAAAGAAAATACCGGATTACTTGTTAATCCCAATATGTAATCCGCATAGCTCTTCGTTCCTATCGGTGTATAGCTTGATGATCCTAATGAAAAACTATCTGCGGTATCCGTCAGATATGTATATGTTCCTCCATCACTCCACAAGGACGTCCCTGCTGCTCCACTCGATATCTTCTCCCAACTACTTCCGTTATATATCTTCAATGTATTCGTTGTAGTATCAAAGTAAACCATTCCTGCTACTGGATTGGTATATCCTGATGGATCTGATGATTGTGCAAATTGAAATGCACTACTCGCTCCTGATGAATACTTCGACTTTATGGCATATGCTGATGATTGAAGTGGCATTCTGCCGAATATCTCCGTGTATGTTTCGTCTCCTGCTGGAGAAAATGATATCTCCATGTATATCGTATCTTCTCCCTTTACCATTCCACTCAGGTTACTGTATGTTCCTGCTGTTGTTGCTCCACTCCCCAATGAGATATTAAAACCTCCATTGTATTGACCTATCTCTATGTTCTGAAATGTCTCTGTTAGATACAATGTCCCTCCTGTTGAACTGGAGTAATATCTTACTCTAAAGTCACATGTGTCATTTGAATCACCTGTTACTACACATGCAGGAGAACCTGTTACTACATTCATTCCCTCATGCCCCACATCGTTCCTCACTATCTTCCCCTCTACATTAATCGTGTCTGTTCCTGCTCCATATGCCATTTCTCCCATGGTTATTGTCAGCAAAAATACGCATGAGATTATTGTTGTAATCCTTACGGTTATTAGTTTTAGGCAGTCTATTTTACTCATATTGCTTTAGTTATCCAGACACGAGACACAACAGGACAAGGACGGTAATGTCTATCTATACAGTATATGTGAATTTATTAAGTTGTGTCAAAGATTTTCCCACTAATTTACTGCCGAAAATGCTATGAGATTATCTATACATTTTAGCAGTCTCCTTTTTGACAATATACAATTGCTTAAACTACTATGCTAACAATCTTTCCTTTGACATAGAGGAATTTCTTTATTTCCCTGCCTCCCACTACAGGACTTATCCTATCAGATGTCAAAACTTTTTCTTTGACTTCTTCTTCCGTTTCATTGATATTTACTTGTATCTTTCCTCGAATTTTTCCATTTATCTGAACTGGGATTTCAACAAGCTCCTCACAGAGTACAGCATCGTCAATCTCCGGCCATTTTTGCATATGCACACTATATACATGTCCTGTTTTGGACCAAATCTCCTCTGACATATGCGGGAAGATGGGGGCAAGTATAACTATGAGCCTTTCTATGTCATCATGTGTAAACTGATCCTCTCTAAATTCATTGTAAAACTCCATAAGTGCGGAGACAGCAGTGTTAAATCGGAATGTCAGGATATTCTTTTCTATCCTTTTAGCAAGTTTTTCTATCGCTCTTTGCACCTTCTCGGATTGACTGCTAGTTTCATCAATTTCCCATTTACTCAAAAGGAAATCGTAATATTTAGCAGTAAACCTCTTAATCCCATTTATGGTTTTCTCATTCCATACAACATCCGCCTCATATGGACCCATAAACATCATATATGCTCTTGTCACATCAGCACCATACTCCTTAATTAACCTATCTGGAGAAATTACATTACCAAGGGATTTTGACATCTTTACTCCTCCTTCCCCAAGAACCATACCATGGATTGTTCTGTGCATATACGGTTCTTCTGTGGGGACAAGTCCCAAGTCATAGAATACCTTGTGCCAAAATCTTGAATACAGAAGATGCAATGTAACATGTTCTGCTCCTCCTTCATAATGATCTACTGGAAGCCAATATTTCATTTTCTCAAAATCTGCAAACTTCTCATCATTTTTGGGGTCTGTATATCTCAAATAGTACCAACTAGACCCTGCCCAATTTGGCATTGTATCCGTTTCCCTCTTCGCATCTCCTCCACATTTTGGACATTTAACATTAACCCAATCAGAAATACTTGCAAGAGGAGATTCTCCCGTATCAGTTGGTTCATAGTGCTCTACTTTTGGAAGTTCTAATGGCAAATCTTTTTCAGAAAGAGGAACCATTCCACATTTCGGACAATGAATTATTGGAATTGGCTCTCCCCAATAATGCTGTCTTGAAAAAATCCAATCTCTAAGATGGTATCTTACTGTCTTTTTTCCAATAGACTTTTCATTTAGATATTGCTCAATTCTCAACATAGCTTCCTCACTATGCATTCCATTAAGAAAATCTGAATTGAATACAATACCGTATCCCTCATACACTTGGTCCTCATTCTTGATATCAGATCTATCACCATTCTCTCCTTCTATGACTCTTTTTACAGGGAGATTAAACTTCTGTGCAAATTCAAAATCCCGCCTATCATGAGCAGGCACTCCTACTACAACTCCTGTGCCAACATTTGATAGGACAAAATCCGCCAGATATATTGGCAGTCTCTCCTTCGATATGCTATTTAGGCAATATAACCCTGTAAATACACCAGTCTTCTCTCTACCTTCTGATATTCTCTCAAGATCACTTTTCTTGCTACTTGTATCTATGTATTTTGCCACTTCTTCCTGATATTTCTTGGGGATATATTTCATAAGTTTGGAAACGATTTCTCCATCAGGTGCGATAACAACAAAAGATGCTCCAAATTGAGTATCTGGTCTTGTTGTTGATATTGTCAAACTTTCATTAGTACCCTCTACTGGATAGTTGATATCATACCATTCCTTTCTCCCAATCCAATTCCTTTGCCTAACTTTTACACTTTCTTCATATTCTACCTTATCTAAATCACTATCCAATCTATCTGCATACTCTGTAATCTTAAGAACCCATTGATTTATATCTCTTTTTTCAACTTCTGCTCCACATCTTTCGTGTTTGCCATCTACAACCTCCTCATTAGCACAACCTACCTTACACTTAGGACACCAGTTTATAGGCATCTTCGTTTTGTAAGCTAAGCCCTTTTCAAAAAGCTTCAGAAAAAGCCATTGAGTCCATTTGTAATAGCTAGGATCAGAGGTATCAATTTCTCTATCCCAGTCAAAAGAAAGCCCCAGGCTTTTTAATTGCCTTCTAAATACGCTAATATTTTCTTTTGTAATATCCTGAGGGGGACGCTTTACCTTTATAGCGTAGTTTTCTGTAGGTAGTCCAAAAGAATCATAACCTATGGGATACAAAACATTTTGACCTTTCATTCTCCTTAATCTAGCCACACAGTCCATCATTGAGTAGTTTCGAACATGCCCCATATGCATACTATCACCAGATGGATATGGGAACTCTACCAACAAATAGTACTTTTCTCTTTTAGTATCAAAGTCTTTTGCTTGATACGACAGGTCTTCAAACCATTTATCCTGCCATTTTTTCTCAAATTCTTCTGGTTTGTATATATATTTCACTATATTAAAACACAAAAGTTTAATTGAAGTATTGTATACCAAAAGAGAAAGTATTGAAAGACCACGATTTCTATGTTTCGTGGAACAACAATGTCAAACAAAATTGTGAATGTTTAAACTTCTTACCCTGTGATATTAAATCATGGACTTAGCCGGACTCGAACCGGCGGTCTTCTCAATGCGAATGAGATGTTTTACCAACTAAACTATAAGCCCGAGACTGTATTCACGCAAGTTGCTCAAGATTACAAGGATAAGTATAACAACGGATTAACCTGAGTTCCATATGCAGTGCCTCTTCGTACCTCAAAATGCACATGAGGCCCTGTAGATCTTCCAGTAGAGCCCATCTGCCCTATGACTTCACCCCTAGAAACTACCTGTCCTGACCTTACATAGATATTCTTTAAGTGTGCATACCAAGTTGAGTATCCATTCCCATGATCAATCTGTATTGACCATGCATAACCTGACCCACCATATGTATTTCCCATAGGAGCACATGATTCACTACATCCTGCAAAAATTACTGTACCACTACCAGCTGCAACTACATTGGGAAGTGCGCCAGAAGCAATATCCATACCTAAATGATAATATGAGAAATACTGAGAAATCGCTCCTGTATGCCCCTCAACAGGCCAAATAAGGAATTTCCCAACATTTGGATCTCCTACTGATGAGGAAGAAATAGTTTTGTATTGATTACCAACATAGAATGACGGAGTACTAACATATGTGGTTGTAGCGACGGGTGTAGGCTTCTTCCCATCAGGTATAAATAACTGTTGTCCAATTGATAACTCAAAAGGATAATCAAGCCAGTTTGCATCTGCAATAGCCTGATCACTAGCAGAATATTCTTTAGCAAGAGAATATATCGTATCTCCACTTTTTACTGTAACCAGCACACCATTACTTCTTGGTATAAGCAATTTATCTCCCGGCTTTATGTAGCTATTTTCATCCATATCATTAGCCCAGAGTATAGACTCAACTGTTAATCCCTCATAATTTGCAGCTATTGAGCTGAGTGTATCTCCTCCTTTTACGATATACTCATCCTCAGATCTTCTTGCTCTATTTTTAGGAACAAGAGTGTTTGCAGTTGAATATACACTCATAACATCTGTCTCAAAGACTCCTACTCTGTCTATCTGTTGTGCGCTTGCACTAGTTACAACTGGCTTACGATATAAATATGATATTGTGAGTATGAATACAACGGAAGTAAACAGAACCTTTAAAGCAGAGTTGAGAAAATTCCCTCTTCCCCAAAACATACTTTTAGTAAATGAATCTTTTACATCATTAAAAAGGTTAAGCAGCAAATCAGCCATCACAGAAAGAAGTATCAGTACAACCTTTGTTCTCTGATAACAATACTGTACAAATGACATGAAAAATTCAATTACATTGTTCTTTCCTGCTTGAGAGACATAAAACAAATGAATCTTTTTTTTCAATTCATTAATAACTGAGTTACTAGTAATATCGTCATTCACAAAAAGATACCCCTCTTCTGATCGTAGCCCGTTAGAATCTTCTCCTGGTATTCCAAGATCCTTAAAACTTAACCATGGTATATTTTTGTTTTGTGAATTGTTTTTATTTTCCGAGAGCATAAAAATGATGGCCAAATAATATGACCATATATTATACCAATTCTCTAAGCTTCGTGGAGAGTAGCAAGGAATTCCTCATTATTTTTAGTCTTCTTAAGCCTTTCTATCAATACTTCGGTAGGATTTTCTGTAGAATCTAAAACTTCTAACATCCTCCTAATCCTCCATGATTGATTCAAGACATCTTTTCCTAAGAGTAATTCCTCATTTCTTGTCCCAGAATTTGTAACATCTATAGCAGGATATATCCTTTTGTTTGCAAGACTCCTATCAAGATGCAATTCCATATTCCCTGTTCCTTTGAATTCCTCATAAACAAGGTCATCCATTCTACTTCCAGTATCAACAAGTGCCGTAGCAATAATTGTGAGACTTCCATTTTCCTCAAAATTTCTTGCTGCACCGAAAAATTTCTTAGGAGGATACAAAGCTGCGGGATCAAATCCACCTGAAAGTGTTTTCCCAGATGTTGGCATAGTAATATTGTAAGCTCTAGCTAATCTTGTGATACTATCCATCAATATGATGACATCATCTCCCCACTCAACCATTCTCATAGCTTTCTGCAAAGCCATTTCTGCCACTTTACAATTTTGCTCTGGAAGTTCATCAAAGTTAGAGGCGTAAACCTCCCCTCTTACAAATCTTCTCATGTCAGTAACTTCTTCTGGTCTTTCTCCTACTAGAACGACCATAAGCTTAGCTTCAGGACAATTAGTAGCTATTCCATCAGCGATATCTTTCAACAGCCAAGTTTTACCAGCTTTAGGTGGAGAAACTACCATAGATCTTTGTCCAAACCCTATTGGTGCAAGCAAATCTATTATTCTTGTAGAGATTACATCTTGTTTCGTTTCTAATTTAATCTGCCTATTAGGAAATATTGGTGTAAGCTTCTTAAAATTTGGTCTTTTAGCAGCATCTCCTGCAGGCCTTCCATACACAGTATCCACCCTTAATAGGCTAAGATACTTTTCTTTGTCTTTTGGAAGTCTTGCATAACCAGCAATTTGATCTCCAGTTCTCAAACTAAATTTTTGTATCTGTGATCCAGAGATATATACATCATTATCACTCGGAAGAAGATCTTCCGTCCTTAATATTCCGTGAGAGCTATCTTTCATTATTTCTAAAATACCTTCTACAAAGACAAAACCCTCATCATTAGTAGATTTCTTCAAAATCTCTATGATTAATTCTCTCTTTGGAAGCTCCATGAAATTTTCTATACCAAGTGCCTGAGCCTCTGTTCGAAGTTCAGCAAGAGTCATTGCTTCATACTCCTTTATCGTCTTAACTTTTTTAACCATTTTCCTTATGGGAATTAAATTTATGGGCAATATGC
>DAOOVT010000013.1:0-21244 GCA_035370405.1 Candidatus Dojkabacteria bacterium | reverse complement strand
CTACCTATCAATCTCTTCACAGAGTAGATCGTTCCCTCAGGATTCATAATTGCCTGATTCTTAGCTGGAGTCCCAACTAAAATTTCTCCTTTATCATCTACAGCAACAACAGAAGGTGTCAATCTACCTCCTTGCGAATTAGCAATAATATTAGGCTTTCCACCCTCCATATATGCCATTGCAGAATTTGTTGTTCCAAGATCTATTCCTATTATTTTTCCCATATTTGTATATTTAAAAATTTATATTATTTCGACACTACAACTCTAGCTTGTCTTACCACAGTATCGTCGAGAATATATCCTGGTTGTAAGACATCAAATATCTTTCCACTTTCTCCATTCTCAACGACTGCGACAGCCTCATGCATCGAGCTGTCAAAATTATCACCTTTTTTAGGCCAATACTGTTTCAATCCTATCCCCTCAAAAGATTTTTCGAGATTTGCTAATATTCCCGCTATTCCATCCATCCATGCTTTTTCTTTTTCTCCAAGCTTCATCTCTTCTCCACTTTTTATCGCAAGATACATAGAGTCAAGAGACGGTATCACCTCTTCACATAATGCCTTCTTTAATTGAAAAAACTGAAGGCTCTGTCTCTTTTCAACATCTCTAAGTAAGTTGTGATAATCAGCTAATGCTTTCTTCAACTGATTCTGTATTTCTAGCTTTTCATCTTCAACCCTATCTATATCTAATGCTAATTGCTTAAGCTTTTCCTCTAGCTCTTTCTCTTTAGATTTTTTCTCACTTTTTTGTTTATCCTTATTCATAACTAAATAATGCTAAATTAATTCCACCCTGCCATAGACGATTCTAGAGAATTTCTGACCTCATCTAGTACAGGTATTATTTTCGAATAATCCATTCTCTTGGATCCTATAATTCCTACATACGCTTTTTCAGTATCCCAGAAAGGAATTTTTGTAAAAGCTATTGCACAATCACACATTTTCTCTATACAGAGCTCTTTCCCTATTAGCAGAGAAACACCAGATCCAGAGTATTTCTCAACTAAATTCAAAAGAAAACTCTTATCCTCAAGTATGTCAAATATCGTTGTAATTTTATCAACATCCTTAAACTCATCATATTTTAGTATATTTGACATTCCATAATATCTAACCTCTTCATCCAAAATTATGAAGACTAATGATTCTGATTCTTTAGAAACTATTTCTAAAATCGAATTTATAACTGTATCTTTAGAAAACCTGTCTCTAAAAATTCCTTGACGAATTTCTACAGATATTAATGGATTTAACTTTCCATTGTTAAGCACCTCCGAAACATAAAACCTAATGGCTTGATCTGTTGGAAGCCTTCCTGAAGACACATGACTTTTTTCCAACAATCCTAGCCTCATTAGCTTAACCATTTCATTTCGGATTGTAGCTGAGCTTACTCCCAAATTATATTTTTCAACGAGCGACAGCGAACCAACTTCTTCTGGTTCTTCCATGAATTCGTGGATCACGGCCAAAAGTATCTCCTTTTGTCTTTCTGTAAGATCCATATTAGCAAAGGATAAGATTATCTGCTAAGTATATTTAATAGAAATCATACTGTCAAGTACTAAGATTAAAATTTTTAACAATGATCTTCACTGCCTCCTTAACTATTCGTATGTCTTGCTCTGTTCTTTCAAATTTGATATACTCGCAACACATAAATAATCACTATTACTGAATAACTCATGGAAAAGATATTGTTTGAAAAAAGAGATCCAAAGGCAAAAAAGGCTAAGGTTCTTTTGAAAGAAGGAAAAACTCCAGCAGTTGTATACAATTCTAAAACTGAATCTACTCCGATTATGATTGACTCTTCAATTGCAAAGAAAATATTGAAAGAGGCTACTTCTGCAACAATTATAGATGCTCAGCTTGGTGAAAAAAACATGAAAGTGGTTGTCAAAGAAATTGATACTAATCCTGTAACCGACGAAATTCGTCATGTATCATTTTTCGAAATAGATGAAACTAAAGATATGGTTTTTTCAATTCCTTTCAATATTATTGGAATTTCTCCTGCAGTTAAGAATAACTTAGGAGTCCTTGTACAGGTTATGCCTTCATTAGAAGTAAAATGCAAAGTAAAAGATTTAATTCCACACATAGATATTGATGTCTCTTCATTAGAGCACCCTGGACAAACAATTACCGTTTCTGATTTGCACATACCCGAGAATATTTCCTTTGTAAATGATGATATTAAAAATGCTACAGTGGTAACAATAACCGAAATGCAGCAAGAAGAAATTGTAGAAACAGCCCCTGAGGAGGAAGTTACTACAGAAGGAGAAACTACCGAAGGACAAACTCCAACTGAGGGAGTTCAGGAGGAAGCAAAGAAAGAAGAATAACATATTATTGTTTCTTATGGTCAGTGTAATCATAGTGTCTTTCAAAGAACCTAAGACTGTCGGTAGATGTATTTCTTCAATTGCGAATAAAAAATATTCTGGTATAAAGTCTCCCTTTGAAATTATCCAAGTATCACCTGATTCTCTTACATTAAAAGCAGGAAAAAAAGAAGCTAACAAGCTTAAACTTTCTAAGAAACAGTTTCTACAGATAAAAGATCCGAAAAAAGGAAAACCATACGCATTAAGAATGGCATTAAGGAAAGCAAAAGGTGATATTGTGATATTGACAGATGGTGATACATTTTTTGAAAGAAATGCAGTAAAGAAATTACTAGAACCTTTCCAAGATAATAATATTGGAGGTGTAAGTGGGAGACCTGTATCGGCCGATGAGATAACTAACAAATATTCATATTGGGGGCATTTACTTTCAGATTCTGCTCATCACAGAAGAACAAAGCTCATGAGCAAGGTAGAAGGAAAGGATTATTATATGAGCAGAGATACTTTTTTCCCAATGAGTGGATATATTATGGCAATGAGAAATTATGATATCAAAATACCAAAAGATGTCCTATCTGATGATGCATATATTTCATATGCCATAAGGAATCTCGGGAAAGAAATAGGATATGCACCTGAAGCAATTTGTTATGTTAAGTATCCTACAAATTTTAAGGATTATTTGAAACAAAAAGCTAGATCTCTTGGTGGTTTCTCGCAACTTAAGAGATTTGGAATATTCAAGAGAGATAAACAATCGAGAAGTTTCTTTATTGAGTTAAGATATACATTCTTTGTATTAAGATATGCAAAAAGTTTTAAACAGTTTCTGTGGTCTGTCGAGTTATTTCCAGTTAGATTAATCACTTGGATAGTGATTTGGTGGCAACAGAAAATCCTTAAAAAAGGAATGCCTAAAGGTGGGTGGGAAAGGATTGAAAGTACAAAGTAATATTTCTACCACCTGAAATGTGCAAAGGCTTTGTTAGCCTCAGCCATTCTTTCAGTCTCTTCTTTCTTTCTGACTGCATCACCTTCTCCTTTATATGCGTTAACTAATTCTTCCATCAGTATTTTATCAAACGATTTTCCACTTTTATTTCTAGAAATCTCAACTATCCATCTTACAGCTAGTGTTTCCTGCCTTCTTGGAGAAACAGGCATAGGAACTTGGTAGTTTGCACCACCAACTCTTCTAGCTTTTATTTCCAGAGATGGCCTTACATTATCTATGGCCTTGTTAACAAATGTAACAACATCTTCCTCTTTTACAGAACTTGCACCATTTTCAACTGCCGTATATACCAAATCTTCAGCAACACTTTTCTTTCCATCTTGCATCACTTTAGTAATGAGTCTCCCTATTATTGGACTTCCATACTTACTATCAACTTTTTGTGCTTTTCTTTTTGCTCGTTTTCCTCTCATTATTAGAACAAATTATAATTAAAAATAACTATTTTTCAGCATCTTCTCTCTTAACTCCATACTTCGATCTTGCTTTTTTCCTTCCTTTTACGCCACCAGCATCATATTTTCCTCTGACTACAATGTATTTTACACCAGGGAGATCCCTTTTTCGTCCAGCCTTAAGTAGCACAACCGAGTGTTCTTGAAGATTATGTCCTTCTCCTGGAATATATGCTGTAACTTCCATTCCGTTAGACATTCTAACTTTAGCAACTTTTCTTAAAGCTGAATTAGGCTTTTTAGGTGTCATTGTTTTAACCTGAAGACATACACCTCTCTTGAAAGGATTTGGTGTCTTCTTGTATCTATTTTTCAATGGATTGAAATCTCTAGCCAATTGAGTATGCTTTGCTTTCTTTTGACTCGATTTCCTAGGTTTTCTTACTAACTGATTTATTGTTGGCATAGTGCTTATTATATACAAAATCAACTAATTTTTAAACTCCTCTAGAGATTTAAAGTCTTTTACTTCGGCTCTTTCTCCTACGGGAATTAATTTACCAATTATTACATTTTCCTTCATACCTCTTAGGTAGTCTGTTTTTCCTAATATAGCAACATTTGTAAGGACTCTAACTTGCTCTTGGAACGAGATAGAGGAAAGGAAACTCTCAGTATTCAAAGAGGATATCTTAATTCCCAAAAGGACAGGAAGTATCAATGCTTTATTCTTTCCCTCTGACATTAAGATTTCATTCTTAACTTCTCCCATAAACCTGTTAACAAATGAGCCTATCAAATAGTTAGAATCTCCTGATTCAACCACCTTACCTAATCTTGCCATCTGTCTCAATATTATTTCTATATGTATGTCATCTACAGAGACTCCGTTTTTATTAAACACTTCTTGAACACCATCTAAGATGTATTTCTGTGCAGAGAGTATATCAACAACCTCTGCAAGTTTCTTAGGATCTAAGGAACCCTCCGTCAATTGTGTTCCAGCCCTCACAGTACTCCCATCTTCGACCAATATACTCACTCCAGGAAGTACTGGAATTGATTCCTCAGCCTTGACAGTACCAACTAAAGTTAGGATTCCACCTTCGATGGATACAACTCCATCAAATGGAGCTTGTCGTTCTTCTCCATACTCATCTATAAACATAATCTCACCATTCTTTACATCTTGTCCACTTTCAACAAGTAAACTTTTTGCTCTGGAAACAACATTGTATCGAACCAACTTCTTAGTTCCAGTTATCGTAATTGTGGCAGACTCATCTTCTGCTACATCAATATGTACTTTTCCATCAATAGATGAAACATTTGCCTCAGCTTTCGGTGTCCTCGCCTCAAAAAGTTCGTCTATTCTGGGAAGACCCTGTGTTATATCTATTTTTTGAACACCTCCCTTATGGAATGTCTGCATAGTCATTTGAGTACTTGGCTCTCCGATTGATTGGGCCGCTATTACGCCAACAGCTCTTCCCATATCTATTTCTTTTCCATTCTCTAAGTTCAATCCATAACACTTCTTACAAATTCCAATAGGAGATTTACAAAGTAGAGGAGTTCTTACAAAGACCTCATTGATTCCAGCTCCATCTATCTGTTCTGCAATATCCTGTGTTATGATTTCGTTCTTTTTTCCGATAACTTTCTTACCAGCTGTAACATCTTTTGCTAAAACCCTTCCATAGATTCTATCTTTAAAATCTATCCTTCTGTTGTCCTCTCTTCTAATCGCTAATCCCTCTCCATCATACCCACAGTCATCATGTCGAATTATTACATCATGAGCAACATCAACAAGTTTTCTAGTTAAGTAACCAGATGAAGAAGTCTTCAATGACCTATCAGCTACACCTTTTCTTCCTGCTTTAGCAGCAACAAAATACTCAAAAGCACTAAGACCATCTCTATAGTTTCCTTTAATTGGCATAGCTACTAAGTTTCCTCTAGAGTCTCTAACAACACCTTTAATTGCAAGAACCTGCCCAGCCTGTATTTTACCTCCATTTGCTCCTGATTCTACCATCTGAAGAACAGGATTATGTTTATCCAATTTCTCCCATGCTTTATCGGCAATTTCTGTCGCAAAATCATCCCACATATTTATAGAAATATTTGTTTTCTCCTTCCTAGTTATTAGACCCTGAATGTAATTTTCCTGAAGTTGTTCATCTTTTTCTTCCATCTTCCTTATTTCTGACTTCAAATCAAAATCAACATTACAGTCATCTATGGAGAATGAGAAACCTAAATCTGTCGCATACTTAAATCCTAAAGATTTCAAGTCATCAAGAATTCTAACAAGCTCTGAGAGTTCTCTAGTATTTTTTATCTTGTTTATTATTTTCCCTAAACCCTTAATATTAATCTGTTCGTTTACAAATGGATAATCATCAGGAAGAATGCTGTTGAATATGACCCTACCTACAGATGTATGAAGTACCTCGCCTTTTGCCCTCACTATGATCTCCTCATCTATTGAAATATTTCCCTCTTCATATCCCTTTATGGCTGAATCCTCATCACAGAATATTTTAGGATTTTTCTGTTCCCTTAAATCAGTCATTAAGTAGTAACCAAGAAGCATCTCTTTTGCAGGAGAAGCCAAAACCTCTCCATTTGATATGTTTACAATATTAAGAGAAGACATCATTTCCTTTTTAGCTTCTTCAATTGCTTCATCAGTTAACAGGACATGTACTGCCATTTGATCTCCATCAAAGTCAGCATTAAACGCTTTGCATACTAGTGGATGGATTCTAATGGCCTCTCCTTCAACAAGCTTCGGATAGAAAGCTTGTACACTGTATTTGTGTAGAGTAGGTGCCCTATTAAGCAAAACTGGCTTGTTCTTTATAACTTCCTCTAGAATGTCCCAAATTACCTCTTCCTCTTCTTCTATCATATCCTTTGCCACTCTTACATTTGGAGCTAGCTCTCTGTTTAATAGCTGATATATGACGAATGGTTTAAACATTTCCAACGCTATACTTTTTGGAAGTCCACACTGATCAAACTTTAAGCTAGGATCTCCATCAATCACAGCCCTTCCAGAATAATCGACTCTTTTTCCTAAAAGATTTTTTCTGAATATACCCTTCTTTCCTCTTAGATCATCTGTTAAAGATTGGTATGGAAGTCTCTTGCTATTTATCATCGCCTTAGAGGGTCTGTGTGAATTGTCTATGAGAGCATCAACAGCCTCTTGTAGCATTCTCTTCTCATTTCGTAAGATAACATCAGGAGCTCCTATTTCCATCAGTTTCTTGAGCCTATTGTTTCTATTGATAATCCTTCTGTATAGATCGTTTAGATCTGAAGTAGCAAACTTTCCTCCAGAAAGAGGAATAATTGGCCTTAATTCTGGTGGTAAAACAGGTAAAATTCTAATAACCATACTAGATGGTTTAATTCCATTCTTTAAGAAGCCCTCAAGATACTGAATTCTCCTTATGGTCATAGATTTCTTCTCTCCTTTTTCTTTTTCTGATCTTTTTCTTAACTTTGCTACTTCTTCTTCTAGGTTAAGATTTTCCAAAAGTTTTTCTATTGCCTCCGCACCCATCATAGCTTCAAAGAAAATCAGGTCTCTCTCCGCCAAATCAGAATATTCATCTTCTGAGAGAACAGTTCCAACCTCTAACTTCTCAAGAGTTTGATTTATTTTTGAATAGAAAGATTCAATCTCTTCTTCTTTTTCGGCGTAATCTCTTCTTACTTTTGCAAGAGCCTGATTTCTTTTATGTTCCAATTGACTTACCTTAAACTCCTTACTTTTTTCATTTGCCTTCTTTTCCTCTTTCATTTCTTTTTCAAAGCTATCGGTAGTTGCTTTCAATTCTTCTTCTAATTGTTTATGAAGTTCCTTAATCTCTTTTTCCTTTAAATCTCTTGCTTTCACTAAGGTCGCTTCTCTCTGCTCAGTATCTGCAGAAACAACTATATATCTAGTGTAATAGATGACTGAAAGTATTTTTTTATGAGGGATATCCAAAACTATGGACATTTTGTTTGGAATACCATATGCATACCATACATGTGCCACAGGAATTGCAAGTTCTATATGTCCCATTCTTTCTCTTCGTACATCTTGAGATGTAACTTCTACTCCACATTTGTCACATACAATGCCCTTGTACCTTATTTTTTTGTATTTTCCACAGTAGCATTCATAGTTTTTAGTTGGACCAAAGATCTTTTCACAGAATAATCCATCAGGCTCAGCTCTAAATGTTCGATAATTGATTGTTTCTGCCTTTGTTACTTCTCCATACGACCAATCTAGAATCTGACTAGCAGAAGCTAGAGTTAGTTTGAGAGCATCAAAATCCCCCATTTTTGTTTTACTATTTTTCTTCATCTGTTATAACCTCCTCTTCCTGATTACTTTTAGTTGAAATTAAATCAATGTTTAGGCAAAGTGCGTTTAATTCTTTAACTAGCACTTTGAAAGATTCTGGAATATTAACATTTTCTATTTTTTCTCCATGGATTATCGCTTTGTATGCTGCAGATCTCCCCTTTACATCATCTGACTTTATGGTTAGCATCTCTTGCAAAGCGTAAGCAGCACTGTGAGATTCCAATGCCCACACTTCCATTTCTCCAAATCTTTGTCCCCCCATTTGAGCCTTACCTCTTAACGGCTGTTGAGATACAGCGGTGTATGGACCAGTAGATCTTGCATGCATTTTTTCATCCGCAATATGGTGAAGTTTAAGTACATATTTAACTCCTACAGTAACTTTATTAGGGAATTTTTCACCAGTCCTACCATCATACAAGTCAACTTTTTGTTCATTTGAAAATCCTCCTTTTTTCAATTCTTCATTTATCCATTCTTCATTCTCACCTTCAAAGATTGGGAAGGCAAGCTTTTTGTTTAGAAGTTCAGCAAATCGTCCATAATGAACTTCCTCTGCCTGTCCCATATTCATCCTCTTGAGGAATGTTGGGGTGAGAACAATATCTACAGGTTCTCCATCTTCTGTAAATGGCATATCTTCAATTGGTCTTATCGCAGCAATTGTATTTTTATCACCATGTCTACCTGCAATCTTATCTCCGAATCCTATCTTTTTAGTACTTGCTACCCAAACTTTTACCTGATGAAGAACACCTGGACTTAATTTATCTCCTTTGTCAGCAGAAAGCATTTGGGTTCTAATTACTATTCCCTCTTCTCCATGAGGAACTCTTAACGAATTATCTCTTACATCACTTGCTGATTCACCAAATATTGCTCTAAGCAATCTCTCCTCGGCAGTAAGCTCTTTTTCACCTCTAGGTGCAATTACACCAACTAAAATATCTCCAGATTTAACTTGAACTCCTGGAATAACGATGCCCCTTTCATCTAATTTATGAAGAATTCTTTCATTAATGTGAGGAATATCCGCCGTTATCATTTCAGAACCAAGTTCTGTATCCCTGATATCAACTGAGTATTCACGAATATGTACTGATGTGAGTATATCGTTTTTTACTATTCTTTCTGAAATAACTGCCGAATCCTCATAGTTGTAGCCTTCGTAAAACATCAAAGCAGCCCTAATATTAGTGCCTGCTGAGAATTCTCCATCTACCATTGTTGGCCCATCTACAAGGGCATCTCCCTTCTTAAACTTTTGTCCAACTTCAACTACTGGTTTCTGAGTAAAACATTGATTGTCATTACTTCTGTAGAAAGATATCAACTTATATTCCTTCACCCCTAATTTCGAATATTTAACAGATACCGAATTGCCATCACAATACAGAACTTCTCCATCTTCCTCAGCGAAGATACCCCAAGATGATTGTTTAGCAACAACTTCTTCCATACCTGTCCCAACTAGAGGAGCCTGTTGTTTAACAAGAGGAACAGCCTGCCTTTGTTGATTTGCTCCCATTAAAGCCCTCATAGCATCATCATGTGATACGAATGGGATAAGGGACATTCCAAGACCTGCTTGCTGGCTTGCCACAACATCAACATGCGTAACTATTCTAGAATCCTCAATGGAAAAATCCCCTTTGTATCTTACTGGAACAAGAGTATCCATGATATTCCCATGCACATCTTTGGTTATAGAAGCAGATGATATATGGCGCTTTTCCTCCTCCATCGCATCTAAATACTCAATATCGTCTTCTACAAAGGGTTTAACATTAACTTCTTTAATCTTACTTTCTTTCTCTATTTTCTTAGCTATCTCTTCATCTATTAAAGTACCAGCTTTTACTAATATTGTTTTCCCCACTTTAATATCTTCTGATGCAATCCTATTCACTAAATCTTTCTTTGTATTCTTTACAGTATGAGAAACCTTGTAATATGGAGCCTCTAAGAAACCAAATTCATTAATTCTAGCAAGCATAGCTAACTGAGTTACAACACCAATACTTGCACTTTCTGGACTTGTTACAGGATCGAACTTTGAATAGTGTGAATTGTGGACCTCCCTTACAGAAAACGTTGCTCTTTCCTTTGTAATTCCACCTGGACCACTAGCTGTAACTTTTCTCTTATTCTCAAGCTCGGAAAGTATATTAGTCTGATCCATGAAGCTGGAAAGTGCATTCGTTCCAAAGAATGACTGAATTGCTGCAGAAATTGGTTTAGTACTTACAAGCATTGATGGAGTAACTTTTGCGTCCTGCCCATACAAACTCATCTTATCTTTAATATTTTTCTCTAATCTTCTAACTGCACCATTAAGCTGTCTCTCTATGATTTCACCAACACTTCTAATCCTTCTATTGCATAAATGATCTATATCATCAGCCTCAATCTCCCCGTTATTGGTCTGGATTAACCTCTTAACAGCAAGAACTATATCGTTAGGATACAAGACTACTTCATCTTCCTTATCAATATCATATGTAGTCCCAAGTTTTCTGTTTAATTGGTACCTTCCAATTCTTCCTAAATTAAATTTTCTCACATTAAAGAAATTGCTCTTAATATATCTCTCAGCACTTTCTAGTGTAACTGACTCATCTGGTCTAAGTTTATTGTAAATGCTGATTATGGCTTCCTCTTTATTCTTTGAAAAATCTCTTGCTAATGTTGCTTCTATATACTTGTTCTCTTCATCTGTATCAACATCTGCAAATAACCTTCTAATTTCATCATCGCTCTCCCATCCGAACACACGCAAAAGTTCTGTTATCAAAACTTTTGGTCTTTTAGGAAGAATTCTCATTGAAATTACATTATGCCTATTCGTGTCAATTTCATACCAAGGACCTTTCTCTGGCATAAGTCTACATTTATACAATGTTCTTGTTGGGAGTTTCTCTGACTCTTCGTAAAGAACACCCTCTGCTCTGACTATTTGATGAGTTACAACTCTTCTCTCACCGTTAAAAATAAATACTCCATCATCTGTCATGCATGGAAGATCTGTTACAAATATTTCCTGCTCCTTAATCTCCCCAGTTTTGTTATTCATTAACTGAACCTTCGCATAGACAGGAATTTCATATGACAATCCTTTATTCGTTGCCTCTTCAACACTTCTATATGGATCACCACATCTGAAATCTTTAAACTCCAAAGTCCACATCCTTTCCATCGTATCCTTCACAGGATTAATGTCGGCAAATAGATTTTGGAATCCATTCTTCTTAAATTTATCAAAAGAAATCAATTGAGCTTCTATGAGGTTAGGAAACTCGAGCTCTTTTGAATAACCGAGGCCAAGATTAAACCTCCCAGATCTATTACTTTTAGGTTTTAGCATAGGGTAAATATTTAGTTATGTTATAACATATTACTTGTTACTTGACCGAAGCGATATCCAACAAAGCATGGTATGATACCACTTCTTTAAGCAAAAATCCAAGGACTTGGGGCATATTAACACATTTATTAAGAATAGTCAAAGAGTATGACCTCATAAAAACCAAACTATTCACACAAAACATCTAAAAATTGGGAGAGAAATGACAAAACACTAATAAAATAGCAACAAAGCCATTCCTCTCCCTCATTTATCAAGAGCTACAGAAACTACTCTGATACTTCCAAAATATAATAAGAGCAGATCCCTCCAAGAGAACCAAGAAGAAGAATCTTGAGATACAGGGGAAGAGTCCCCATAGAAAATGCTACACAACATCCCCAAAATAGCGATGCTAAAAATAAAAAAACTAAAAGATACAAAACCTTTAAACTTCTCATCAATCCCTCCTGTAGGCATTTGATAAATTTTTAAAATGCTATCTTAGATTTCTCTAAGAACTAACACATTATACCATAACAGCAGTAAAATAGCTAGTATTCATAACCTTTTTTAAAAAACTCAACACCTAATTCCTCCATACTCTGTATTTTCATTCTCTCATCAGATATACTTGTGACATAGCTGATTTAACTATCTTTGAAAAATCGGCATTAATCTTTTAGCATATAGCTCGTATGTCCAGAAAAAAGAAACAAAAAGAAATAAATATAAAGAGCAATGAAACTAAAATCTTCTTTGGATTGATTATTTTTGTGCTTGGTCTAGTAGTATTTTTCTCGCCATTTTTTGTAGAACAATCTAAACTATTTGATGTCATATCGTTAAAATTAGGTTACTCTGCAATAGGGTGGGGTATATTACTAATATATTGCTCTCTCTTTCTACTACTCAAACGCAAAAAAATCATATCTGGAAAACAAGCTCTAGGGTTTTTTCTTTTCTCTCTCTCACTCGCTGTACTCCTTTCCTTTTGGCTCGCTCCAGAGCAGATTAACAACCACGAATCTCTGAAAGGTGCTGGAGGAGAGTTAGGAAAAATTTTGCATCAATCACTGAATGGTGTATTTGGAAGCTTCATTGAAATTCTAATTGTAATACTTATGCTAGTTATCGCTTTCTCACTGATAACAGGAACAACGCTAGAACAAATCCGTGATTTTGTAGAAAACAAAATACCTGAAGAAAATACTAAGGAAGATAACGGATTCAACTTAAGGGACTTCTTTAAGAAAATTGGACTTGGAAAGAAAGACGGGGATATTGAGATAAGTGGTGGAGATATGCAGATTACAGAGCCCTATGTTGAACAAGCCGATGAAGAAGAACAAGAACGAAGATTAGAGGAAATTCTGCATAGAGATACTACACAGAATCAAGAACAATACAACAAAGATGACGGCTTTGACATAACTACAAATATTCAACAAACCCAAAAAGGGGAAGATGAACCTCAGAAACCCAAATTTACAAATTGGATTTTTCCTTCGGTAGATATTTTGCAAGAAAAAGAGCATCAGAAACAAGATGAGAGAATATACAAAGAAAAAGCCAGAATAATAGAGGTAACATTAAGAAATTTTGGAATCCAATCTAAAGTTGTAGCAATAGCTGTAGGTCCAACAGTTCTTAGATTCTCCTTAAGCATTAGTACTGGAACAAAAGTGTCTAGGGTAAAGAATCTAAGCAACGATTTGGCTTTAGCTTTAGCTTCGCAAACCGCATCTATAAGAATCGAGGCACCTATTCCAGGAACTTCATTCATAGGAGTTGAAATACCAAATCCTACACCAAACTTTGTTTACACAAAGGATATGATAAAGAAATTAAGACAAGAAATGAAACAAGATCCAGATAAGTACGAACTTCCATTAATTCTAGGAAAAGATATTACAGGGAAGACGATAATTAAAGACCTTGCGAAAATACCACATCTTCTCGTAGCTGGAGCTACCGGCACAGGAAAATCCGTTGCCATTAATTCCCTTCTGGCAGGTTTACTTATGACTAAGACTCCAGATGAAGTAAAGTTCATAATGGTCGATCCAAAGATGGGAGTCGAAATGGCAGTATACAATGGAATACCACATCTACTTAATCCAGTAATTACTGATGTAAATCTTACTGCAAATGCACTCGACTGGGTAATAAGTGAAATGATGAAAAGATACCGATTACTTAAGCAAGTACATGCCAAAAAACTTTCAGAATATAATGCAAAAATGGGATTCACAGCAATGCCTTACATTGTCGTTGTAGTAGATGAAATGGCTGACTTAATGCTATCCACAGGAATTGAAGTTGAAAAAAAGATTCAAAGATTAGCCCAAATGGGAAGAGCCGTTGGGATCCATTTAATCCTTGCAACACAAAAACCAACTGTAAATGTCATTACTGGACTCATAAAATCAAATATTCCTGGAAGAATGGCATTCGCAGTCTCCACCCTCATAGATTCAAGAGTTATACTAGATGAAGCAGGTGCAGAAACATTACTAGGTAATGGTGATATGCTTTTCAAAGATCAAACAACACCGAAAGCATTAAGGATTCAAGGAACATATACATCCACTGAGGATACAGAGAACATCATTCAAAAGATAAAGGAGCAAGTAACAGAAGAGGACATAGAATATTCTGAAGAATTAGCGAAAGCTATTGAAAAAACCCAAGAGGAAGCATCAGGATTAGGAGATTCGACAAGAGATCCTGATTTCCAAAAAGCTTTAGAAATAGTTATTCTCACGCAAAAAGCATCTTCATCATTCCTTCAAAGAAAGATGAAAATCGGCTACAACAAAGCTGCAAGACTCATAGATGAACTGTATGATGCTGGAGCCATAGGCCCAGAAGATGGATCTAAACCTAGAAAAGTGCTTGTTCATTCAACTGAGGAGATATTAAAAAAGAGACCAGATGACGAATAAAGGGCATAGTAGTAAAATACTTGCATAATGATAACAGTAGGACAAGTCATAAAAAACAAAAGATTGCAACTTGGAAAAAGTCTCGATGTCGTATCAGCTGATACAAAAATACAAAAGAGATTTCTAGAATATATAGAAAAAGATGAATTCTCTCCATTCGAATCAGAGGTTTTTCTAAAGGGCTTCATAAAAATATACGCAGAATATCTTGGGCTTGATGTAAAAAAAGTTCTAGCACTGTACAGAAGAACAAATCATACTCCCATTGGAAAGACAGAGGACACTCAACTATTCAAACAAAAAGCTCTAAACAAAAGGAGAAATGTACTAACTCCACAATTAATCATAACAATACTACTTACATTATTCTCCCTAGGAGTAGTTGCATATATCTTCATACAAATACATAAATTTCAAACACCACCAGAACTTACAATAATAGAACCACCACAGGATATTACAACTACAGAAGAGATCATAAAGGTAAAGGGGAAAATTTCTCAAAACACCACAGCAGAGATAAATGGTGTAGCAGTCGAACAAAATGAAAATGGAGAATTTGAAAAAGAAATGAAGTTGAATGAAGGAATGAATATCATAACCGTTAAAGCAAGAAAGAACAACAACAATGTCCTAGAAGTCGTTGAAACTAGGAAAATTACATATGAAAAGCCACAAGTTCAGGAACAAGTAGTACCAAAGGAAAATACAATTAAACTAAAGATAACTGATTCCTCTGCTTGGATTAAACTGGATATTGATAGCGTAAATAAAATTGCAAATATCGTAGAACCATTAGAGACAGAATTCAAAATTGAAAAGACATTACACATAATAACAGGAAAGTTAAGTAGCACACACCTTTTCTTCAATGGAGAAGAAATACAATGGAGTCCTCAAAGTGGTACTGGAGTTGCAGAAATGCAGTGCACAGTAAGCGAGGACAAGATATCATGTGAATGATGATATAATACCAATGTAATGGAGTACAACAATCAGGTTTCAGAGATAAAAGATAGACTTGACATAGTTCAGGTCATAGGTAGGTATGTTCAGCTTAAGCAAACTGGAAAGAATTTTTCGGGGCTTTGTCCATTTCATAAGGAAAAAACACCTTCCTTTATGGTAAGTCCAGACCTGCAAAGATACAAATGTTTTGGTTGTGGAGAATCAGGAGATATCTTCAATTTCATACAAAAGATTGAAAATTTGGACTTCCCAGAAACATTAGAGAAATTAGCAAAAGAAGCTGGAGTAGAGTTGAAAAAATTTGAAGTAAATCCCAAATACAAAGTTTTAGAAGAAATTAACTACACAGCAACAAAATACTATTACAGACAGTTAGCATTAAGCAAGGAGGCTTCACGATACTTGCAAGAGAGAGGCTTGACAAAGGAAAGCATAAAGAACTTCGGAATAGGATTTGCACCAAGATATCCTCACTTACTCCAAGAATTAAATAGTAGGAAAAAGTATACAAAGGAACAATTACTTCAGTCAGGCCTATTCACAGAAAAAAATGGAATTATAAAGGAAAAATTCTACAACAGAATAATGTTTCCAATACGATCTAAGAGAGGAGATGTCATAGCTTTCACTGCAAGAATTATGCCTGGTGATGATAAGGGGCCAAAATATATGAACACTCCAGAGACACCAATTTTCCATAAAAAAGATAATCTATTTGGACAGTATGAGTCAAAGCAGGAGATAAGGAAATTAGATTCAGCGATAGTATGTGAAGGCTCTATGGATGTGATTTCTTCCCATCAGCATGGTTTTAAAAATGTTGTTGCTCCCCTTGGAACAAGTTTAACAATAGAGCAACTAAAGTTACTGTCAACATTAACTAAAAATATCATTTTCTTCTTTGATAATGATAATGCTGGGAAAATGGCCCTTATAAGGGCTTTCAAACTTGCTTCAGAGATAGGAATAAATCCATATGCTGCAACATCAGATCCATACAAGGATATTGATGAAATGTTACAAAAGGATCCAAAGCAAATGGAAAATGCATTGTCAAATAAGCAGGAAGCTTTTTCGGAGATTTTACAAAATGTAATAGAGGGGAAAAATTTAAACAAATTAGAGGATATTAATAAAATCAGAGCGGTAATGGAACCCCTCATTGAACAGGTAAAGGACATCTCCACGAGGTCCATATATATACCCAAGTATACCCGAATAACCAAGATACAGTACGGCAAATCGCAGGGGTATACCCCCGCACGTGAAACGGATTATTACAAAGTTATTACAAAATCATTACAAACGAAAAGGAACATAACTCCAGAATTTTTGTATCTGCAAATGCTCCTTTTTTACGATGACAACATTCCAAAAGAGTTTCTGATCGACCCTGTCTTTTTAAAAGATACAGGGTATGAAGAGATATACAGCTGTTTCTTAGCACAAATTTCAAACTTCAATAGAGAGAAATTCTTCAAGCAATTTGACAATGATGAACGGCTTCACACTCTTGTAGAAAATCTAATATTCCAAGCAAGAGAGATTCCAGATACACAGGAAGAACTAAATCTTCAATTGGGGAATTTAATAAAAAGGATAAAGATAAAGTACTATACAGATCTACAAAAGAATATATCCTCACAAATAGCTATGAGTGAAGAAATAGGAGATACAAATAAACAAGCTGAATTACTAAAACAACTTGAAAACATAACTAAAATTATAAACTCATTAAAAAATGATCAATGATGTAACAGATTACGATCTTTTTGACTATGATTACAGAAAATACTGGAGAACCAGACAATATGAAGATAGTGCAGAAAAAAACATACTTCAAAAAATACTAAAAGATAAAAATGGACAATGGTTTCTAGATATAGGTGGCTCATATGGAAGACTTACAACTACGTACTATGACAAATACTCCAAACCAATAATCTTAGACTATTCAATGAAAACCCTTCAAAGGAACAGAAAAAATATCACAGATAAATATCCAAATGTAGAACTAATTGCTGGAAATGCATACAAAATGCCTTTCAAACAAAATTCATTTGATGGTGCAATGATGGTTAGAGTATTACACCACATTGAAAATGTTTCCGAATATTTCAATGAGATATATAGAGTAACAAATGGAGAAGCTCTGTATATACAAGAAATACCTAACAAAGTACATCTAAAAGCATCTCTCAAAGCACTAGCCCATTTCAATTTCAAATTCTTCGATAAAACACCATATGAACATCCCCTTTCCACTAACGGAGCACAGGGTACTGCACATGGGTTAAAAGGAATTTTTTACAACTACCACCCAAAAGATATCCAGACAAAACTGGAACAAACTGGTTTCTCAATTCAAAAAAGATATGGGTGCTCATTTTTAAGAATCCCAACACTAAAGAAAATACTTAACTTAAACACTATGATTTTCCTTGAAAAAATCCTCCAAAATCTACTCTCATGGACTAATATCCCTCCAAGCATATTTCTAGTCTGCAAAAAGAACGGTACCCATCACGACAATTCGTCATTAAAATTAGAAGATATACTTGTTTGTCCAAATTGCAAGGGAGCTTTAGAATTTACATCAAAATCAAAAGCTGTTTGTAAAAAATGCTCAACTGTATACACGAAAAAAGATAATATATGGGATTTTAGAGTTATATAGATGAAATCAAAAAAGTCTTTAGGACAAAACTTCTTTGTGAACAAAAACTTAGCAGAACAGATTGCGAAAATAGTTCTTTCTACACCACACGACATTCTAGTTGAAATAGGACCTGGGCATGGATATTTTACAAAAATATTCACACAAAAGAATGAGAAGATTATAGCGGTAGAAAAGGACAATGAACTTTCAAATGACCTTGCACTTTGCTTTCCACAGATTATTGTAGTAAATGAGGATTTCCTAGACTGGAATTTCACCCAGCTAAAGAATTTACAAGACAAACAAATACTATTCTTTGGATCACTTCCATACAACACCAGTAAAAGGATAATCAAAAAAGTTATATCCTCTGAATATTTCAATACAACATCATTTTTCATAGTACAGAAAGAAGTAGCCGAAAAATATACAAGTTCAGAACCACAAAACAACCTACTAGCACTTCAGACAAAACTATACGCTAATCCTAAAAAACTTTTCGACATCTCTAAAGCATCATTTAGTCCACAACCAAAAGTAACAAGTTCTTTAATTAGCTTCTCTCCATCGAAAAAGGAAGTTTCAAATACAAAAGAGTTCTTGGAATTTCTAACTGAATGTTTTAGGCATCCAAGAAAAACACTTTTGAGCAACACTAAACAAAAATACCATATACCACTGGAGTTCACAGAAATGCTAAGTAAGAGACCACAACATCTTTCATTAGAACAATACCTGCAACTATTTTCCGTAAGTACAAGGAAATAGATATAATCCCTCTGTGATATAATTCACCATATGTCTGATACAAAAAAATTGAGAAAGAATAGTGATGAAGAGTACAAACAACTTGGGTTAGATATTAAGGAGCCATTCAGTAACAAATTCTACAAAGTTAAGGGGAAAATAGATAAAACTACTACAAAGCTTGAAATACTAAAATTTCTAAAAGACCCACTTGTATGGGCTGTTGTTGTAATAGGAGCTATTCTAATAGCTCAACAAGTATACTTAATACATAAGAATCTAGATTCCCTTCCAACATACCTTCCTATATATAAATACCACATGGCAATGCAAAACAAACTTACAAACAAGGCGTACATATACATATACCCAGCAATTTCTACTTGTGCTATGCTTCTCTCACTAATACTCACTCCGCGCTGTTACAATAGGGAGAGAAGTCTAGTTAAGCTCCTTATGATTACAACACTTTTATGTATAATTTCTCAAAGCATTATTTTAATTGAGCTTATAGCATAAGACACATATGGACATGTCTACAGCCACAGAAATATTGAATAAAGTACTAAATCTATTCAAATGCACACTCATAGAGGGAACTCCATACCTTAAATACTTTCAATATATATACATCTTCCTCATAGGTTCAATATCCTCTCTGATTTTAACTCCAATCGTTGGACAAATAGCACTTAAGCACGACATCACATACAAACCAGGAACTAAGAGAAATGGAAAAACCTTTGATAATGAGGAAAAAGCATTACATGAAGGGATAACTCCTGCACTAGGGGGACTAGCAATAACAATTCCGACATTAATAATAATTTGCCTATGCTTCAAGCTAGACAGCTTTACAATACCAATAATCCTTGCTCTCCTTATCCTAATTGTAGGATCAGCACTCGACGATATATTCAATCTTCCTGCTAAAACTCAATTCCTCTACCAATTAATATCAGCAATAATCATTGCTTTCTCCGTCATAAATCTAACAAACCTTTCATTTGGAAATACTAATTTAGACATATACACATGGAATTTCTCATTCCTTGGAATACAACAATCCTTTGTCTTCCCTGGAGATCTCTTCCTCATAATATGGATGATCGTCTGCATAAATGCTTTCAAATGGACCGCAGGATCCCCTGGAATAATAGAAGCTAATTCCTTAATTATTTTCCTTCTGATATTCATACTAGGTGTAAGATTCAATTCGCTTTTCGCTTCCACAATATCTATCTTTGTAGTGGGAGGATTACTCATCTTCCTAATATTTGCAATGCCTCCACAAAAAATAATGACAGGATCAGCGGGAAAATCCGTATATGGCTTTATGATCTGTCTCTTGTCCATAATTGCTGATGCAAAATTCTCAACAACAGTAATGTTACTAATAGTTCCACTCATAGATTTTGTCTATGTAATAATCAAAAGATACATCACATACAAGCCTAAAAATCTCATGGATTTAATGAAAATAAATGGTCCTGATCACCTTCAACACCAACTCATCGCACTAGGAGTAGGAAGAAGAAACATAGTCCTTCTCGAATCTGGTATCACACTATTCTTAGGATCATTTGCAATACTCTCCACAGGAGCTATGAGATACTTTGCACTAATATTCTCAACAAGTCTAGCCCTACTATTGGTTGTTGTAATGAATATACTTTCTTCCAGAAAAAAGAAAATGGAGGAAAAGAAGAAATCACCAGAATCAAAATATTCATACTAAGATAGACATTTATCCAACTTCTCACTATAATTGGCAGTATGAAAAGCGTAAAAACTGCCCTGCTAATCATAATATCTATCATAACTCTCTCAGTACTATTCTACTTCATTCCTGTGAAGTCACTCATAGGGAAATTACCAATAATCAACAAATTCTACAATAATACAACAATAGAAATAATCACTCCAAATAGTAAAGCAAAGGTATGGATAAATGGAAAAGAGTATGGAGAAACACCATTAACAGTACAAGACCTACCAGAAGGTGAATACCTAGTAGAATTACAAAGAATAACTACACAAGAATCCTTCTATCAAAATCAATCATTCAACATAGAGCTTTCAAAAAATACATCTGCTAGAATTAGTATAGAAATAGGACCTGATGATACACTAAATGGTTCGATTCTCTACTATTCTCGAGTAAAAGCAACTGAAAAAGAACATGGATATATCACAATAACAAGTAGTGCTGAAAACGCAAAAATATACATAGATAATGACCTTACAAACACTCAATCCATCGCCAATCTCTCACTAAAAACGGGAGAGCACCAAATAAAAATATACGCAGAAGGGTATGAAACAGTAGAAATCCCAGTGCTAATAAGAGAAGGATACCAACTTAATCTAAAAACTTTTCATTTTCCAATTCCAATAATCACTAAAGAAGAATAGAAAAA
>DAOOVT010000012.1:0-25696 GCA_035370405.1 Candidatus Dojkabacteria bacterium | reverse complement strand
TTCATATATCTAAATTATACCATAATTTAAATATGCCGAATAATACAAAAGCAATAAATTTCTTGGTTAAGAAAGGGAAAGAACAAGGTTTTTTAACTCAAGAAGATTTGCTAGATGTTTTTCCAACAATAGAAGATAATGTAAAACTTCTGGATAAAATATTTGAAAAGTTACAGGAAAATGAAATAGAGGTACTGGAACCAGAGGAAAATCAAAAAACAGACGTCTCAAAGGAAGAATTAACACTAGAGAAAAAGATAAAAATCCTAAAAAGTATTCAATCTACCATATCTACTGATGCAATACGATCATATCTGTATGAAATAGGAAAAATTCCACTTCTAACAGGTGAAGAGGAGGTGATTTTGGCTAAAAGGATAGAAAAAGGAGATAAAGAAGCACAACAACTTTTAATAACAGCAAACCTTAGATTGGTGGTTAGCATTGCAAAAAAGTACAGCAAAAGTAACTTAGAGCTTCTTGATTTGATACAAGAGGGAAATATCGGCCTAATGAGGGCAGTAGAAAAATTTGATTACAAAAAAGGCTTCAAATTTTCCACCTATGCAACATGGTGGATTAGACAAGCAATAACCAGAGCAATTGCAGACCAAGCAAGAACAATAAGGGTCCCTGTCCATATGATAGAAACAATCAATAAATACGGAAAAGTTACTAATGCACTGGCAACTAAACTTGGAAGACCAGCTACAGATGAAGAAATTGCTAAAGAAATGCAAGTAGATGTCGAAAAAATAGCTGAAATCAGAAAAATAAATCAAAATCCAACTTCACTCTCTACACCAACAGGAGAAGAGAAGGATAGCAAATTACAAGATATTATTCCTGATGATTGGTCTCAATCTCCTGAGGATTATGCAACATCAGAATATTTAAAAAATCAACTACATGGAATTCTAGATACTCTACAAGACAGAGAGAGGAGAGTACTTTCATTAAGATTCGGTTTAGATGATGGAGTATCAAGAACTTTAGAAGAAGTAGGAAAGGAATTTGGAGTAACAAGAGAAAGAATAAGACAAATAGAAGCGAAAGCATTAAAGAAACTAAAAGACAAATCTTCACAACAAAAACTAGATGACTACATAGATTAATCTTTTTCCATTAAAGATAGAAATTCATCTGGAGATACTGGGAATGCTTTCTCTGATTTCTCCATAACCTTATTCAGTTCATCTAGATCAAATGATGTCTTTAAGCCTCTTGTATAACCAGAAGCTTTAGAATCAACAACTTTTCCAGTTGCGTCAAAATATGTTGATAGCCCAACCCAAACTATTGCTACAATAAATAACAATATTAATACGGGCATAGATTTTTTAGCAATATCCATAATTATTCTTTGTAAAAATTATGATTATCTATCGCATAAATTCTCAAACCAATACTAAAAGTAATCATACCATTCTCGTCCTCATGATTCGTAAAGGACAAAGTTTCAACAACTGGATACATTGGTAAAGCCTCAAAATCTTTCAATAAATTAACAATATTTACAACCTTCCCACTTACTGAAACCCTAACTGTCTTTGGCTTTAGAATAGAGGAAGAAGAACTCTTGTAAGTCTCTCCTTTGTAATCATCAAAAGTTATTCCTGATAGTGAAAAACCATTCCTAGCAACAATGGAATCTACATTTGACAAGAAAAGACTAAAATTCATATCAGCAGGAAAAATTAATTTCAAGCTATCAAAATTCTCTTTATTCTCTAGATATACTTTATCCAAAGAAGATAAAGTAGTTATTTTCGTATCAAGCTGAGAATTCATAATTTCCTTACTTTTTATCTCCTTATTTATCCTTGTAATCGTTGCCAGTGTTGGTCTAATCGCAAATACAATTAACAAAATAGAAGCTACAATTGTAGCAGCAAAAAAACCATAACCCTTCCTCTTCTCAGGAGCCTCTTTCACTATCTTTATATATTCTACTGTACTAATATTCTCATTCTCCATACTTATTTACTAATCAAAGAAAAAGTAACCTTTACTCCAATGTCAGATTTCTCTTTTACTATATTAAACGTAACATCTTTATAGTCAGGATTATTCTTTAATGCTGTTTCATAATTTTTCACTGTTTCAAAACTCGTACTCGTTAAACTCAAAAATACACGGTCTTCTGTAAACGAAAAACTATCTAGAGATAAAAGAGAAGGAATACCACTAATCAAATCACTAATTATTGTTGAATTTATTGTTTGATTCTCCCTTACTTTTCTAACATCCGTTAACAATGCCTGATAGTTCCCAAAAAGGACATCTTTCTGTTTCCAACTCTCATTTGACAACAAAGCAACCTTATCATTTATTTCTTCCGTAAGATCATTATTTTTCCTATCAAGAATAAACCTAGAAAAAAACACCCCTAGAACAATAAGCTCAACACCGATAAGAAGATATTTGCCAACATCAGTAAGCCAAATATACGCTTTTGACCAAATATCCGTAGGAGAGTAAACAGGCTCCAAAAAGTTTATTGATTGTGGTTCCTTTTTAGATGTAAGCATTGAGCAGTTTTAATTTGTACAACCTCAGTATATCATAAAGACTGAAGTTTGTTGAAAAGAATTATTTTCTCCCTATCTTTTAGTGCTTTTTCTGCTTTCACACTACTTAGCGGAATAGCTGGATAATACAACTTTGTAACAACAGATAATAAATAACTTAAATTATTTAGTATTATTTCTACCTTTCCTTTTTCTAAACCCTTGCTCCATGGTTCTTCTCTTGTAATATACTTATTCCCAAAATCAGCTAATTCATCAACCTTCTCCAAAGCACTAGAAATCTCAAAACCTTCATACAAAGTATCAATTTCATTCTCATATCTATTTACTTCATCAAGGAAGTCTTTTTCAACCGCCTCTTTATTATTAATCTCAACTCCAGTTGCATTTGCTAAATGTATTACTCTGTTTAGCAAATTCCCATAGTTATCAGCAAGTCTTGCATTATACATATTCACTAAATCATCCTCCTTGTATGCTGAATCAAAAAATGTTGAAATCCCTGCAAGTAAATAGAACCTTACTATTTCTGCACCATATTTTTTCTCTTGGTCAAATGGAGACACAACATTACCGAGAGACTTTGCCATTTTTCTACCATCTGACGCTAAAACCATTCCATGCCTAAGAAGTCTTTTTGTGTTTGAAAGATTGGCTGACATTAACATACCTTGCCATATGGCACCTTGAAATCTCAAATTATCTGGACCGAAAAACTGCACAGAATTATTCCACCACTCATTAAGTTTCTTCTCGTCTTCTGCGAAACCGACTGCACCAACATAATTAGTCAAAGCATCAAACCAAACATACATGACTTGAGAATCATCTCCTGGAACATCAATACCCCAAGGAAGGTTTTCTTTCACTCTTGAAATACTAATATCCTCTATTTCAGAAATAATTCTCCTTAATTCATCAAATGAGGACCTTGGTTTAATACAATCAGGATTCTCATCTAACCATTTTAAAAGTCTTTCTCTGTATGATGTTAACCTGAAGAAATAATTCTCCTCTTCCTTTAGCTCTGGTTCAACATTATGATCTGGACATTTTCCATCAACTAATTCTTTTTCTGTTATGAATCTTTCACAACCGACACAGTACAATCCCTTGTAACTCTTTTTGTAAATATCTCCACGTTTTGCACACCTCTTCCAAAATTCCTGAGCTACCTTTACATGCTCTTTTGAAGAAGTTCTGTAGAAGAAATCATAATCAACAAAAAACAACTTACAGTAATCAACAAATCTTTGAGCATATTTATCAACAAAATCATGTACAGAAACATTCTCTTCTAAAGCCTTTCTGTAAATTTTCAATCCATGCTCATCTGTTCCTACATTAAAAAAAACATTCTCCCTTCCTAACTTTTGACGAAAATACCTAGCAGATGCATCAGCCTGAACGAACTCCAAAGCATGACCAATATGAGGTTCTGCATTAACATAGGGCAAAGTTGTAGTTATATATACTTTTCCATTATTCATACAGGGTATTATACAACAGTGCTAAAACTAAACATAATGGGCAAAAAACAAAAGAAAGAAAAGAAGCTTGGTTCATCAATAATAAAAATTGGTAAAAACAACCAAGCTTCTTTTGTGCAGGATTATTCGTCAGATTCTAAATCAAATTCTAATTGTATAGGAGTTGATTTTTTTTGCAAAAAAATATGATTCTTTATAATAGGGAATTTAGGATGCTCCTTTTCAAGCTCTCTCTTAAGAAAGATTCCATAATATTCAAACGCCATTTTAGGAGGAAGACTCCTAAAGTATTCTTCATTAAATTCATCCAAATTTAGCATATTCCCTCCTTACATCCCCAAGATGATAAATCTTTCCATTCTTCAAGGAAATGTTGACATCCACGCATTTTTCCACAGTAAACATAAGATGGAAACATAGTGTTTTTTGGAAAAACATCAAATTCCAAGAAAGCACTTTCTTCCTTTTTCAAAGAACCATTAAGGCTATAACAAACAAGTGCTTTCCTCCCCTTTTTAAATATTGGGGTGTAATCAAATGTTCCACCTGATCGGAAAAACTTAATAATCGGATCAAAGCAATTAATCCCTCCCCATAATGTATACGCTTCTAATGGAATTCTATCATTCATGTAAATGAAAAGACCCTCAGAAGTCCTATGAGCAGGGTTAATCCGAAGATTCTCCCTTAAGAAATTGTGATTTTTAATCTCAGGAATATCAACCCTATAAAACAACGTTATAATTTCCACCGTCTTTAAGAAACTCTCTTTATCCATACTATTTTTCCTCTTTTCTTTTGCTTTTTAATGAACCTGCATTAGCATTATATCAAAAAAGCCCAAAAAAGTGAATATTAAAGCCTTTTAATCAATTTGTTGTGTAAACAACAAACCATCAGCTAACCCCAAATTAACAAGTTCCTGCCAAACAGCTTCTGTAACAAAAGGAGCAAATGGATGCATTATCTTTAAGTTCTCCTTCAAAAGATAAAGAAGCTCTGCAAGTTTCCTTACCCTGTTCTCACTACCTACATTCTCATCTTTTACTTCTGCCTTAATTTCCTCTATCCATTTATCACAAAAAGTATGCCAGAAGAACTCTCTAATACTCTCTGCACCAAGATTAAACTGGTATCTTTCCATATATCTACAGATCTGCTTTACATGCTCCTCATTCTCTTTAATCCTCTGACCATCTAGTTCTCCCACAGACATTATTTTCTCTATCTCAGAATCGTCTACATTCATCAGTATGAACCTACTAGCATTCCAAATCTTGTTTATGAAATTTCTGTTCCCCTTAATCTTCTCCTCTCGTAAAGGAGCATTAGAACCAGGAAGTGCATCACTGTAATACCAAAGTCTTAGCGCATCTGCTCCGTATCTCTCAAACACCTGTGCAGGTTCAATACCATTTCCCTTCGACTTAGACATTTTCGACCCATCTGAAGCTAGTATCACTCCTGTCAAAAATACCTTAGAAAAAGGAACTTTCCCCGTCCTATACAAACCCATCATTATCATTCTTGCAGACCACCAAAAAAGGATATCCCTTCCGTGAATCATCAGTTGAGTAGGGTAGTACTTTGCAAAATCTTCTCCATCAACACCCCCCAATGTAGAGAATGGCCATTGTCCAGAACTAAACCAAGTATCAAAAACATCTTCCTCCTGTTCCCAAATTTCACCATTCTTTGATTCAGGCATATTTTCTCCTAAAAATATTTCTCCAGTACCCTTAGCTTTTAAACCTGTTTCTTTCTCGTACTCCTCAACACCTTTTCCTTTATTCTCGAGAATCCAATCATACAACTTCTTCCCTCCGCTATACCACACAGGAATTCTTTGCCCCCACCAAAGTTGCCTAGAAATACACCAAGGCTGAATATTCTCATAGAAATACTCCAAGGCTTTCTGCTGACCAGATGGAATAACCTTTACTTCACCCCTTTTTATACTTTTCAACGCTTCCTTTGCAAGAGGTTCTACATTCAAAAACCACTGATTAGAAATAATTGGCTCTATCGGTGTCTTACACCTCTCACACACTGCTACCTCATGCTTAATATTTTCTATCTTCACAAGAAGTCCCAACCTCTCAAGCTCACCACACAAAGCCTTCGAACACTCAACAGTCCCCATACCCTGAAACCTTTCTGGAATATCTCCATCCATCTTCCCTTCCTCATTAACAACGTTAACTATTTCTAAATTATTCTTCCTTCCAATCTCAAAATCTATTGGAGAATGTGCAGGAGTAACCTTCAATGCTCCTGTACCCAAATCAATATCCACATCATCAACAGCAATTATTGGTATCTCTCTATTTGCAATAGGTAAAAGAACCTTTTTACCAACAAAATCTTTGTACCTCTCATCCTTACTATTTACTGCAACTGCCGTATCTCCAAGCATAGTTTCAGGTCTTGTTGTTGCAACAGTGATTCCCTCAACACCAAATCTTTCCTTAGCAAGTCTTCTATCATTCTCATCAACAAATGGGTAGACAATATATGCGAAAATCCCCCTTCTTTCTTCATGCTCAGTATCAACATCAGCAAGAGCCGTCTTACAATTTGGACATTGATTTATAATTCGCTTATCTCGATATATCAAACCTTCTCTAAACATCTTGTAAAAAGTCTCATACACAATCTTTGTAAGCTTAGGATCCAATGTAAAAAGTTCCCTAGAATAATCAGCAGACAAACCTATCCTTTTTTCTTGCTCCCTAGCATTTTCAATATTCTCCATACAAAACTTGTATGTAGCCTCATAGAATGCTTCCCTTCCCATCTTCTTTTTATCCAATCCTTTTTTTTCTAAAACTTTCGTAAAAACAGACTCAGTCTGAATTCCAGCATGATCTTTTCCTGGTAAAAGCAAAACTGGATGACCTGTCATTCGCATATATCTCCCTATTAGATCATGGAAAGAATAGCCGCACACATGACCTAAATGAAGGTTTCCATTCGCATTAGGAGGAGGAAGAGTAATTGTAAAAGGATGCCTTACCTCTAAATTTCTACTATCAAGATACTCCCGCATACTATCTGGATTACAATATCCAGATTTCTCCCAAAGTTCATATATTTTCGATTCATTCTCTTTTGAATCGAATGTTTTTGGTATATTTCTTTCCATATTTGAAATCTTTTGCATTATATCAATAACAAATGGCTAATACAAAACAAAACACGAAGGAAAAAATCTAGTTATGATATAATCCATAAATATTTGAATGTTTAACGATTATTTTGAAAAACGAAGGAAAAAAGATGAAAGAAGAAAAAGACGATAGAGATGTATTGAAACTATGTACATTATCAGGAACTACGGAAATTGGAAGAAACTGTAATTTTGTCCAATACAAGGATGAAATTGTTGTAATAGATGCAGGATACTCATTTCCGGGGCAAGAGATGTATGGAATTGACTATTTAATTCCAAATACAAGATATCTGAAAAAAAACAAGCAATATATCAAAGCAATACTCATAACTCATGGACATTTAGATCACATTGGAGCTTTAAGATGGATGCTTCCTGATTTAGGATACCCTCCAATATATGCTGGTGGTTTTGCAAAATCACTAATAGAGTTAAAAATGAAGGAATACAAAATGGAAGACAAGGTTAAGATATATGGGGTTGATAGAAATTCACAGATAACCATAGGAAAATATTTTAAAGCTTCATTCATAGGAATAAACCATAGTATCCCTGATGCTTTTTCAATATTTTTAGAAAGTCCAAAAGGAAATTTTTTCTTTTCTGGGGATTTTAAATTTGATGTCAAACCAGCAAACGAACCTCTCTCTGATTACCAAAAACTCCACAGCTTAAGAGGAAAGGTGGACCTAGCATTAATAGAAAGTACGAATGCAACTGTTCCCGGAAAAGCTCCTTCAGAAACCGAAGTATCTAAAAATTTAGAAGAGGTCATATCCAACTACCCTGGAAGAATAATTCTCTCTGCATTCTCCTCTCTCATAACTAGGCTATATTCTGTAATAGAAATAGCAAAAAGAACAAACAGAAAAGTTCTGCTAGCAGGAAGAAGTCTAGATCAAGCAATTACCATTGCTAGAAATAATGGTTACATTAAAGTCGAAGACGACATCTTCATAAAAGACAAAGAACTTGGAAAATATCCTGATAACAGAATTTTAATACTATGTACGGGAAGTCAGGGAGAAAGATTTGCAGTCTTGAATAGAATTTCACTCAATGAACATAGGACTATAAAGATAAAAAAAGGAGATTTAGTCATAATGTCCTCTTCTGAAATTCCTGAAAACATCAGCAAGATAGAAAAAATGACTGACAGAATAATTGCTCTCGGAGCAGATTTGATGAAAGATACCGTCAATCTGAAAATACACTCAACAGGACATGGGAACCAAGAAGATATAAGAGCTATGGTAAACATGATAAAGCCAAAATATATTATGCCAATCCATGGATCTTTAACCTTCAGATATTTTAACAAACAAAATCTTGAAAAATGGGGTTTTAACAAAAACAACATATTCCTAACAGATGATGGACAAATGTGGGAATATGATGGAAGAACTTGGCGAAGAGGAAAGAAAATTGAATCAAAGCCAATACTCATTGATGGTTTAGGAGTAGGCGACATAGGAGATATAGTTCTAAAAGATAGAAAACAACTATCAGAATTCGGAGTATTCACAGTAATACTAAATCTAAGTGCCAATACTAAGAAAATTATAGGAAAACCAAGATTTCTTTCTAGAGGATTCATATACTTCAAACATTCTCATGAACTTCTAAAAGAAATACAAAACTGTATTTTTGATACACATAGAGAATGGTTAAACTCTCAAAAAGACATAGAACAAGCAAATGAGAAAGAGCTAAAAACACAACTTGAGAAAAACTTAGGAAAGCTAATCTACAAAAAGACTGAAAGAGAACCCATTATCTTAGTTGATGTAATGTAGAAACTCTTTTAACAAAAACCAAATATGGTATACTGTCACTATGTTAAATCTGCCTCTATTCAAAAAATCTGATGTTTTGTCTTTGAGTAAAGACGAAAATATTGTTGCATTAGACATAGGAACTGAACTTCTGAAAAGTGTTTTGTTCTCTGTAAATGAATTCGGAGTTGAAATAAAAAAAATATCTAGGATAGAACAACAGCAACATGCGATGAGAAGTGGAATCATTACCAATTTGGATACGGTCCTAGAAAATTGTAGACTATCCATTTCCTCAACAACTCAACGACTAACTCCTGACCAAATGCCAAGAAATGTTGTCATGGGAATAGCAGGAGAATATATACAAGGAGTCTCAATAGTCGTTAATTACCAAAGAGAAGAGAATTTTGAAAAAGAGGTTACAGAAAAAGAACAAAAGAAGATACTTACACAAATAGAACAGAAGATAGGGACAAGTGGGAAGGAAGATTTGAGTCAAAGAATTGGATTGACAAATGATGATATTGAAATACTCCATATTACAAAAACAGGTCTTGAAATAGGAGGGATGCCTGTAGATTCACTAGTTGGATACAAAGGAAGAGATATTAAATTAAACTACTATGCATCATTTGCTCCTAGAACATATGTAGAATCATTAAGAAAAGTAGCATCTGATTTGAAGATGAATGTAATAGGGATAGTCGCACAGCCATTTGCAGTTGCAAGAGCATACTCAGGGTCATCAAACAGAGATTTTTCTGCCATCTTCATAGATATCGGAGGTGGAACAACTGATATTGCCATAGTTGAGAAGGGAAGTGTAGTAGAAACTAAAATGTTTGCATTTGGGGGAAGGACATTTACAAAGGAGCTTGCAAAAGTATTGAATATTGACTACCGATTTGCTGAACAAAGGAAATTAAAATATTCAAAAAAAGAATTAAACAGAGAACTTTCGAGAGAAGTACAAACCATAGTATATCCAGTAGCAAAACTTTGGTTGAAAACACTAAAGTCAGCATTGGATTACTGTGATGATATAGACACTTTTCCTACGCAGATATTTCTATGTGGAGGAGGAGCTTTACTTCCAGAAATAAGAGAGGTTATGATTGAGTTCCCATGGAAGAAGTTCTCTCGTTTCCCTGTTGTTCCTAAAATAGATTTTTTCACTCCAGAAAAGCTAGAAAACATTACCGACACAAGTGGAGAGCTTAAGCATGTTTTTGATATAACTCCAGCATCTCTAGCAAAATTCGTATATGATATCAACAAGAAGAAGTCAAATGGAGGTTAACAAAAAAATAACAAAAATTGTTGTAAATAAGGAAGATGAGATTACTGATGTAGTAGCGGCAATAGTCGACTCAGTCAATCAAAGGATTGTGCTTACATTTGCAGAGGATTCTGACCTTCTCATAAGCCCAATAAACCTCAGAGTAATACTAGAAACAGCTGACGAAAAAGAGAAACTCCTCATAACCCAAATAATTAAAAATCCAACAGGAGTTAGAAATGCGTCTCTTGCAGGCCTGTATGTAACAGAGTCTCCTAATCTCCCAACAGAAGACATGTGGGAAGATGAAGAAATTAACAGAACAAAAAGACTTTCTCAACAAAACAATCGCACCACTGTCCCTACTAAACTGGAAAAGGAACAGGATACACGACAAGATATTCCTCAAACATCAAATACTTCCGATTTTCAAAAAAGGATAGATGATGCAATGAAGAAAACTCTGAAAGAGGATAAACATATGGACAAGAAGGATGATGAATTCTTAATTGCCGTAGACAGTGATATTCCAATAACATACGAAAATGAAAATACTGAAAATATTTCTTTTCAAAAAGAAGATCACAAGATAGATAAAAAGGGAAGAAAGAACCCACTTGTACCAAAGATAAAGAACTTCTTTACAAAATTAAAAGTAAAATTCTCTAGCAACAAGATATATCCCATTGTTCTAATTAGTGTAGTTTTAGTTGCAATACTTTCGGCTGTGGTCTACTACTTCACCGCACCATTTGTTAGAGTAAATATATATATAAAGGGAAAAGAGGTTAGCATCGAAAAAGTCTTTGAGGGAGATCAAAATATAAAGGAAATAGATTTTCAAAACATGAAAATCCCAATAAAGAAAGAAAGCGTAGAAAAAAGTAGTTCTACAACAATTAGTGCTACTGGAGTTGCTTACAAAGGTGACAAAGCAAAAGGACTCATAAGGCTTACATTCAAAAGTACAGAGGGATGCAAAGATGTTGAGCCAATACAAATACCAGCAGGTACTGTTGTCATAGCAAAAAATGAAGGAAAATCTTACACCACTGATTCCTCGGTATCCGTCCAATGCAATCAAACAGCAGATGTAAATATCACTGCTTCGGAAGTAGGAGAAGAATACAATCTGCCAATGGGAACATTTTTTGTAGTACAAGGATTTGAATCTGAAAAAATCTACGGAGGTTCCTCACAAGAAATAGCAGGAGGAACTAAGAAAGAATACAGAATATTAACACAGGCTGATGTAAATAGTGGAGTAGAAAGTCTAAAAAAGAATGCATATGAAGAAGGAGAAAGAGAGATGAAAGACAAGTCTGGTGGAACATGGGAATTGATTCCAGAATCCCTTAATAGCGAAGTCCTAAGTAACAGCATAGAAACAAGTAAGAAAATAGGGGAAGAAGCAGACCAGGTAGATCTTTCACTAAAGATAAGAACGACCGCAACATTTTACATGAAGGAAGGTTTTGATAATGGAGTAGCAGAACTGTTAAAGAAGGAAGCAGAAGAAAAGAATCTCTTTGAAAAAGAGAATAACTTGGAATTAGCACTCGGAGATGACATATCCAAAGAGATAACCGTAATACAAAACGACAACAACGGAGTAAAGGTTAAATTAACGGCAAAAGCATCGGTAAAGCCAAAGATTAACAAAGACGAAATAATATCCCAACTAAAAAACATGTCATGGACAGATGGGAATCAATATCTAAAAAATCTTTCATATTCTGAAAAGGAAACAGAGGTAGAATTCAATCCAAAGAACTTCCCAGACAAACTGAAATATTTTCCCAAAAAGCAAGGAGGAATATTAATAGAAGTTAAAGAGACCTTCTAATCTTTCTTTTACCATCATTTCCTGTTAAAATCAGACCTGAATATGTACCTGTAGCTCAATCGGATAGAGCAATTGCCTTCTAAGCAGTAGGTTGTCGGTTCGATTCCGACCAGGTACGCCAGAGAAGGAGAGATGCCTGAGTGGTCGAAAGGACTCGCTTGGAGAGCGAGCGTATGAGAAATCATACCGTGGGTTCGAATCCCACTCTCTCCGTACTCTTTACATACTAAATATTCCCTGTGGATAAGTAACATATTTTATGGTATTTTCTTAGTATGGAAAAACAAAAGAATGGAAAAAATGAAAAATTTCAATCCCTAATTATTTTAATAGCTTCACTAACTTTAGGAATAATCTTTAATTATTTCTTTGTAGACCAACCTGTAGGAATATCATTCTTCCTCTACACATTACTAATCCTAACAATCCTGATTATCCTCTCCAAAACACTCGGGAAAAACTTAAACAAAAAAGATCTCATACTCTCAATCCCACTCATTTTCTTCAGTGCAATGGTCTTCGTTCGTTCAAGCACTCTCCTAATATTTTTAAATATAGTAACATCACTCTTCATCCTTCTTCTAATTGCAAAAACATCCTTTCAAAAGCCACTAAAGAAATTTCTAGCAAGTGACTATGTAAAAACAATATTTCTACCCTTTAAGTTCATACTCCCGCTTGGACAAACAATATCAAAACTATTTTCCTCATCAACAAGCAAAAAAAATAATCTACCACAAATAATCAGAGGAATTTTAATAACCATCCCTATACTAGCCATCTTCCTTCTTCTGTTCTCATCAGCAGATTTAATCTTCGAAAAATACATCTCAGAAATAATAAACATCCACATCACGCAGGAAACTATTGCAAGAATTCTTGTTATACTTGTAGTTACTCTCATCTTCACCGGAGCATATTCCTACATATTTACAAAAGAAAAAGAAGAACAAAACAAAATTTCAAAGGAAATTAGCCTAGGACATATAGAGCTATCAATTCTATTAAGTTCCATAAATATTCTTTTTCTCATTTTCATAATAATACAATTAACATACCTATTTGGTGGAGAACAAAACATATCATCACAAGGCTTTACATATTCTCAATATGCAAGAAGAGGATTCTTTGAACTAATAGCAGTTGCAGTAATTTCCTTCCTATTAATATTTTTCACAGACAAGTATAAAGAAAAAAATCAAACTGAACACAAAAAAATATTCAAGTACCTTTCCTCCATCCTAATAATTCAGGTTATGATAATTATGTACTCAGCAATAGTACGACTATCGCTATATGAACAAGCATATGGATTAACTACACTACGAATGTATAGCCATGCCTTCATTTTCCTTCTCGTAATAATCTTTTGTCTCTTGCTTTACAAAATTCACAAACAAACAACAGAAGAAACATTCTCTCTACAACTCTTCATCTCTGTACTCCTTTTCCTCGCCTCTATGAACATAATAAATCCAGATGCTTTCATTGCTAACTACAACATCAAAAATGCAGAAGCTATTAACAAATTAGACACTGACTACATCTGCTACCTTTCAGATGACGCAATTCCATATTCCATCAAAATCCTAGATTCTCAAGATGAAGTAAACAAAAGAAATTTTGCAAGTTGCCTGTATCAAAAAACATTAAAAAGAAAAAGAACTTCGAATTGGCAATCATATAATATCTCACACTCAAAAGCACAAAAATTACTGGACGAAAGAAAACAAGAACTAGAAAAATACAAAGATTACTTACCTCTACAAAAAATGGAAATAACTACCAAAGAAGAGTAGGGCTCCTCTACACCTCTTCATTTTTTCCCAAAGAATTCATAATACACAATAAAAGCAAAAGAAAGAAAATACCAAAACCTTGAGGTAAATCTAAAAGATAATGATCAAAACTACCTACAACTAAAATATCTAACAAAATTAAAAATACCATAATATTAAAATTCTTAATTCCACCCCAGAGAACCTTAAGAAGGGTAAACCAAAAAGACATAAATCCCAACACACCCATTTCACTCAAAGACAAAAGAAAAATATTATGAACAGGTTGTAAAATCATTATTCCATTTTTTGATCTTGGAACAAAATCTTCAATCGCTCTAACAAATTTTCCTAAACCACATCCCCAGAACCAATCTTCCTTAATAACTTTAAACGAACACTTAGCCAAATCTATTCGCTCAGACAGACTACTATCCCCAGAGTCAAATATATTCAAAAACCTTTCATACAAATATGTAAAAGGAACAAAGTATGCTGCACAATACCTTCGAGCATAAATCTTCTGACAAAATATCCCTAAACAGTTAAACAAAAGAAGAAAGATAACAACTCTTGAAAAGGAAAACAAAGAAAAAGCCATTGCAACAACCATCGAAACACCAGCTACGGTTTTGAAAAAACCCTTTTCTTTCAAAAACAATGTAAGGAAAAAGAGAAAAGAAAAAAGAAAGAAACCAGCTAAAACATTTGGATGAGGAAAAGTTCCATAACCACGAAGAAACAGCCTATTATCAAGCTCTATGAAACTAGAACCTGCCATACCCGAAACAACATTAGATTCCCCCAAAAAATCCATTCCTAGGGAAGTTCCTTTAGAAAATTGGATACAAGCAAAAACACCTTGGATACACACAGATATAAAGACAGCAACCCAGAAAAAAATCTTTAACTCTTTTGTAAATACTTTTCTGTTTTCGATTATCCAATGAACACTTAGTACAAAAGTACAAAGATAAATCAAAATCCTAAAAGTATTAACAACTTGAAGTAAATCCATATTCAAAAAAAGATTAACCCCAAAAGACACTAGCACGGCACAAAAACAAAGACGATACTTTAAAAAGATCTTTTTAAGAAAAGAAGAAGTACTAGAAAACAAAAGAGAATAGAGTAGAAGAAAAAAGCCTAAATCAACTATAGACAATGTTGGAATTAAATAATTTACAGAGACACCATTTACATAGGAATCATAAAATGTCACAGTTGAACTAAAGATTTTAACTGTCTGAGGAATTTGATATGTGATGTTAAACGGTAGAGTAATCAATATATACAAAACAGATGATATGACTCTATTTTTAAGACACAAGCTCAAAAAGATATACAGAAGAATACTGAATAGCAAAAAAAGAAATCTACCTAAAGAATCGTCTACAAAAAGAAAACAGGATAAAAACAAGAAGATATCAAGAAATAAAAATGGATAATTTTTTTTATGAAAAATACCTTTAAGCATCTAAAACCATTTTAGCATACTCAATCACTCATTTACTCTCAAAGGAGTTATTACAATATGCCTATCCATACCTTCCCCTTCGCTTTCTGTCTTTATATCGTCAAACTTCATCAATGCTAGATGAATAATTCTTCTATCAGAAGGCTTCATAGGAGGAAGTTCAACTCTCTCTCCTAGAATTCTAGCATCATCAGCCTTTTGCATAGCAAGCTCCTCAAGCCTAGAATCCTTCTCCTTCCTATACCCTCCAACATCTACAAAAACTCTAAAATCTTCATCCTCTCCTAATTTCCTTCCTAAAATAACCTGAAGTATAAATTGAATAGAATCAAGATGCCTCCCTCTATTTCCGATCATATATCCTAAATCTTCCCCATCAAAAGCAACCTTTACATATTTAATACCATTCTCTCCTTCCTCCATAGTAACATCTACATCACAATCGATATCTAACAAGGAACAGAGATTAGCAACCTCTTTTTCCGCTATTTTGAGTAATTCTTTATCTTTCATAAATATGTAAATTATTAAAATTAAGTCAAATTAAACTCCTACAACTCACCTAGTGTTACCATTTCTCTTCTCCTTAACAATAACCCTAATATTTTGAACCCCTTTCTTTGTTTTATCCCAATCCAAAATTGCATACTGCACCAACAACATACAAGACTGAACTATCCAATATATACTCAATGCAGAAGGCACTCCTGCAGCAATAAACACAGTAGAGGCAGGCAAGAATAACATTGTCAAATTAGTCATTTTTGCAGTCATCTCCTCCAATGTTTGATTCTCACCAGCTCCTTTCTTTTTCTTCTTCTTAGATTGAGAGGCCTGCATAGGATTATTCATTATCGTTGTAAACTTTGACATCAAATATTGAGAAACACCTACTAAAATACACAACAGCAAATACATCAAAGAAATAGTTGCAAACATACCAAAATCGCTCGATATCTGACTATATGATTTTGTTAAATCCCAAAAAAGAAAAGTTGGACTCAAAACAATATCACTACCATTAGCAAACCAATTCTTAATAAATGGATAGATACCTTCAAGGTTCCCAGAAGAAACATTTCTAATCACACTTGCTAATACAGAAAGTATCAACAACTGAGGAAGATAAATACCAAGACACCCTAAAGGATTATATCCAACATTCCTATACAACTTAACCTGTTCCTGTGATAACTTCTCTTTGTTATTTGCATATTTCTTCTGCAAAGCCTCTAGTTGAGGTTTCAAAGAAGCCATTTTTCGCATCATCTCATTCTGCCTCTTCTTTAATGGCAGAAGCATCAATCTAAAAATTACTGCTATTACAATGATTGCTAAACCAAGATTATTCCATAAAATTGAACTCAAAAAAACTATGAAATTAAGGGCTGGATAGTAAAGCAAATTTTTCCAAATAAAGGCAAACATTCGAATACTAATGATAAATTCAAATATAAAATCTTTTGGAATATACCATAAATATTACTTAAGGAACAGGATCATACCTATCTCCCTTGTTCCAAGGATTACATCTAAGCACTCTTCTCACAGCTAAAAAACCTCCTTTAATAACCCCATATTTGTCGATTGCCTCATAACCATATTCCGAACATGTAGGAACAAACCTACAATATCTAAGATTTGGAAAAATTATACCTGCAACACCATGATCATATGAAAAAGTTTTCTGATACCCCTTTATTATACAAAGTAGAAATCTTTTAATCATTAAAAAATATCCTCCATTTACTTTAAACAAGCCTTCTTTATCTGCTCAAAAAATTCACTCTTTAGGGAAGAAAAACTATCCGGAAAACAAAAAGCTATATACTCAAAACGAACTCCAACATTATCCAAATTAAACTCTTTCATAGCATCCCTAGATATTACTCTAAGCATTCTAGTAAGTCTGTGTCTCTTAACAGAATTTCCTATCTTTTTATTCACTACAAAACCAAAACAGGGAGATGTCAGAGAACTATCCTCATACCAAATAAGCATTCCAAACTTTCCTTTAAACCTCTTACCATTCCTATACACATACTCAAAGTCTTTAGCAGGAAGTCTATACCTCTTAGGTATCATACTTTTATCTAACTATTCTTATGTCTTTTCCTCAGAAGCTTGTACTCTTCAGAAACAGAATATACTTTTCTACCTTTTCTAATCTTTCTTTTAATAACATTCCTTCCTCCAGCAGTTTTCATTCTTGCTCTAAAACCTAATTTCTTAATTCTTCTTAGATTATTTGGCTGATATGTTCTTTTCATAATTTTTAAAACGATATATACAAAATCAGCCTGATTATATCACACCATTTGTACAACTGTCACTTGTGCTTCAATCTAAGTACATTTCCATATAATTAAAATCTGTATCTAAAATAATTAGAACAAATGTGAAGGAACTAAAATCCTTTCTCTACAAAAGGTTCTGCACAATCAAAAGATAGATATCCACATTAAACAAAAAACCAATATAATCTTGTAACGTCCCAATCGGCCATAGACTGCCCAAACAAACTGCCTCCAAGAAATAATATATATTAGCTTTACTATGCAAAAAGCAGAGTTTAACAGTTATATTGATACACTAAATACACCCAAAAGAAGAGAGATGGATGCTGATGAACTTTGGAAAATAACAAAGGAACATTTAAAGCTAATGATCACTAACAGAAATTTTCTAGCGGTATTTAGTGATTCATATATAGAAGATATTTCCAACGGGGTAGTATGTATATCATGTGGTTCTGCATACAAAAGGGAAAAAATATTAAGAGACTATTTAGCATCGTTAAAACAAGCACTATACAAAGCAAGCGGACAAAATTTTGAAATAGAGATAAATCTAAGAGAAAGTGCGAATGAAAAGAGGGAGAGAAAATATGAGTACCATGATCCAACTTCTAATGAATCAGGAACTCTCTTCTCCGAGGCTGAAAAGGAACAAAATCTACTATCAAAAAGACTCGAAGAATCACATCTAAACCCTAAATATCTTTTTTCAAACTTTATTGTTGGATCAAGTAATAGGTTGGCAGAAGCAGTAGCAGAAGCAGTAGTAGAAGACCTAGGAAAGGCTTACAATCCTGTTTTCTTCTATGGAAATACTGGATTGGGAAAAACTCACCTTATGCAAGCGATAGGGAATGAGACAATACGCAAGGATCAAAGTAAGAAGGTTGCATATGTGTCAATAGAACAATTTCTTAATGAAATGGTAGAAGCTATAAGAACAAAAAAGAATGAAGACTTTAGAAACAAATATAGGGCAGTTGACTTACTCATGATAGATGATGTTCAGTTTGTAGAATCATATCCTAGAACTCAGGAAGAACTTTTTCATACATTTAATACACTATATCAAGCTGATAAACAGATAGTATTAGCATCTGATAGACCACCAAAGGAAATAAGGAATATAACTGATAGACTAAGAACTAGATTCGAAGGAGGAATGGTAGTAGATATACAAATTCCAGACTATGAAACTAGAATTGCCATAATAAAACAACTTCTTGAGGAGAAAAACCTTTCTATGAGCGAAACCTACATAGAAATGATTGCAAAAAATATAGAAAACAATATAAGAGAATTAGAAGGTGCAGTAACAAAAGTAGCATCTCTGTTTAAGTTGGGAATTAATCCTACAGAAGATGATGTTTCAAAAATCCTTCAAATAGACCTAGACTACAAGAGAAAAAGAATTACTCCTAGTAAAGTTATTTCTGTAGTAGGAGATGTTTTTGATGTAAAAGCATCTGAAATTAAAGGGAGTAGAAGAACTGCTTACATTGCACAATGTAGACAAATTGTTATGTATATCTTGAGAAAAGAGCTTGAACTTCCTTTAGAAAAGATAGCTAAAGAGGTTAACAGGAAAGATCATACAACAGTAATTCATGCTTTTGAAAAAATAGAGAAGGAGAGAGAGAGAAATAAATCATTGGATGAGAAAATAAATGTTTGTATAAGAACATTAAAATCGTAGAGGATAACTATGTGGATATGAGGTTAACAATTGTGGGAAAACTTGGAGTATTTCCACATTGAAGAAACGTAATATTTACGTAAGAATGCCCTTAACTAGGCATTTCTTTAAAAAGAGGATATACACAATATATATTAGTTTGCCACAAATTATCCAAAAAGAAATCCACATAAAAAATTAGTTCAATGTAAACACTTTTTACACAATTAATTGATTTATAACTAATTAGATATACACATAGAATATTATAGGAAAGAGTAGCTTAGTAGAAGGCTTTTTTTAGTATAACTTAGTAGATATCTACATATAAACATCTACTACTACTTAAACTATTATTATTTAATTAATAAAATATAGAAGAGAGATACATTCTATTAGAAATTTTTGTATAATGGTTATATGCAAGTATTAAACTACCCAAATAATTAAGATTAGCTGTAAAAAAATGAAATTCTCTTGTAATCAAGATACCTTTTCAAAATACTTAAACATTGTTAGTAGAGTAGTAGCTACTAAACCAGGGTTACCAATATTAAGCAATGTTTATTTTGAAAGTAAAGATGGAAAGCTAATCCTAAAGACAACGGATTTGGAGTTAAGTATTACTACATGGATAGGAGCTGATATTAAGGAAGATGGTGCTGTTACAGTTCCAGCAAAACAGCTTGCTGAGTTCGTAAATTCTATTCCTGAAGAAAGGGTAGATGTGGATGTTGTTAAGGAAAGTTTTAATATTTCTACTAAAAATAATAGTGCAAGCTTTAATACTATACCATCTGAGGATTTTCCAGTTATCCCTTCTGTAGAGAAAGAAGAACCATTAGTTGAGATTAAAAAAGAGGATTTAGTTACTGCTGTTGATAGAGTTGCTTTTGCCTCTGCTACCGATGATATTAAGCCAGTTTTGACTGGTGTTAAAATAGAGATAGAGGATGGTGTTGCATATTTTGTGTCGACTGATGGTCTTCGACTTTCTAGACAGAGTGTTAAGATATCAAAAGGGGTTTCCAAGAAGAGTTTCCTTGTACCTGTTAGAGCTTTGTTAGAACTCTCATACATTATTTCTGCCTTAGATACGGATGAAGAAGTTGTTCGTATTTATACTATTGATGAAAAGAATCAAGTTTTATTTAGATTTGCTGATGTTGATTTAATTTCCCGAATTATTGATGGAGAGTTTCCTGAGTACAGACAAATAATTCCTACTGGGTATAAAACGAGGTGCTTTTTGAAGAAGAGTGATTTTCTTAATTCGATAAAGATAATAAATATTATTGCTAGATCTGTTTTAGGGAACAAAATGATTTTGGATATATCTTCTGAAGAAAATAGAATTTTGCTATCAGCAGTTCAAAGTGACTTAGGAAAAAATCAAAGTAATTTTCCATGTAAAGTAGAAGGTGAAAGCATAAAGATAGCATTTAGTGCTAAGCTTCTCAATGATGTTCTTATGCATATAGATAGTGAAGATATTATATTTGAATGTTCTGAGGCTACAAGGCCTGGGGTTTTCAAAATAGACGGCGATGATAGCTTTATACATTTAGTTATGCCAATGATGCTTTAATTCTTCTTTGGAATTTTAGCTTTATATCCAATCCCATGTACTGTTTCAATGATATCCTTATCATGGAGTTTGTCCCTTAACCTCTTTATATGTACATCTATAGTATTTGATCCTACATATTCTCTGTAATCCCATACATGGTCCAAAAGCTCACATCTCGAAATTACTCGATCTTTATTTCTTACTAAATACTCAAGTAAATCATATTCTTTCTTCCTGACACTTATCTCTGAATTCCCTTCGTATATTGTTCTATTATCTACATCTAAAACATATTTTCCTATGTACAGATTCTTATCCATATATCCAGAAGGTCTTCTCATAATAGTTTGAATCCTAGCCAGTAGCTCTTGCATAGGGAATGGATATGTAAGAACATCATCTCCACCTTTATTTAAGAATTGAACCTTTTCAATCCAATTCCCTTTATTACATACTCCAAGCACTTTGATATTCTTTCTCTTCTCCCTTATATATTCCAGTATTTCTAAACTTCTGCTATCACCTAGATTAGTGTTAATTATTACGAAATCAAAAATTCCTTTTTTTACCAAATTTTTTGATCCAAAAGTTTCATTGTCTAAAGTTGTATGATATCCATATGATTCTAATGTCTTTGAAATGATTTGTGCTAATGTGCTTGAATTCTCTATAATTAAGACATTCATAGATATTAAAATTACTAAATTTAATAGTTATCATGTTAGTAATTCCATGCATAATTCTTTTATCTTAGAGCATCAAAAATTATGAAATTCTTCTTTAGTAGTCTTTTTCTCTTTATTTTTTCTGTATGCTTTTTGTATTACTTATCTTCTAATTCCTCCTTTTTACCCTTTGACGAAACGGGAAATATAGATATCATTAATATATCTGTAGCAATCCTTCTTCTGTTCATCCTTTTTTTTTCCTTTTTATGTCTTGGTATATATCTCTTTTGTACTTTTTTTAGAAAAGAACTTAGTCAACACGAAAGGGTTAAATTCTCTTTGAAGATATCCTTTGCTATATCCTTTGGTCTTTTAGTGGTACTTCTTCTTCATATCTTCCATATAATTGATTGGTTTTTGGGAATCCCACTCTTAGTTCTTGTATTGGTATTGATATTTGTAGTATCATGAGGGAATGGAAAGAGAAGAAAAAAGCCTTGAGAAGATACTAGAAGTTGTCTCTGGAGAGAAAAGTTTGAGAGAGAAGGAGAGGGCTATGGTAAAGGCTAAGAAGGATGCTGTTAAGGAGATGAAAGAGAAAAGGAGAAAAGCAGTTATAGATAAAAGTGTGAAGCTTGAGAAAGATCCTTTGCAGGAAAAGAAAGTTGTGCAGAATATTAAACTTTTTGAATGGGAAGCACCAGAGAGATATCAGGTTAAGTTTAGTGACAAGAATTTTCTATTTATTGTTGCTCTTTCTCTTGTTTTGATACTTCTTTTGGCTATTTTGAGACATTATTTGATGATGGCTTCAGTAATAGCTCTTCTTTTCTTGGTCTATGTTTCTGGAGTTACGAAGCCAGTGTATATTAAGAATAAGATAACTAAGAGAGGTATAGAGATATATGATAGATTGTTTGAATGGTATACGCTTGATTCTTTCTATTTTTGTAAGAAAGATGGTTCCTCATATTATTCTTTAATAATTGAGACTAAATTAAATGTTCCAAAGGTTTTGTTTCTTCTTGCTTCAGAAAAAGACAAGGATGCTATTTTTCTTTTGTTGCAAGATAAACTATTGTACAAAGATATTAGGAAGCAGGGTAGGATAGATAGGATTACATATGGTGAATATATTCCATTGGAGAAGGTTTAGGTAAGAAGTGCTATTTAAAAAGGAGGGATGCCTGAGTGGCTGAAAGGGGAGCTCTCGAAAAGCTCTATCCAGGTTTCTGGATCGGGGGTTCGAATCCCTCTCCCTCCGTTTTTCCTTTTATAATTAATCCACAATTTCAACTCAGTGTGGATAACCCTCAAAGATATTCATATTCGTTGGTATATAGATGTTTTCCTAGACTGTGATTACTATATCTCTCCGATTATCAAACTATAGGTGATATTCGCTTTGTAAACTCTGTTCTAGCACTTCGTCAAAAACTACTGTATATTTATGGATATGGAAAATGCTAATCAATCCGAAATCTTTAATATTGGGAACATTTCTCTTAGTCGTCCTCTTCAGGCACCAATTTTTGTAAAAGAGAGTGAAGCCTCTAAAAACAAGTTCTCTATTCTAGATGTAATGGTTGTTATTTCAGCCTTTATTATCGTTGGTTGTCTTGTATATCTATTTTTTAATCCTAACAAACAAGGTTCCGAAAGCAGAAATTTTAAGAGGGAGGCAGATATCTCTATGATACTATCCTCCATATATTCATATACAAAAGAACATGGTGAAATTCCAAAAGAAATTCCAGTCACAGAACAGTGCATGCAGGTAGGTAATGAAATATGTAAAACAGGACCACACGACTGTACTGGGCTTGTTAATTTAGATTCAATAGTCCAAGACAGCGAAGGAAATGGAAAAATCATATCTCTGCCTTCTGATCCAGAAAGTAGGTCTGTAAATGGAACTGGATACTTCATCTCACAAGATGGTCGTGGGAACATTACTGTATGTGCCCCATATGCCGAAAGAAATGTTACGCTCTCGTTTACTAAGTATATGTTTTAAATTTTTACTTTAAAACAATGAAAAAGGAGCTCTCTTCGAAACATATCAAGGAACAATTTCTTCTTCTTTTGGTGGCTGATGCCTCATTCCTTCTTTTTGCAGTATTCATAGGAGACCTCAAATGGTTTACAAATTTCAGAGATTTTGTACTGCTTATTTCAGGAATCTTTGCCATATTTAGTGGAATAATATCGATGCTTAGATATTCTGCACAGAAGGATTCCATACAATACTTCATACTTGGTATAGGATTAATAGGGGTTGGAATACTTGATATTATCTCTCTCCTAATGACATTAGAAAATTTTGAAGCTTTGTTCTCATCTGGAGATAGCATTTATTCTTTTAGGATGATCTTTTCAAAATGTTTTCTTTCCTTCCTTTTGTTCTTTAGTTGTTTCTTGGAAGTGGATAATATTCGTATGAAGAAGAAAAGTTTTAGAATCTTGGGTTTTTTCATATTCATAATCTTAACTGCTTCTTTCCTCATATATTCAAAAATACTAGGAGGATTTACTGAGGAATATATGACAATATCTTTTTCTGTACTGAGTTTAATATTGCTAGTAGTAGCAGGCATGGGGTATCTTTGTAAAAAGAATTGGAAGTATGAAAATATTGATTTTTGGATAATTTTCTCAATATCTTTTTTCATTCTGTCTCAAATTTTTTACATTCCATTCCTTAACCTAGAAACTGAATATGCAGTTGATCTTTCTGTTTTAGCACAGTTCTTTGGATATATCTCCATGCTATTTGGCTTTTTAGCTAGCATAAGGGATTTGTATGTAAGGGAAATAGAAGAGCAGAAGGAGCTCGAATTTACAAAAAAGAAGGTAGAGGAAGCATATTTGACATTGAGAAAAGAGAAAATGAGTTTTGTTGATGAACAAAAAAAGAGAGGAAAGAAAGAGAAAAAAGAGAATGGTAGAGATAAATAGATTTCCAAAACTTAAAAGGTATCAAAAGAAATTTGATTTTTCATATGCCTTTGGAGCATATCCTGTTTTAGATCTTTTGAATTTTAGAAGAGACAATGTAATTGAGATTTTGTACAAAAGGGAAGGACTTCAGAGTGATGGAGTAGGAGAGATCTTGGAATTATGTAGAAAGTATGGAATTCATTGTGAAGAAAACGATGGAGCTATAGATAGAATTGCGTACAAAGAGAATACATATGTAGTTGGTGTTTTTAGGAAGTATTTTGTAGATTTGGAGAATGGAAGTAATCATATTGTTTTAGTAAATCCTAGTAATACTGGAAATCTTGGAACAATAATTAGGAGTATGTGTGGTTTTCATTTTAAGGATTTAGCTATAATTAAGCCTGGAGCTGATATTTTTGATCCTATGACAGTAAGATCCACAATGGGGGCTTTGTTTAGAATAAATTTTCATTATTTTGGCTCCATAGAGGAGTATGTTGATTTGTATAAAGGAAACGCCATATATCCATTTATGTTAAAAGGTAGCAGAAGTATTGTTGATATAGGTTTTAGAGAGCCTTTTTCTTTTGTATTTGGTAATGAGGGAAAGGGTTTAGATAGTAGGTATTCTAGCCTTGGAGAAAGTGTATACATCCCTCATTCAGAAGATATTGATTCGTTGAATTTATCTGTTGCAGGAAGTATTGCTATGTGGGAATTTAGTAGAAGAAAAAGCACAGAAATGGTATAATACAGTGTTCTTTGTAAACATGGGGACGTCAGGCTTTCGACAAGAGCTTGATTTCGGTTACCACAAACCGTTTGTTGAGTTCGTTATTCTCAACACACATGATAAGTGTAAAAAACAAAATTGTCGCTTTTGCAGAGAATCTTAGTGCTGGTGTAAGAGCAGCTTTTGCAGCTCCTGCATATGCATTTAACTTTGCATAAGTTTAACCGTTTATTTTCGGTTAATGTTCATAATTCCCATCCTTAGCTGGAATTTTGGACAGTCGTTGCTAGGGTATATTCATTTATCAAGTCAGTGGGGTAAATGAATGAAAATATAACTGAGGGAATATGTTTTTTGTCCGATTTTTTAGACATATTCTACTAGAGAAGATCGGATATGTTTGTATATGGTGCCGAATGACACTCTTGGACATGGGTTCAACTCCCATCGTCTCCACCA
>DAOOVT010000011.1:0-27382 GCA_035370405.1 Candidatus Dojkabacteria bacterium | reverse complement strand
CATAAAAAGCTTCTGCAGAGCTAAAACTCTAGCCAAGTGTCTAGGATCTGTAGATCTTTTCATATTGCTAAAACAGTTAAGATTTGTTTTTATAAGTACCACAGTAACTACATTCAAAATGGCTCCTCTTTACATGTCCACATTTTGAACAAACAGAAGCTCCTCGCACCTTCAATGCATTATGCGACCTTCTCCTGCCTTTTCTCGCTTTGCTGATTTTTCTCTTTGGCTCTGCTCCCATATAATCTAGTTAAATAGCTTAACTGGGATATTATATATTATCAATATAATTGTGGCAAATAATTCCTGTACATGATACATAATTACACAATCCAGCTCTCTTTTATAGAAATCTCTTCTCCTGGTTTCAAAGATCCATCTATTATTCCTTTTGCTATTTGTCCCTCAATATTATCTTGTATATACCTAGCCAATGGTCTAGCACCATTTCCAGGATCATTTGTTTTATTGGCTATAAGCATAGGTATCTGTGGCTGCCACTTTATTGTTATTCCTTTTTGCAACAGCCTCTCTGCAAGTTCTGTAAGTTGCAATGTAGCTATATTTGCTAAATTCTTCATATCATGAGGAGAAAAAACTATAATTCTGTCAAACCTATTAAGTAATTCAGGCTTAAGAGATTGTCTAAGTTCAAGAAGAGCTCTCTGCTTTGCCTCTTCCCAAAGAACATTCTTTTGACTTAAGGAATCCAACAAAATACGACTCCCAATATTACTTGTACAAATGATAATGGCATTCGTAAAATCAACAGTTTCGCCTTGTGAACTTGTCAGTATTCCATCATCAAATATTTGTAAGAACAAATCTAATATCCTTGGATTTGCCTTCTCTATCTCATCAAATAAAACAACAGAATTAGGAGTACTCTTAATCCTATCAACCAATGAAATAGATGTTTGTCCTAACAGCTCCTGATCAGAATTACTTCCTAAAAATTTCTCTATACTAGAAACCTCTTGGTACTCTGACATATCTAATCTAATCATATTATCTTTTCCTCCAAAAAACTCCTCCGCTACAACCTTAGCAAGATATGTTTTTCCTACACCTGTTGGACCCATAAACAAAAAAGTACCAATAGGTCTATTAGGATTCCTGATATCAGCTCTTGCCCTTCTAAGAGCTTCTGATATCGCTATAACAGCCTCATCTTGTCCTACTACCCTGTTCCTAATATTCTCCTCAAGTTTCATCAACCTATTACTCTCCTCTTGATCTATTGCTGTAATATTTATACCTTTTTGTAGTGATATTGCTTTAGAAACATGCTCCGCAGTTATCTTCTGTATCCCATTATTTTGTGCCCAAGCACAAGTAGCTTCTATCGTTTGAACCGCACTACTTGGAAGTTTCCTGTCCTTAATATATCTTTGTGAAATATCAACAGCTGCAACAAGTGCCGGAAAAGTTATGAAGCAATCAAAGTTCTTTTCCAACGAAGGAACCTTACTCTCTAATATCCTTAAAGCATCATTTGCTGATATCTCTTTAATTTCAACATTGGTAAAGCTTAATCTAAGTGATTCATTACTGTAAAAATACTTCTTGTAATCTGAATAATTAATTGTCCCAACTATTGGGAACTTACTATTAAGAATATATGGAAGAAGAACATTAGCAAGATTATATCCAGAATCATTACTTCCAGTAGAGATAAGCTGTTGAATCTCATCTATATACAAAATTGTATTACCTGCCTTCTCTAATTCCGAAACAGCCTTAATAACCATCTCTTCCAGATTCGAAACCTTTTGAGATATTGCAGTTAGACTATTCAAATCAAGCTGAATAATCCTCTTATCTTTGAGTTGAGGTGGTACATCTGCATGATTAATTCTCTGTGCTATTCCAAGTATTATACTAGACTTTCCAACTCCAGGCTCCCCTATTAGCAAAGCATTCTTTCCAGACAACTTTCCTAGTATGGAAACAATTGTATCAATCTCTTCTTCATGACCTATGCCAAATATATCAGGAGACTCTGCTACTTGCCTATTTATCTCGATACTGAAATGACTTAATACAAAGGTATATCCATAGATTAATTGATTCATAACACCTCCCTTCCTAAAATATGGAACATTGGGATCTAGGTATTTAGTTGCTTGCCTCTTTCTAATTAAATCATTCTGATAAACAGATACCTCCCTCATCACATCTAGGGTTATATTATTTTTTTTAAGCAATTTCTGAAGAGATGGTACTACATTAGTAATGGCTAAAAACAAATGCTCCGGGCCAAGTTTAGAAGACTCAGTAAGAACTCCTTCTTGCATTGTATATACTAGTAAATCTCTTAATGATTCTGTTGAAATTACCTCCAAATCATCAAATGAAATATGCTCATTCTCTATTACTGATGAATCAAGAGTAATTCCTGACCTTCTTACAATCTGTTTAACTTCATAGTTATTATCTACGAGATCTTTGTATATATTAAAAATATTTATGTTTCCATTATCGTTGTACATACATATCTCTTCTAAAAGTTCTTCATTGGCAAAAGAGATTATGTCTAAATGAGCATATCTTCCAAACTTAAACCCCACTGCTTTAATCTCATCAATATCTTTCTGTGGTATTTTCTTAACTTTTGGTATTTGTATTGGGTGACTTTTATCCTCGTAGAAATCATGCCAAAGAATAATTATTGAAAGAACGGAAATTCCAAAAATAATGCTAATGGTTTTAGAAGAAAGAATTTTGATAATAGATGAATAATCATTAAGTAGCGAAGAAAATTTTAATATCAACCCAAGAGATATAAATACACCTAACATTACAAAAATATCAGCAACAAGCCTCTTCATATTATGAAAATTAATATACTTCGGAAAATTTCTGAGAATAGTTTGTACTTGTGCCGTTGTTATCGAAAAAAAATGATCTCTTGTAATCAAAAACAATGACTCATCAGCTCCATTAGTTATTGATGGTTTTTTCTCTACTAGGCTAAATGTATTCTTCGCACTATTATGCTTTCCAATTAGTGTTTTTTGTCTACTATCAAATTCAATTGACATACTACCTAAATATAGATATTAAAATAAAGACCATTGTTGCTATAGGGAGAGCTATCCAAGCTATTATCAATGCTATATAGATTAAAATTGCTAAAATATAGATAGCAATAGCGATTGGTAGGTACAAGAGCTTTACTAAAATCCCGAAGAAATACCCTATCAATGAGTAATCTCTATGCCATGGAAGGAAAAAATTCTTAATAAGTACCGTTATTGAAAGGAAATCATCAATAACAACTGAGAGTCTTCCAAGTCTTCGTAAATGCCATATAGGCATTTGCACATACCACCATTTGAGGAAATCCTGTACTGAATATATCCAAATTTCTAGGTAAGAATCTATGTTGTTTTGATTTAGCAGCTGTTGACCTGAGCTGTCCAAGATTGCATTTTTGGGTTCCATTTTTAGGCAGTATTAATTACACATAAAGTATACATAAAAGAGTAATTGGGGTAAAGCTGATATATTGAGAAGTTAATCATGTATACGACTTTCCTTTTTGGTATACTCATGGTTATGTTAATTAAAGCACTTGCCCCGATGGAGGGGATTACTGACTCTGTATTTAGACAAATTTTGTGTGATATTGGTAAACCAGATTTGTTTTTTACAGAATTTTTAAATGTAGAAGGTTTTTGCTCTAAAGGGAGAAGTAATGTTGAGCATAGGATAAAGTATACAGAAAAAGAACACCCAATCATTGTACAGTTGTGGGGAAATAATCCTGCAATGTATGCTGAGACAATAGCAGAAATTAAAAAACTTGATCCAGATGGAATAAATATAAATATAGGGTGTTCTGTACATGATGTAATATCAGGAGGAAGAGGTTCAGCATTGATAAAAAATAAACCTTTGGTTAAAGAGATAATAGATGTTGTGAAGGAGTCATTGGAAGGAACAGATATTCCAGTGTCTGTAAAAACTAGGTTGGGTTTTGATGAAGTTGATATCGAAGGTTGGATTGGATTTCTTCTAGAACAGGATCTAGATATGATTGTTATTCATGGGAGATTGTCTAAAGAAACATATGTAATCCCTGCTAATTGGAAACTAATAGGAGAATGTGCAAATCTTAGGAATAAAATGCATTCATCTACTAAAATACTTGGAAATGGTGATTTGATGGATGTAGATCAGGGAGAGGAATATTGCAAGGAATATGGGCTAGATGGGTTTATGATTGGGCGTGGGATATTGAATAATCCATGGCTCTTTTCTAAAAGGAAAGAAATTCCTAGGGAGGAAAGGATTCAAACATTATTTAAACATTTGACACTTTTTAAGGAATTTTGGGGAGATACTAAACCATTTGATTGCCAGAAAAAGTATGTAAAAGCGTACTTACGTAATTTTGATGATGCTGGACGGTTAAGGCAAGAACTATTGGAAGCGAAAAGCTTGGAAGAAATGGTATTGATACTTAAAAATAATCTTTAAAATGATGTATAGACTATATTTTTTGAAAGGAACAAAGGATTATGTGATTAGAGAATTGAAGGAGAAATTTCCAGATATTGTTGTGAACGGAGAATCTAATGGATATTTAGAATTTAATTATGATGTCAGTAATATTGAAGAATTTAGAAAGATAAAATCATGTATAGCAGTAGAAGATGGTAACAGAAGGATTGATCTGTCAAAAAGAGAGTGGCGTAAAGAATTTGTCCCTGCAGGGATAAATCCATGCTTGGCATATATTATGTGTATGATAGGGGGAGTTAATAGCAATTCAATCATTTATGACCCTTTTTGTGGGGCAGGAGTAATTCCAATTACTGCACTTCTTTATTTCAATTGTAAGAGAGTTATTTGTTCAGATAGAAGTAGAGTTGCTATTGAGAAAAGCAGGATTAACTTCGGTAATGCAAATATTGATAAGTGTAAATATATTTTATTTCAGAGTGATATTTGTAGCGTTAAGTTAAAAAAGAGAAATGTAGATTTAATAATATCGAATCTTCCATTTGGAATTAGAGTAGGAAGTCACAATGAAAATATTGAGGCGTATCAATGTTTAGAAAAAGTAGCACATAAAATATTGAGAAGAAAAGGGAAATTAGTCCTCCTTACTCAAGAGAAAAAATTATTGCTAAAAACTTTTAATAAAGGCACTTGGAAATGTAAGAGCGTCATTAGCACAGATGAGGGAGGATTATCTCCAGATATTTTTGTTATTGAAAAGAGATATTCTGAGAACAAAATGGGCGATACGGGACTCGAACCTGTGACCTCCACAATGTCAATGTGACGCTCTAACCAGCTGAGCTAATCGCCCTAGTATGAGCACATTCTATATTCTATTACCAAAATTATCAAATTTAATCCTATACTTTTCAGAATCATTTTCTTTTTTATCTCTTTTTTCTTCTTCTATATTTGCATACATTTCAGTTATGAAATCAGGAGAGTTTTCTAATGCTTCAATTCTGTAATTTATACTTTTATCTTTGAATTGTATGGGAATTAAGGTCAGTGCATAGTCATCACTTTCAATGAAATAGATCTTCTGAGCAGCATTTTTTTCTATATACTGTTTGCCTATTTTAATACCCATATAATCGCATAGCACATCAAATGTATCTTCATCTTTTATGTTGCATGAACTGAAACGAGGGCATGTCACTTTGATATATTCATCATTAAGGTATTTGTCTACCTCTTGCAAAGATATGTCATATAGTATGTCATCAATAATCTCATCTCCCTCTCCGTGGCTCATTAAGTCCTCTATTTGGCCTTTTACTCTCATCAATTGCTCATTTTTGTAGTCATACTCTACTTGATTCTCAATCACTTTCTTTTTTCTATTATCTTATCTATTATCCCATAATCCTTAGCTTCTTTAGCTGTAAAATATTTATCCCTATCTGCATCTTTTTGTATCTGTTCCATACTCTTTCCTGTTTTTTCAGATAGCATCTTGTAAATAGTTTCTCTAGTTTTTAGTATCTCTTCTGCTTCTATGGCAATATCACTTGCTTGTCCCTCTACTCCTCCTAATGGTTGATGTATATGAATCTTGCTATTCGGAAGAGCAAATCTTTTACCTTTCTGCCCATTTATTAGCAAAACTGTTCCCATGGACGCAGCTATCCCTACAGCTATTGTTGAAACATCACACTTGATGTAATTCATAGTATCTACTATGGCCATTCCCGCAGTTATTTGTCCTCCTACAGAGTTTATAAACATCTGAATATCCGCATCGGGATTTTCCTTCTCTAAAAATAATAATTGTGCAATAACGGTATTTGCCATATTTGTCTCTATCTCGCCTCCTACAAATACAATTCTGTCTTTAAGCAAACGAGAATAAATATCGTAGGCCCTCTCTCCTCCCCTTTCTTTTTCTATGACTGTTGGAATTAATACCATACTATATAGCGATTACAACTTAATATATTATATTATGATTCTTGTAATACCTCTTCTAGGAATTTTTTAAAAGCTAAATCTTTTACTGAAACTCTCCTTATATATTCTTTCCACTCTTCATCTTCAAAAATGCTGGGATCTGTATCCTTTGGAGCATTGCTTTTGATTTCTTCTATCTTTTTTGCTAAATCTTCATCTGTGAATTTAATCCCTCTCTCTTTTATGTACTCTTTTAAGAATACATCAGTTTCAAGGGCTTGCTTAGCGTCTTCGAACCATAATTCTCGCATCTTTTCAATAGTTAGATCATTTGCCTTGAGAAAGTCTTCTATTTTGATTTGTCTAGACTGCATATCATGTTCAAACGATCTTTCTCTTTCTTCTGCTTCATACCTTATGGCAGGTTCTGGTATTTTTATATCTGAAAGAGTAACGGCTTGTTCTAATACTTCCTCTTCTAGTTGATGCCTAAGGGCTTGTTCTTTTTGATTTTTTAATATTCCTTCAACATACTTTCGTAATGTTTGCATATCTGTAACATTATCTGCTTTCAAAAGTTTTGCAACCTCTTTTGCCCATAGGTCATTCATCTCTTTGAATTCTGTTTTGTTGTTTTTGAAAATATTTTCTAGTACATCATCTACTTCTTTGTCAGTAACAGTTGCTTTCTGTTTTTGGATTTTAATTTTTTTCAAATCACCAACCTTAAAGTTAGGCATTATGGTTATTAACACTGTAATTTTAATATCCTCAGTTCCATCTAATTTAGGGAAATTCTTGTATTCTGGAGGAGCAATTGGTAAAAGTGATTCTTTCTGGAGTGCTGTAGCTAGATACATAGGTATGAGCTTTTCTAGTGTTTCTATCTTAATAGCACTGCTAACTTGTGATTCTACGACATCTGTAGGGACTTTGCCTTTTCTAAAACCGTTGAGTTGTGTTTTTTTTGCATTTTCTTCGAGTAAACTTTTGTAGCTTTTATCAAATGCATCTTTTGGTATAGTTATGGTAAGTTCTACGGTGCTTTGATCTAGGTCTTTTCTAGTATAGAAATTGTCTTCCATGGGTATTGATATATATGTAAGATAATGGGCAAAGTCTACACTTTTTTGTACAGTTTGTCCAGCTTAGCTATGACGACAAGCCTTTTTTGAGAAGTCCAAAGTGGTGTGCATGTAATTAGAGTAAGTGTATAGTCATCTGTATCTTGAATTGTCGAAATGTCATTTGGTTCAACCTCTTTTTTTTCTAGAACAATGTAATTGTATTCTCCTAAATCACTACTTATGTTTATTCTGTCTCCTATGTCTGTTTTGTCTAAATTGTAAAATGTATCTTTCATGGGGGGTACTTTCATAAATCTGTGTCCAATTATCACAACGTTTCCTTTTTCTCCAGGATTTTTTGATAGTGGAAAGTGCCAAAATCCTTTATCCATAGTTGAGGAGTCTTCTCCTTGAAATATTTTTCCACTGATATCTAAAGATGAGATTTCGAGTACCGCATTAGCATCTTCTATATAGCTTCTGTCTATTGATATATTTGTATTTTCCACTGATTCTTCTATTGTTGATGTTCCTAGTATTTGTTGGGAATATTTTGATTTGTTAGGAGAAAGTGTTGAGAATATTGATATGACAGCCTTCCTTGATATGGTGTATGGCCTTAATTTGTCAAATTTTATTGCTAAATCAGATTGAATCGGAGAAACTAGAAAAATAAGCGATGGTACAAAGACCAATAGTAATATAAAAAGTGTAGTTGTAATTTTCATTCCCTTTGTCATATTGTACCTAGTATTCTACTAAATTTGTGGGGATATTGCATTATTTAGCTAATTATACTATTCTATCTAAGCAGAACATATAAATTTTAATATAGGCTAACAGTGGCAAAGAAAAAGAAAAATACCTCTTCAGAAGAACAATCAATGGTTTCTAAGGTAGAGGTTAAAACTGCCAAAATAACTGACCAAGATAAAGTTTCTAGAACACTAGGAACAATATTCATAATATTAGGATTAGCACTTGTTGCATATGGCATCTTTTCTTTTGTGAAATACAATAGAGAGCCTGTGTTAGATGAGAGTTTGGAAGCTCCTTTCGTTTCTGAAACAAATAATTTAGTAAATACAGATGAAATAACAATTGAGGGAATAGCCTCTGGGTATAATGATGTTTTCATTTATGTTAATGGTGAATATGTTGGAAAGACGAATGTTGATAAGGATGGTAATTTCTCGTACAAATATCCTGTTTTAGGAGAGGGAAAGTATGAAGTATCAGTAGCTGGGATAAAAGGTTTTCCAAAAAGATATATGTCAAATAAATCAGAATCAAAAGTTATAGAAGTTGATAAAACAGGTCCAGTCTTACAGAAGATAACATACTCTTCTGAGGTTGGTACTCCAACATTTTCACTAACAGGGAATTCTGAAGCAGGATGTGAAGTATCCATAAAGAGGGGTACCAGCATATACAGAGGTGAGTGTGATGATTCTGGGAAATTTGCTATCAGTGGAATAGCACTAGATGAAGGACCAAATGTGTTTACTATGGAAATAAAAGATAAGGCAGGAAATGTTACTAATGTGGAGGAAAAAGTTAAGGTTACGTATTCTTTAGAAAGTGATGTAAATGGTGAAGCTGTTGGTGATCTAAACGGTGATGGAGTTAGCGATACTAGCTTGCCAGTTGCCTCTGGAGATTTGAGTGAGGCTTTAGGTTTTATCCTTCAGAATAGATTGATGTTTATTTTCGGAATATTGGCTATAGCATCGTTTATGTTTAGTACTGGAGTTGTTCTTGTCAAAAAAAATTATTGGAGGGTGAAATAGGTAATACAGGATTTTAGGGAAATTCTGAGAAGGGAGGAAAAAATCCTCCGTTTTTGGTATAATGATGTATCAGTATGGCAAAAATTTTTTCAGTTAAAGAAAATACATCGAGAAGAGAAGATTCTCCACAACTTGTGATTGTGGATTTGTCACCAAGGTTGAAATTTTTCATTGTACTTGGTGTTTGTATTGTGTTTTTTAGGAAGCAGATATTTTCAATTGCTTTGTTTTTGATGCTGAGCTTCATATTTATGTCAGTTTGTTTACCAATAGTTTCAAAATTAAGAAAAAAGGGTGTTTCAAAACATTTGGCTATATTCATAGCATATGCTGGATTGATATTGGCTTTGATATCGATTTTCTCTGTTATCGTAGTTCCGTTGGTGACTCAATTAGGAGATTTAGTAGCAGCTATTCCTGTTTGGATAGAGAAAGTAATTCAAAGTTTGGAAAATATTAAAATTGCAGGAAATACTATTGATGTAAGTGCACTTGAAAAGACTTTGTTGGATAGGGTTAATGGTCTCGCCACTATTGATAGTATGAAGAGTATAACATCATTCTTTACGAGTTTCTTTTCCTCTATTGGGACTCTGGGTACTGCAATTATGTTTTCAATCTACCTTATGTTAGAACATGATTCTCTGCTAGATTTAATTCTTTTGAGGATACAATCGGAGGAGAAAAAAGAGAGAGTTAGAAAATTGGTAACTGATGTTGAAGGGAAGTTAGGTAATTGGTTACTTGGACAAGGTTTTGTTAGTCTGTTGTCCATGATCTATTCGAGTATAGTGTTGAGTGTGCTACAAATGCCATTTGCTATTCCTCTAGCGGTATTCATAGCGTTAATGGGAGCAATTCCAAATATTGGATCTACTCTTGCGACAATAGTTGTATCTTTAATAGCTTTTGTTGCTGTTGGCCCAATTAAAGGTGCTTTCATTTTAGGATTCCTAGCTTTGTATCAGCCCATTGAAAATACATTGATATATCCTAGGGTTATGGGCAATGTAATAGGTCTAAAACCCTTGGTTGTGATGCTTGGTGTAGTTGCAGCAATAATAGTGTTTGGTCCTGTTGGTGGATTGTTGGCTCTTCCAGTTATAGTCATTTTGAAAATCCTTTACGAATTCTACATAGACTTGCAAAAAATAAAAGCTAAAGGTATCGTTTAATTGGGAATATAAATTTTGTACTGCCCAGTATAGATGGAAAGTTCTGTAGTTAAAAAGAGTCCTGTTTTCTTTTTTGAAGATTTCTCTTTCAAAGATTTAAGCAAAGAAAAAATTGGAAGAAAGGGATACAGTCTTTTTAAGCTTAAAGATATGGATGTGCCAGTTCCTGATTTTTTTGTTGTATCTGGAGATGTCTTTACTGATTTTTGTTTAAATGCTTTTGAATCTGTTGAAGAAAAGCTTCTAGCCAAAGGAAGAAATCCTGAGGCTCGTGAGGTAGAAGAAGCCTTTTTAAAATGCAATTTTAGCAAAGAGGTAGAAGAAGAGATATTGAGCGCATATACTAGACTCTCTGGTTTTACAGAGGCTTGGGTGTCTGTAAGGTCTTCAGTTATTTTTCCCGACAATGAAAAAAAGGTTTCATTCAATGGAGTTTTTAGTACTGAGCTAAATATAAGGAAATTTGACGAATTGCTTAATTCCATAAAGAGGATATATGCATCGGTATTTACTGATGATGTTGTAGCCTATGCAAGAGAGTCAGGAATTGATCTTGCTGATGTAAAAATGGCGGTTGTTGTTCAGAGAATGGTTCAGTCGGAAATTTCAGGAGTGATATTTACGGTTGACCCAATAACGCAGGATTACACAAAGCTAAGTATTGAGGCAGTATATGGTCTCGGAGATGTAATATCGTCTGGAGAATTAACACCAGATTCATATCTTTTGAATAAAAAGGATTTAGCAATATTGGAGAAGCATATAGCTCCGCAAGAATGGATGAAAGTTAGAACTATGAAACCTTCTGGGAAGAGCAGTAAAAATGCGGAAAAGATTAAAATCTCAATGAACTGGAGTCATAGGCAAAAGCTCTCTGACAAAGATATGCAGGAGATAGCCAAAATTGCTCTAGTCATAGAAGATAAATCAAAAGAGCCCCAAGACATAGAATGGGTGTTGGCAGGCGGAAGATTTTGGATTTTGCAGAATAAACCATTGTATGAAATTGAATCAAACGAGGATGTTGTCTATTCACAAGCAGATATATCTAGGAAGAATATTAGAGAAGTTATTCTTGCCTTCATAGAAAAATATAGAGTAAGTAAACAAATGGTCTCTTCTGCTATGGATGAGGCTCAAAAAATTGTTGAGAAAAATAATGATGAAGTAAGTCAAAAATTAGAAGAGCTAATATCTTTAGCTAAGAAAGGTCTAAGCACAGAAAGTAGTAAAAAGGAAATTAAACAAAGTGACCTCCTACTCTCTGGGGTAGGTGCAAGTTTTGGTGTAGCTGTGGGTGATGTTTTCATTGCACATCCAAATGAAGAGAAGAAACTTACTAGAAAAGATATTCTTGTAGCTCAGAGCTATACACAAGACATGAGATCAATGGTATTAGAATGTGGAGGGATAATTCTGGAAACAGGTGGAATTACAAGTGATATGGCAATATTGTGTAGAGAATTCAATATTCCAGCAGTAGTTGGCGCACAAAGGGCTACGGAACTTCTAAAAAATGGAGATCACATTCGCATTGACGGAAATACGGGAACAATATATGTAGAAAAAGAAAATACTCAAAAGGATGAAACAGTGCACCCTGTAGTTGAAGCATATGTATCTGGAGAGGTAAAACATGAGCAAGTTGAAGAAAATGGAATCTTACCAGCTAAGGACCATACTCTTCCTCCTTCTGCTACAAAAATCTATTGCATGGGAGTTGATGACATTAGAAGAGTTTATGAGCATGTAGCTGATTCTGATGGTATCGTCTATTTAGATTTAGATCAATTCATAATTCAAAGTGGTAAGCACCCACAACTATGTGGTAAAGGTAAAGAACAGGCAGAATATGTAAAGATGATATCTGAAAAAATTCTGGAATATGTAAATCTCGCACAGGGAAACGATGTAGTTTTGGCAATAGGGTCATCAAAAGTAAAGAGTTTTAGAAGTTTAGATGGAGGAAAAGAATTTGAAAATGAAAATCTCTCAGGAGAAGTATATGGAGCACTCCATTACACAGCAAATCCAGAATTACTCAAAAAGGTTGCACTGATTATTAGAAAATTAAGAAATATTTACAAAAAAAGAAATGTTTCGTTAGCTATTCACTCTCCTGTTAGTGGAGAAACAATGGTTGAAATCAAAAAATTACTCTCTGGTGAGAAGCTTAGAAGAACATCTACATTTGGAATATATCCAATATTGGATAACCCGTCTGAGGTTATTCTTGCAGAAGAAATATTGAACGCCAAGGTCGATGGATTGATTTTGAACATGCCTGCAATAGCAAAACAAATGCAGGGATTCAAGATTGATGAAAAAGATGCAAAATATGACTTAGCAAGGCATAGTGTATTTAAGGTACTTGATAGCGTCATAGAATCTGCGAGACCAAAGAGCGGAAAAGTCGTTGTAGTAGTTGAAAATAGCAAACCATTGCTACGATACTGTGTACAAACTGGTGCCTACGGTGTCTGTGTATACCCAGAAGACATTAAAGAAAGTAGAAAGGCTGCATTTGAAGAAGAAAGCAAAATAATCCTTGGAAAATAGGTAATATACTCTACTCTCTTCATCACTCGCTATAGGCGAAATTTAGTCATGAGTGATATACTTCCATATATGGATGATACTCCAATGATGAAACAATACATGGCATTTAAGAAGCAATATCCTGATAAAATAGTGCTCTTTAGAATGGGTGATTTTTTTGAAACATTTGGAGAAGACGCTAAAATTGCATCTAAGGTTCTAAACATTACTCTTACAAAGAGAAACAAAAAAGGTGAAGTTCCTCTAGCAGGATTCCCACACAAAGCGATTGATCAATACCTTCCTAAATTCATACAAGCTGGATATTGTGTAGTTGTTGTAGACCAACTTGAAGACCCTAAACTTGCAAAAGGTATTGTTAAAAGAGGAGTAACAAGAATAGTTACCCCTGGGACACTAGATGGAGAAGAAGCAAGCTCTGTAAAAGATTCTTACCTAGGAGCATTCTTCATAACAAATAAAAAAGTATTCTGTTCTCTATGTGATATCTCAACAGGAAAGTTCTTACTTCTGAGTGAAGACAAAAGTACAGACGTAATCTCAAACATATTAGCAAAATATGTTCCTACGGAAATACTAATGATAGAGGGAGAAACCGAATCTATGTTTGGTGATATTCCTGTTCAATTCCTTCAAAAAGGACTTAGAAACATTAAATATTGCTCTGAGATAACAACAAAATTCTTTAATGTAAAGAGTTTGGAATCCTTAGGGTTAACAGAAACAGAAGAGATAGTTCCTGTTGGCATGATTATCAAATATATTCAGGACACTCAACTAATGGAGCCAAGGCATATACAAAAGCCTGTAAAGATATCGTTAAAAAACACAATGATTTTAGATAGGGCAACAATTAGAAATTTAGAATTAGTATCGAGTATGTATACAGGTAATATCCAAGGTTCATTATTTGATATTTTAAATAAATGTATAACAAGAATGGGTACTAGACTTCTCTACTCTTGGATTTTAAACCCTTTGATAAGTAAAAAAGAAATAGATGAAAGATTAAATATAGTAGAAATGTTTTACAAAAATGAAAATGTCCTAAATCAAGTAAGGAGTACTTTAGAAGAAATAAATGATATAGCAAGAATTGCTGGAAAGATTGGACTAAAAAGGGCTAATGCTAGAGATATAAAATCGTTACAGTATTCTCTATCTAGTTCTGTAAAAATATTGGAAATGCTATCGAACAAATTAAAACTGAAATACAAAGATGTAGATACAGAATTTTTGAAAAAACTAGCACAAAAAATAGATACTGTAATTTCTGATGATCCACCTATATCTTTAGGAGAAGGAGAAATAATAAAGGAAGGGTTTAACAAAGAAGTAGATGAGCTAAGGTTGGTATCGGGAAATACCAAAAATTGGTTAAAATCCTTTGAAGAGGAAGAGAGGAAAAAAACAGGCATTTCTTCGCTTAAAATAGGTTTCAATTCTGTTTTTGGATATTACATTGAAGTAACAAAAACTCATCAATACAAAGTACCAGATAGATATATTCGAAGACAGACACTAGTTAATTCTGAAAGGTATATAACAGAAGAGCTTAAAGCTAGAGAAGATACCATACTGAATGCTCACGACAGGCTTTTTGCACTCGAGTATGACCTATTCTGTGGTTTTAGAGATTCATTGCAACCTAGTTTAGACAAGTTGGAACAGTTATCAAATATTATTGCCAGTATTGATGTACTTTCAAATTTTGCGTATGTTGCAACAAAGAACGATTATTCAAAACCAAATATTTATGAAATTGGAGAGAATAATGGAATTATAGAAATTAAAAAAGGAAGGCACCCAATAGTTGAGGCTATTTCTGATGAAGAATTCATATCTAATGATACTTTTCTTTCACAAAAAGAGTGTAATATGGCAATACTTACAGGTCCTAATATGTCAGGAAAATCAACATATATAAGACAGGTAGCCACAATAGTATTAATGGCACAGATAGGAAGTTACATTCCTGCTGAAAAGGGAGATATCTCAATTGCGGATAGGATTTTCACGAGAGTAGGAGCATCAGATGATCTTGCTGGAGGTAGAAGCACATTTATGGTCGAGATGGAGGAATCTGCAAATATTGTTAACAATGCAACAAAGTATAGCTTAATTATCCTTGATGAAGTTGGGAGGGGTACAAGTACATATGATGGAGTAAGTATAGCTTGGGCTTTAGCAGAATATATATTGAATAGTATAAGGGCAAGAACATTGTTTGCTACTCACTATCATGAGTTATTGAAGCTTGCTGAAGAAAATAATGGTTTAGTTAAAAATTTCAATGTTCTAGTAGAAGAAGATGTTGAAAAGGGTTCTGTAATATTTCTTAGAAAGATAGTCGAGGGAGGAACAGATAGAAGTTATGGAATCTATGTTGCAAAAATGGCTGGCCTTCCAGATAAGGTGATAAGTAGAGCTAATGAAATATTGGAGAGTTTTGAACAGAAGAACATGTTTTCTGCAAAAAATGCTATAAGGGAAGGTAGCTTCTATTCAAAAGACACAGAAAAGAAGAGTCAAGATAAAAATTCCTTGGTTCAATATGCCCTGTTTGCAGCACAGGAATCGAAAATAGAAAAAGAAATCAAAGAGTTAGATATTAATAACTTAACTCCTATGGAGGCTTTGAACAAAATTTCTGCTTGGAAGAAGAAAATATAATACTAAAGGAAGTTAAGCTATTATCCTGTACCCTACTCCATGGTTATTTCTCATAATCCTAAATCCTGTAATATCTTGTGATTTTTTGTTTATTCTATTTATAATAACTTGCAAGTAACACTTTGATATTGGGTGATTTGAATAGCTGTTTACATCTTGGATATTACAGAATCCTTCATTTTGTATTGCTACTTTTAATATCAAAATTTCTGTTGGAGACATTGTAATTCTGCATGACTTGTATTCTAGGTAATTCTCATTTTTGTTTAGTTTAATACCATGATATTGAAGAATATTATTATTTATAGCTAGACTGCAAATTATTCCGTTTAGTAAGTCCTTATTAATTGGATGTTGAAGTATATAGTTGTCTCTTGAGGAAAGGAGTTTGGTAACTTCTTCATATGAGATATTTTCTACAATATGAATCTTCTTGTAGTTTTGATATAAACTTAGAGTATTGTGGAGTGCAATACTGTATCTTTCATCTATGACTAGTATTTGGGAATCGGTCATATTAAGAAGGTCTGGTTTAATTGCTTGTTTGATTGCTCTGATGAAAATTTTATCCATTGAGAATATAGATATATTCTCATATGAAGAGATCATATGATTAAAATAATACCTATGGAAGATTACAAAATTATTGCTGAGTTGAAATTATTTTAATTGCTTCTTCTGTAATTACGGAGAATTGTTGTTTTGTACGCATATTTTTAAGTTGTATACATTTTGAGGTTGTTTCATTTTCTCCTATGACTATTACCCAGGGAAACTCTTTTTTATCTGCATATTTAAAAACAGAACTTAGTTTCCTAATTTCAGGATATATCATTGTTCTTATCCCCTTATTTCTTAGTTTCTGTGCAGTTTGTATGCTGAATTCTAGTGATTTAGAGTCCATTGGTATTACTAGAACATTACAATTATTAAGCTTAATGTTAAACATATTTTCTTGCTTTAAGATTTCTTGTATTCTCTCTAGACCGAAAGAAACTCCAGTCGCGTATATATCTTGATTTATATATCTACTAATAATTTTGTCATATCTTCCACCTCCCCCTATTGATCCTATATTATTATCGATTATTTCGTATTCCCAGATTGGTCCTGTATATGATGCTAATCCTCTTGCTAGTGTGATATCAAAGATATATGAGGATGTGGGAAGATCTGTTTTATTTAATATTGAAAAAATTTCAGTGGTCTCCATTATACCCTCTTCCCCTACTTTAGTTGTTCCTACATTAGCTTTTAATTCATCGAGAGTTTTCAGTTTTAATATCTCCATAATTTTGTTAGCCTTTTGTTCTGGTATATTCCTTACATATACCAATTCTTTTTCTACTTCTTCCTCCCCTATCTTTTTTAATTTATCTATTGAAGTATAAAAGCCATCAAAGTAGGTTTGTGGAATATCTAGATAATCTAATATACCGGCAAGTATTTTTCTGTTGTTAATTCTTGCAATGTATTTGTTAAAATTGAGCTTTTGAAGAAACCTTAAGCCAATTTCTAATATCTCTGCATCACAAAACAAGGATTGAGATCCTAATATATCAATATCCATTTGAGTAAATTCTCTTAAGCGTCCCTTTTGAACATTATCGGCTCTCCATACATTTTGAATCTGGTAACGTTTGTATGGCATCTGTATGTTATTTATATTTTGAGCTACGGCTCTACACATTGATGTCATAAGCTCATATTTGAGCATTACATCTCTTCCCCCATTGTCCTTAAACCTGTAATAGAGTTTTTCTGCTTCTTCTCCGCTTATTCCAAGTATGAGGCTTGAATATTCTAAAGATGGAGTTTCTAGACCTTCGTAACCATAGATTACTGCGAGGTTTCTAAATGTACTCTTTACATATTCTCGAATCTCTACATCTTGTGCAAAATAGTCTTTAAAACCTTTTAGAGTTTTCGGTTGTATTTTCTTTGTCATTCTTGAATTATACCATCATTTGAATGGATACACAGGTGTTTTCAGAAAGATATTTAATTGTTGATTTGAGGATATGATTGATGCATAATACAGTGTATGCGATATAGTTTTGGTCTCACCAACAAGAAAAAAAGTGGATTAAGCAGAAGAAATTCTTCTTCGAGTATGCCGAAGACTTTCGGTCCTACAGACCTAGATAGATACAAGAATTTTAAGAAATATGGTGCTGATGTGACAAAGAAAAATCATGCTGATAAAGGAAGTAAAAGATTCGCAGTATTTGGGGCAGGAAGTAAGAAGTCTTCTAAGAAAAAGGCAAAGAAAATTTTGTATATATTCATAGGATTGGTGTTTTTCTTGGGTTGTGTTGGGTTGATAGTTGTAGGTTTGTATTTGAGAAGTATTCAAAAATCTCTACCATCTCCTGATCAACTTGTTGAGAGAGTGTCTGATGAGAGTACACAGATATTCGATAGAGATGGGAAGCTTTTGTATACAGTATATAAGGATCAGAATAGGGAGTTTGTACCAATAGATAGAATCCCTGAGCATACGAAGTGGGCATTATTGGCAGCTGAAGATATTGAGTTTTATCAGCATAAAGGATTGGATTATCTTGGTATAATTAAAGCCTTTATACAGAATTTTACGCATGGAGAGATTGTTAGAGGGGCAAGTACCATCACACAGCAGTTGGTTAAGAATACAATTCTTTACGATGTTCTTGGGGAAGATGCATACAAGCAAACATATACAAGGAAGATACAGGAAGTTTTGATTACTATGCAGGTTGAGCAAACATTTACAAAGGATGAGATATTGCAGATGTATATGAATGAAATACCGTTGGGTGGAGTTAACTATGGTTTCCAAGCGGCAGCCAATGCATATTTTGATAAAGATGTAAGTGAGTTGGATTTGGCTGAGAGTGCTTTAATTGCAGGATTGATACAAAGTCCTGGGATATATTCTCCACTGTATGGGACTAATCCTGATATGGCGGAAGTTAGGAAGCAGTATGTTTTGGATCAGCTTGAGAAGCATAAAAATCTTACTGGTATAAGTCAGGAAGAGATAGATGCAGCAAGGAAAGAGGAATTGGTATACAGTTCTAAAAAGATAGATATAAATGCCCCTCATTTTGTATTCTATGTTAAGCAACTTCTCGAGGAAGAATTTGGAGCAGAGAGGGTTGAAAGAGGTGGGCTTAGGGTAACTACTACATTGGATTCGTCTTTGCAGTCCATAGCTGAGGAGGAAGTTGTTAAGAGTGTTGAATCATCTAAGGCGTTTAATGCTAATAATGCTGCAATGGTTGTATTGAACCCTAAAAATGGGCAGATACTTGCTATGGTTGGGTCTGTAGATTATTGGAATACAACTGATCCGAGAGTTGATGGAAATGTAAATATTACTACTAGTGAGCGTCAGATGGGTTCTTCAGTGAAGCCGTTCGTGTATTTAAACGCAATATCAAAAGGGTATGGTCCTTGGACGGAGACTCCAGATATACCTGAAATTACATTTGGAACATATGATCCAAAGAATTGGGATGGGAGTAATGCTGGTTTAATGACAGCAAGGAAAGCTCTTGTTCAGTCGAGGAATACTCCTGCTGTGTATACTCTGCAGCTTGGTGGAATAGATGGATATATTCAATTGATGCAAAAGCTTGGAATAGACATATCTTCTAAAGCGAACTATGGTCTAAGTCTTGGATTGGGTTCAGCAGAGATGAGACTTTTGGATTTAACAAATGCGTATGCGACATTGGCGAATAGTGGGGTTAAGCATGATGTTACATCAATTCTTAAAGTTGTAGATAACAAGGGGAATGTTTTGAAGGAGTATAAGGAGAATGATGGTGTTAGAGTTATCGATGAGCGAGAGGCATATTTGGTGAATTGGATGGCTTGTGATATGCAGGGATTTCATGATAGATATGCAGATCCTTACTTCTATATAAATGGGAAAAAAGTATGCGGAAAAACGGGAACTACCGATGGGCCTAAAGATTTAGATGCATTTTTGTATAATCAAAGCTTAGTTGTTGGAGCATGGAATGGGAATAATAATGGTGAAATTATGCCTAATGGTTGGGCTTCGACAATTTCCTTAGGGTTAGCTAATTCATTCTTTAAGAGAGTAATTAACACATATTCTGAATTTGCGTTTAATAGGCCAGCTGGTGTCATGACAACAACTGTGTGTACAGATACTGGTGCTACTCCAGCAGAAGGTGTTGAATGTAATAAAGAACCATCATTATATATATCTGGGAAAGCTCCTCAAGTGGATAATCGAAAAACGATTGAAGTATGTAAATCAAATAATTTGATTCCATCTAATTTGGAAGCAGCAAAGAAATATGATCTTGTAACTAAAAAAGTTGTTTTGTCCACGAAGCTTGAAAATACTCTTCAGTTTGATGCTTACAAAAAATATATTACAAGTCTTCCAGATTCAGTATATTTGTTTGAGACTCCAGAAACTGGAGTGTGCCCTCTTCCATTAGGAGAAGATAATGCGCCTGTAGTTGAGATAACAGCTCCATCTCCTTCTAGCGAAGCAAAAGTAGGAAGTACTGTTGAAATTACTGGAAGTGTAAGATACTTGGAGAGTATCTCTGAGTTTAAGGTGACTTTTGGAGGAAAGAATATCCAAGCCTCATTAAATGCTGATGGAAGCTATTTAATTCATTACATAATTCCAGAAGGCACTACTGTTGGTGATACAGAGATAGTTGTAACAGCTAAGGATAATAGAGGAAAAACAAGTACAAGCTCAGTAAAAATCAATGTAAAACCAGCTGATATACAAAATCCAACAGAGCAAGAACAAGAGACTACAACACCATAGAAGAGATATTCCTAGACAATTTGTGCATTAAATTTCCTGAAGAAACTTTTTGTAATTCCTTCCTTTACTGCTTCTATTTGCTTATTAGTAAATGTGCCTTCATAGCTACTCACTTTTATCCTAAATGTAATTTTCTTTTTAGACTCCTCTTCTTTCTCTTGATAAATATCTAAACATTCAACACTTCCAAAGTATCCTCTTTTATTTATGACAAATTCAATTTCATTGTACATATCTGAATACAATATTGATTTATCTACTTTGAAGCATAAATCTATTGAGAATGGAGGATAAATAGGAATATCTTTATATGCTCTTGCATTACCACTCTGCTCACTTAGAAAAGAGAGTGAAAATTCACACGCAGAAGTATTCAATGGAAGCTTAAATGACTCTCTAATGCTATCTCTAAGCTCTCCCATAACTCCAAAAGATTGAGAACCCGTTGATATGACGGCAGATGCATTAGGATCAAACATTTGAATCATAGCCTTTATCCTTGGTTGCATTGACTCTTCAAGAGCATCAGCAGTTAAGGTATATCGAGGAATATTGTAACCGAGATAGGCAAATAGGTCATCAACATATTTTTTAACTTCGTAATACGGTGATCCTTGGTAGTCACTTTTATCCTTGTTAGCAATAACTAATGAAAGCATCCATTCCTCTTCTGGAACATTTGTTTCATCAATTAAACCTTTTAAATGAGAAATTCCTTCCTCAAAAAGAATAAACTTATCAAAACCTCTTAGTATGTTTTCCTTAGATTTTTGCAAAACAGATTGTAATATTGTTGTTCTCATTAAGAATAGCTCTGGGGAGAGAGCATTTACTAACCTAAATGCTTTATCTGGGTCTAGATTACAATCCTCAAAATTTTTCAAACTAACAAAGCTATATGTTGTAATTTCATTCCCTCCTCTATCACTTAAAATTTCTCTCACTGCTTTCTTTAATTCAAACACCTTGTTAGATTTTGGTGGCATTATTTGTTTCTTTGGTAGCTTAGCCTCAATCTTGTTATACCCATATACTCTGATAATATCTTCATACAAATCTTCTTTGATAACCACATCCCTTCTCCATGATGGAACAAAAACTATTAAGGTAGATTCATCTTGCTGAGTTACCCTGTACTCAAGGTTTTCTAAAATGTTTTTCACATCATCAATTTCGAAGTTAATACCCGCAATAATATTTAGATTTTCCATATCTATTTTAATTGTTTGATTAGTATCAAAGGGAACCTCATAGATATCCATAAGCTCTGAAGCGATCTTTGCTCCTGCTAGTTCCTTTGCCATAGATACTGCCTTTTTAAGTGCAGGTAGTGTCATTTCTGTATCTAAAGAGTGCTTGTATTTAGTACATGCATCTGTAAATATTCCCAATTCCATGGAGGTCTTTCTGATATTATTCTTATCAAAATTTGCTGATTCAAAAATGATCCTATGGGTACTAAAATCAACTTCTGTATCTTTTCCACCTATTACGCCTGCTATGGCTATTGGATTAGTAGAATCTGCAATAACTACAGTATTGGCATTTAGAGTATGCACTTTATTATCAAGTCCTAAAATATTCTCACCATCATGAGCAAGTCTAATTTGAATATTAGCACAATCTTTACTGCTTGGATCATTGGAAACTATCTTGTCATAATCAAAGGCATGCATTGGTTGACCAAATAACAATGATATGTAATTTGTAATGTCTACAATATTATTTGTTGGCTTAATTCCACATTTTATGAGTGTAGCCTTTAGCTCTATTGGTGATTCTGTAATTTTAATATTATCCATTGCAATAGCAGTATATCTAGGGCATAAAATCTCTGCGTTATTTGTAATTTGTACCTTCAGGCAATTTTCTTCTGGTCTTAAATCTTTTGTGTAATCTGTAAACCATTTAGGAGATATAAATCTATTTCCTGTTATAGCTGTTAGTTCTCTTGATATTCCGATAGCTCCAAATAGATCTCCTCTATTTGTTAAACCTTTGTTCTCTATCTCTATTGTAGTATCCTCTAGGTCAAAATATTTTGCAAAAGACTCCCCTATTGGAGCGTCTTTTGGTAGTTTAAAGACTTGAGTATGATCACTCCCTATGTTTAGTTCTCTTTGGGAAGCCATCATTCCATTTGATTCGATTCCACCAAGTTTTCTCACTCCTATTTTTACTGGCTTGTCTTCTGTGTATATGGAGTATGGGACTGTGGAACCAACTGGAATGTACGCTATTTTATCTCCTAGTTGGAGCGTCTTGTCTCCTGCTACAACTTGTATGTCTGATTGAGTGCCAGTACATATTTTGTATATTGCAAGTTTGTCAGAATCTGGGTGGCTTTTCTTGTCTGTTATTTGTGCTATTACTATGCCTTCATAATCAGTAGCTAGGTCGTGATATTCTTCTACTTCTGCTATATGTTCTTTTATCAATCTTACAATCTCATTATCTGATGCTGGGATTGTCCCAAATTGTCTAAGAAGATTTGTAGTAATTTTCATAGTGTTAAAATTGCCTTAGAAAATTAAGATTGGACTCTCTAAGTAGTCTGACATCATTAATTCCTAATTTAATCATAGTTAACCTATCAACTCCAAAGCCCCATGCAAATCCAGAGTATATTTCAGGGTCTATTCCTCCCTCTTTTAGAACATTTGGATGTATCATTCCGCATCCCATTATTTCAATCCACCCAGAGTAGGCACAAACACTGCATCCAGCTTTTGAACAGAATGGACAGCTTATGACAAACTCACAATCTGGCTCTGTAAATGGGAAAAAGGATGGTTGTATGCGTACATCTAGTTGTGTTTCTAAGTATGTTTCAAGAAATGTCTTTATGGTTCCCTTCATATCTGCGACGGAGATCCCTTTATCTATGTATATACCTTCCATTTGGTAGAAGGTATGTTCATGAGATGCATCGGTTGCCTCGTTTCTAAAACATCGGCCAGGCATGATTACGGAGATTGGTGGAGGTCCGAATTTTTTCATAGCCCTATTCTGCATTGTTGATGTGTGAGCTGGAAGAACATATCCATCTTCTGTCCAAAAGGTGTCGTACATATCTCTTGCAGGATGTCCTTTTGGAAAATTCAGAGATTCAAACATGTGATAGTCATCATCTATTTGTCTGCTTTCTAATACATCAAATCCCATGTTTTGGAATATTTTTACTAGTTTCTCAATTTCTGCTGTAAGTGGATGTTTTGCCCCCTTTTCTTCAAATATGTGAGGTCTTCTTTGAGGTTGAGTATTTACATCAAATGGTGCTGTAGGATCTATTCTTTGTTTTACAGAATATGTGTTTTTTTCTTTAAGCTTGTTTTCCAACTGTTCTTGTACATATATTTTAAGCATATTCACCTGTTTACCATATTCTATCTTTTCTTCTTTTGGTAACTCAGATATTTTGGATAGTGCTAAGGTTATAATGCCAGTTTTTTTGCTGAAGTATTTGTTCTTTAGCTGGTTATATGGTAACTCCGAATCGTTGAGTATTTTATTGTATATATCTTGTAGATTTGGGTATGTGAACTTCATTTAGATGAGTATACTACAAAAATTTCATGATGAGAAATAATTTAAGTGGATATAACCAGAAAGAAGACTGAAGCTTTGAAGCATTCAAAATCGGTTATATCCACTTACTTAACATATAGCTTCTAGTGTTGATTTTATGCAAGGACATTTATCTTTGAGAACAGATGAGATAGTGGAAATTTAGATTCTAGATCTAATTCTCCTATGCTTACATAATCATATTGTGACAGACTTGTGAGAGATTGAAACAGACAATATCCTAAGATTTCTCCCGGATCTACCGCAAAATCCATGTAGTCCATTCTAACTAGCATAAAGACAGCTTGGTCATATTGGAGATATTTTTCTAAGACAATAATACGGGCATTGATTTCACGCATAATGTCTGCTTGCCTACATTGATAGGCTAATGCCAATACAGTTGCCAATGGTGTATTTGGTGGATTTGCTGGTTGTGGACGGCGGAATCTAGTGTATGCCTGAATCATAGCGATATCAATGTCTAGATTATCAAATGAATGGTCTATCCGATGCAAGTTGTCTTTTTTGGCCATTTTGTAATATTCAGATTCAAAAAGAATATTACAGTAATACTTTATCATTTTGATCTTCTCTTCTGACTTTTCACTGAATTGTATGTTCACATTTCCTCCTTTTTTTGTATCCTGCCTTGATTGAAACTATATGTTAAAGATCATACGACTATTGGTAATCAATAGTGTACGTTAACATTATATCAATACTATGGGGATATGGGAATGTATTGAAACTATCGTACTAAAGCGATTTTATGATATAGGAGAAAACAGTAGGATTGTTCTGTGCTATATCAGCGAGTACTTTTCTATCAAGTTCTATATTCTTAACTTTGAGCTTGTTTATGAAATCTTTGTATGTAGTGCCATTATTTCTACATGCAGCATTTATTTTTGCAATCCAAATCTTTCTAAAGTCTCCAGCTCTTCTTTGTCTGTGCCTGTACGCATAGTTTCCTGCATGCATGTACGACTCATGAGCTACTCTGTAGAGAGTATGTTTGCTCATTCTGTATCCTTTAGTTGATTTCAAAACTTTATTATGTTTTCTTCTTCTTGTTGTTCCTCTTTTTACTCTCATAGTATCTTAGCTATATATTAACAATTTTCTTAACCAATTTTCTAGCAGTTGTAGGATGAACTTTTGCATTTGAAGATTGTCTTCTCTTTGCTCGAGATGATTTCTTAGTTCTTAGGTGTCCCTGATGACTTTGCTTGTACATAACAACTGGAGTTTTGTTTCCTCTTGGATTTGAAAAAACTACTCTTTTCTTTGCTGTTTTATTTGTTCTCTGTCTTGCCATTCGGTTTGTATGTCAAAAATATCCGATTTCCTTCATCGGTAGGTTCGGCCTCGATACTACTATAATCCGTGAAATTAGTCAATATTTCATTAAAAACTTGCATTGCTTGTTCTTTGTTTTGTCTTCCTTTTCTAACCATTACTATTTTTACTGGGTGTCCTTTTTCTAAATATTCTTTTGCTCTTTTTACCCTGTGTTCTATATCTCCTGTATCTATGACTGGAGTAAATCTAAATTCCTTTGTTTCTTTTACTTTTCCCTTTTTATTCATTCTACTTTTTTTGCTTTGTATGTACATGTATTTTGAAAAATCCATTATTCTACATACAGGAGGGTTAACATTTGGTCCAACTTCTACTAGGTCTAATTGTGCTTCTTTTGCCATTTCTAGTGCCTTGTATGTGGGTAATACTCCAATATTCTCTCCCTGCTCATTGATTAATTGTACCTGTGAGACATGGATATACTCATTTCTTCTTGGAGTAGATTTCTTCTCAGAACCAGTGTTATTTTCAAAGGCCATTTAGTTTTTTTAATTGTAAAAAATTATATATTTTCCGAAGAGAATGAATCTTTTGTTCTTATCTCTTCCTTTAGTTTATCAATAAATTCTTGAACTTTCATCAACCCACTACCTTTGTTTCTTCTGGCTCTTACAGATACGGTTTCTGTCTCTATTTCTTTGTCTCCTACGATTATTACATATGGAATTTTTAATTTTTCGGCATCTCGTATTCTAGATTGCATACTCTTAGTTCTGTCATCTAATTTTACTCTTAATTGAGCATTTTTTAGTTGCTGATAGACATTTTGAGCATATTGAGCATGCTTGTCTGATATTGGAATTACATATACCTGTTCTGGAGTAAACCACAGTGGGAAGTCCCCTCCATGATGCTCTATTAGGAATGCCATAAATCTTTCAAATGAACCTATTAATGCTCTGTGTACCACATATGGTTGTTTTTCTTTTCCATCTTCATCAATATATGTTATATCGAATCTTTCTGGAAGGTTGAAATCCAATTGTATTGTTGATACAGAATCTTCTTTTCCAAATACATTTACCGCTTGGATATCAATTTTAGGTCCATAGAAGGCTGCATCTCCAGGCATTTCTTCAAATTCTACTCCTCTGTCAGTAAGAACTTTTCTCAGTATTCCTTCTGTGTGTTCCCATTTGTCTTTTGTTCCAGCATATTTATCTGCTTTTTTCTCCCAATCTGAGATTGATAGTCTAAATGTATATTTTTTAAATCCAACATCTTTGTAAAATACATCCAGTAGATCGAGTGTTTCGCCTATTACACTTTCTAATTGTTCTGGTGTACAGAATAGATGGGCATCATTTTGTGTAAATCCTCTTACTCTTTGTAGTCCATGGAGTTCTCCGCTCTTTTCATATCTATATACTGTTCCAAGTTCTCCTAGTTTTAGGGGTAGGTCTTTGTAGCTTCTTGTCTCAAGCTTGTATACCATCATTGCGGCAGGACAGTTCATTGGTTTGAGGTAGTAAGTTTCATCATCTACAACTATTGGGGCATACATAGAGTCTTTGTAGAAGTCTAAGTGTCCTGATATTTTGAAAAGTGTTTCTTTGTTTATATGTGGACTTAATATGTGCTCGTATCCAGCGTTTCTTTCGAGCTCTATCATGTAATCTTCTAAAATTCTTCTCATTACATATCCTCTTGGTAACCATACTGGGAGTCCCTGCCCTATTTCTGGAATTATTGCAAATAGTTTTAGTTGTTTGCCCAATTTTCTGTGATTTCTGTTTTCAGCTTCTTCTTGTTGTTTGAGGAAGGTGTTTAATTCATTTTCTGTTGGGAAAGCAGTTCCATATATCCTTGTTAGCATTTTGTTTTTTTCATCACCTCTCCAATATGCTCCTGCAGTTTTAGTAAGTTTGATAGCGCCTATTTCTTTTGTATTTTCCACATGAGGACCTCTACATAGATCAGCAAACTCATTTTCACCTGTTATATAGAAGCTGAATTCCTTTCCTTCTAGGTCATTGA
>DAOOVT010000010.1:0-28123 GCA_035370405.1 Candidatus Dojkabacteria bacterium | reverse complement strand
CCATCAGCTAGTATACTCATATCTGTACTGTTAGCCCCAAAGTCAAGCATAACTAGATCCTTTTTGCCTGTTGATCTAAACATCGCTCTTCCCATAGCAACTGATTCTGTTTCTATTGCAACTAGATCCAAACCAGCAAGTACAGCAATATTTATATATATATCTATTATCTTTCTAGGGGCAGCAACAACGAGTACTTTGGGAGCGTTTCTCTCAGCATTGAAACCTATTGGAACATAACTCAGCTGTACTTCTGAAAGGGGCATAGGAATGTATTGTTTCGCCTCATAATACACAACATCTTTTAATTCTTCCTGTTTAACACCTGGAAATTCTAGGAATCTTGTAAAAACAGAGAACTCTGGGAGTGCCATGACTGTTGTTTTATTTTTTATTCCAGATGCTTCGTACAGTTTCTTAAGGACAGATGCCAATCTTTCCTGATCCATCTTATCTTCACTATTTATTACTCCCTTAGGAGTTAACTGTGAACCCAAATTCAATAGCCTTGGATTTCTTGTATTAATTCCAGCTAGTTCTACAGCTTTCACAGAATGTGTACCGAAGTCTATTCCTACATGATCGGGCAGTTTCGCCATGTTTAGCCAAGTTTCTTCAATTTATATCAATCTATATATAATAGCAGAGTCTAATATTCTTTAAAACCTATCTCTGATTTAAACACTAATCTCTCTCCTCCAAATACCTCTTCCATTAATTTACCATACTTCGCTTGATGTACTATGTTTAACACTGGGTATGGAAGTCTATCTGCTAGGTGTAACTCTCTCTTTAACATTATACTAGCATTTTCATTTGGATCTGTTCCAAAGGAAACTAATCCTCCCTCTATGAATAATCCATCTGTCCTTTCGTCTGATGATTTGTTCTCTTTCTCTATCCTTATTGTACTATCTGCTAAAAAGTAACCATTCAAAATATCAAATCCTATGCTATTCCCAGATTTCCTAGTCCCTTCCTTTATGAAAATATTCTCTCCTGCTATAAATACACAGGCTGATTTGTTGTCCACATTTGTAACATCTGGATTTACATAAATATTTCCACTTACAAGCATTACAGATTTTGTATCACATCTAAAATTTGAATTCACTGTTAAGTTTCCTTCTACTGTATTTATGACTATACCGCTTTTGCATTTCTGCCTATCTGCACAGTTATCCGATAGATTGCCAGATAGAATAGGGAGAGACACTTTCACAAGCCTAGAACTATCTTCTAACTCTTGAAGTTTTCCCATATATCCATAGTATGCATCTGACTTCCTAAAACCTGCATAATTTATTGCTCTGTATGATCCATTTGAGGCTAGATAATTGACTATTGATATTGATGTCGGATTTTCTACATTCCCTGCTAAAAGTTCCGTTCCTAAGTCCACTTTGTCTTCTTTAATACCATAACTGTCAAACAACTGCCTCTGACTCCATAGTCCTGGTGCTATCTTACGAGTATCTAAGTATGCTCCTTCTTTACTGTAGAAGAATCCTCCCATCGTTTCTATCCATTCTCCTATCTTGAACCTTGTATTTTGGGTCGTATAATTTCCTCCTCGGTCATACACTGTCACATAAAAATCTACATATCCTCCTCGATTGTCAACAAGGTCTATCATTTCACTCCCCGATTTTACATTGGCTTTCTCCCAAATAATATTCCCACCTCCTATCTTTCCTACAACATCACTGCTCGTTTGAAAGTTCAAGGTTATTGACCTCCCACTTCCTGCTGGATATATAACTGGGCTATTTTTTACTAAACCATCCTTCAATCTGAAACCATTACCAACACTGTAAGATATATCACTCTGCATATCCTGTCCTTCCCAATCTACTGATAATCCTGTAGATGAACGTACTATTGTTTCTAGTTTACTTACACTCGGTCTAGTTAAATCAACTCCCCACTGTTGGGCTCCTTTGCTCCACAGATTTGTCATCCTTATTTCATTTGGCTCATAATCCAATCTATCTCTCACTCCTTGGTCTTGATAATTATCCCATGGTGTAAAACCAAAAATATCATTCGCCATCGTATACGCATTGTATATTCCCTCTGATACTTTCTGGTAATCTGATACTCCCGATGTCTCATTTAGAAAAGTTATTTTGAAATCAGCTACTACTTTAGAAGATTCCGTTACTTTTAAATCAGAAATATTTACCATTGGCTTTCCACTAGGAGAATGTATTGAGAATGTCGTCCCTACACTTGTAATTTTAGCCCAATATGACCTTCCTTCTGTTATCAGTGGAACATATACTTCTGACCATTTACCATTTACTTTTCTCACCATGAACCCCCAACTTCCATCAGATACTGATCTCCCTGAGGTTACTGTACTACCATATATCCATTTAATCCCATCTGATGTACTAGCCACAGGAGTAGATGGAGCCCACCTAGATGAGCAAATACATGAACCAGAAGAGGTACAATAGCAGTCGAAGACATTTCCAGTTGGAACTGTAGCGGAAGTGGTACCACTTCCTGGAGGATTAGTTCCATCTTTCGCCATCCAGAAATATATTGCTTCTAATTTACTTGTATCTACCGTACTCCAATATTTTGCCTCTACTTCAACAGGATTATTTATCTCCATTCCACTATATGTAGTTGATGAGTATCCCATACTATTTGATACCCGAAGTGGATGGAATTCTACTTCTGATTGAAGACTATTCTTATACAGATCTTCACAATCTTGATATACTGGATCACAAGTAGTAGGAATTTCATAACACATATTTGAGCTATGCTGTCCACACCCCCTATCACAACTTACAGAGTAGCCCGTTGAATACCCAGTATCATATTTAGTTGTATTTGTAGGACACTCAGGGACTGTACAATTATGTGGATAGCATGGAGGAGGCTCTTCCCCTTCATCACCACAACTTGACGGATGGGCTTCACAATATGTCTTCGGACCATTTGGGTCTATAGGACCAGTAGGAACATAATCATAATCACCATTCGGACATGGAAATTCATCCTCATAAGTGGCAAAAACAAATCCACTCCCTATGAAGAATACGAATAAGATTGAAATATATCTTAATAATGATTTTATGTTTATCTTCATATACTTGAAATAATACTTAAAATATATGCTTGCTCATCTGTTACAAATAAATGCTCAACAAAATCACCATCCTTTAATGTATCGTAAAAACCTCTTGGTCTAGAAGAAGTTGAGCTACTGTCTCCTGTGCTTAAATAACCATTTGTCAAAAATGCTCCTCCAAATCCCTCTGCTTCAAAAGATTTATTTATTCTTTCCACAATTATATTTAATGATCTTGCATATGCATCAGCATCGCCATAAATTTGAGAAAATCTCTGCAAAAACTCTGCACAGGAAATATAGTCTCTCAATGAGATACTAAACCCCTGCCCAGATTCTAATAAATTTGTTTTATCAACAAGCTTAGCACCATTTCTAATGTATACCGCATCATCTAAATATTTATGATCATTAGTATATTCATAATAATCTAAAGCCAAATTGCCAACTTCACAAATATTTTTATGATTATTTTCATTTAAACCTTTGTACAATTCTAAAGTTTCTGCATACATATCATCAAAAATTTGTTCTTTGTTTCCAATATTTTTAACATTATTTACCCAATACGAAAAACCTCTCGTAGAATCTATCAACGATACAAAACCAGCAGTATAATATGTATCTCTGCTCACTTCTCCATAATTATTTATGTCAAAATCCAATTCAGAAGGAGCCAAATCTTTCACAGTTTTACTTTTATACGAAGGAACACCATTATACTTTTCTATCGCCCTTATCCTAGCTGATAATAAGTCTTCATATGAATTATTATTTATACATAGGCTATACAATTCTTTTGTAAAATCATCTCCCAATACCTCTTTACAATTACTCCCACACTTTTCAATATTTTCAATCACCTTATGAACATCTAAGCAATTAACTTCTGATGATACTCCCGATTTATATTCTTTATTTATAGATTCAAATAAATTTTTCATTTCACTACTTACACTATGCACATAAGGCTGATCATCAGAAAGATTTACTAATGCAGATGAAATTCCAACAAAATTATGTATAAGTGAATATAACTTCGCTTCTTCAGTATAATCTTGGAACACAAAATCTATATTTTTATCTCCATAAATATGTGACACGCTCTTCTTTCCATTCACTAAGAACAACCATTCAACTTGTTTCTGAATGATACTTTTTTGATAACTTTCAAAATTACTAATAGTTACATGCTGCAATTTGTCTAGTTCCCAATCTTCTAATAGGAGCTCTCTTTTACAATTTTTAAAATTTACCAAATTACACAATGTTGTTGCCAAACTTGAAATTCCTTTTTTTCTGTTAAATTTGAGAATCAAATTAAAGTACTCATCTGTATTATTTTGATTATCAAAGTCAATTACCTTACCATTTCTAGGCAATTCTAAGGCTATAACTGCATCTTTTTCCAAAGAATTAGCAGAGACACCAGTGATAAAAACAGAATTTTTATCTTCTTTAACTCCATATGTATAAATAGGAAGTGTAAATGATATTTCATCACCAGAACATTTGGTTACTCCGTTTTGTATGACATAATTGTACTGATCTACATCAGAAGTATAATACCTCATACCCATATAGCATTGTCTATCTTGAGGTTTAAAGGACCAATACACACATAAAGATACAACCAACAATACAAGTAGGATAATTCCAATCACACAAATTCTTTTAACCTTGCTCTTCGTTGAGAAATGATATTTATTATTGCTCATATTAGTCACCTAAATATTTATTTAATTCCCTTAAAAGACCTTCATAATCAAGGTCAGATTTGACAAAATACGATGAAGCACCTAAATCAAATGCATCTTTTATGACAAGCTCACTCGACATATTCGTAAGAACTATAATTGGCATATCGCCATACTTTTCCTTATCAGCTTGTACAGCCTTAAGAACTTCCAAACCATCTACACCAGGCATCATAAGATCAAGAAGGACTAAATCAACATGCCCAACATTTCTGGAAAGATAATCTAACCCCTCATAACCATCACTAGCAGTAACTACATTGTATCCTCCCATAGTAATTAATTCTTTGTACGATTCAAGTAAATCTTTCTCATCTTCTACTATTAAAATTGTTTTTTTCAAATCCTCCATATCCAAAACTCAAATAAAAAATTTAATAAGGCTGAAAGAAGCCTTGATTATTGTAAAACACATAGTCAAACATCGTAGAATAGGTAAGGTTATATGGACCCGGAACAAGAACTTCTTTACCTCTTGATTCTCCATCACATGTTGTCATTACGGACAACTTAACCATCTTCAAATCCATAGCTCCAGCACATCCTGCTACATTCAAACTGCTCTCAACTCCTGTTATTCCACCTATCGAAGTGATCCTGACTTCATCCAGAGCATAACCATCTTTATTCTCCTTTAGATCTATTTTTATCGGAGTACCACTGTTCAGAAGTATCCACCCACCATCAGCTATTGTAGTACTTTTACAACCTGTTGAGTCTGCAGTTATGCAATACGCAACCGTATCATCATATCCATATTTTTTGTATTCCACAGAAGACGGATATCCTTTTCCATATATTTTATCCACTATTAACCCGACAGATGAGGATGCTACTGGATCCCCTTTAATCGATAAAACACATTGATCAGATACCTGCAAAGGATTTAATCTATATCCTAATGTATTAGATTCAAGCAGTTCAACTCTTTGGCTGTCAACCTTATCCATGGAAACAACTATTCCAGATTCTGAATTGTTACAGTTCTTGAACAGGGAACTAACATCAGATTCAACTCCAACATCTTTGAAATATTCTTCTAATTTTGCTATCCCTTCAATTCTTTTTACCTGCCCATTTTCATATTCTACATTATTAAAAAGGTTTTCCGTATCAACAGTAGAGAATATGTTTATAACAGAATCAGATATTTCCAAAGCCTCTCCAGATGACCTTTCAACACTTGCAGCCCTTTTATCTCTCAATGATCTCGAGATTACGGACATTCCTATTATTACTGAAACAACAATTATTATCATAGCGATAACTATTGCCTGTCCAGAATATCTTTCTGTCTTTATTAGATGTCTCCTTGAGCAGTTATCCATACTCTTTTAAGGTTATCATATATTAATTACCACATCAAACCTTCTGTCTTAACTACAGTCTGTCTCAAAACTTTTTTCGATACAGGAGCACCCTGCGCAAAATACCAATAAACCGGCTCTGCTTCTATATCAAATCGTATCAGATAATTGCTATCTGCACTTTTTGTATACTCTATGGCAAAATCTGTTATTGAGACATCCTCAGAATTAAGTAATATCAAATAATTTCCTAAACCATTTTGAAAACAAGATTCCTGATTATTAAGCAAGTCCTCGGAACCTGATTTAACTATATACCCTTTATCACTATTTCTATCCTTAAAATATCCTATGCAAACCCAACTGTTATACCCATACGGTCGAAAATGTATTTCATTTCCAACCTCATTCTCACCTAATGGATTAGCATACAATGTTTTGAGATCAACCCTTCCTGTACTTTCTATACTAACGGTATTAGTATTCTCGTTTTTTACATATTCTCTTGCATCTAGAGAATTATATATATATACATCGGAGGGATTAGAATTTCTGACTGTTTTTCTAATCAATTCCAAAACATACTCAGATTCATTCCTAACTCTTGTTTTGTTGCTTGATACAGTTGAAACTTTAATCAATGTAGTTAGTGTTAAAGAGGAAATTAACATAACAAAACCAATAATGACTATTGTTAACAACATCTCAATCAATGTAAAGCCCTCATATTTTTCTTTAACAAAATTTTTCATATATTACTGCAATTTTATAGAAGTATAGTATGAATAATCCTTAACTTGAGCACCCTTGCTAATCGCACCTGATGATGTGCTTTGTCCCACAATAACTCTTCCTATTAAAAAGGAATAATTTTCTTGGGGTGGATAGTTAATACATAGAATTCTGAAATATTCTGTCTTTTCACCTTTTTCATCATAGATTACAGCTTGGTCTTTGTATAAATTCCTATCAGTTTCTGGCAAGTAACTTTTAAAAACACCATTTTCGTCTTGAACAAAGCTATACTCTCCATTACTTTTTTTCTCCATAGCAAAGCATCTATCCACACCAGATAACTTTGGAAAAAGTCCTCCTCCCACTTCTTTATCTTTAGTGGCTATTGCCTGGGCCATAACAGCTCCTTCAACTGCATATTGAGTAGCCTGGTCTATTCTTTCATTTTGAATCATATCCTGCATAGTATTTGCTGCTATTTGCATAAGAATAACAGCAGACATTCCTGAGACCATTATTGCTATTAATGCTTCTACAAATCCCATAGCTTTATATTTTTTTCTTTTGTATTTTCTTCTCATATATTTCTTTTAATTATTTTGTAAGAGTAGAAACTCTCCCTGAAAGATTCCCAATCGTCACCTCCTTAGCAGGAATACTAGAATCAGGATCTATCGTGATTTTCATATCTACTACTTGATTAGTTAGCAATTTTCCTTTGTTATCATAATTTACAATTCTTCCCGTGTCATCGTAAAAGAAAGCCCTCCCAGACACAGATTCGAAAACAACAAATTTTATTGGACGATTATTGATTGGATTTAAGTTTGTAGTGATTTTACTTTGTGGTGGGGTTAAACTATTTTTGTAACCTATTAAACCAACCAAAGATGATTTAACAGCATTTCTATCACAAGTAGTCTGAAGATATGAAGATGTAGAGGGTAGGGGAATATACCCATTTTTCCCAAAGTTTAATGCTACACCTAAATCTACCGATGGATTGAAAGAAGGAATGTATGATTTTGTTGTGGTATCACCATAATCCCAAAAAGGAGAACACCACTTGAATGCTTGATATAGTCCATCAGAGTCAGTTTTTGAAAAGTCTATACCTAATCCATATAGCCAATTTTCATCGGCCTTTTTTTCTAGGAGCATTGCCGCTCTTTGTACACTTGTTATGTCTTGTTCTAATGTGAGAGTGTATTCATTCATTTTAATAGTGTCTTGTAAACCACCGAATGAAGCAAAAGACATTCCAATTAGAATCATAGATATTGCCATTACGACAAGCAATTCGAGCAAGGTATAGCCATTGTATACACAATTGGCAAACATTGAGGAGTATGTATGTTTTCTGACAGTTTCTATCATTTCCTCTTAAGATTATATTACTTGTCCCAACATTTCAAGTTATCTATCCCTCTTTATGAGTCTCTATTTCCAAATAAGTAATGGCAAGAAGTCATTGATAACAAAATCAAATATATACTCACCAAAAACACATGATATTGTAAAGGAGATCATAAAGAATGGTATCATTGGAATCTTGATCTTTCTTAAATCCTTTTTAGTAAAAGCTCCATACAGTATTGAAACAAATAGGGCACCTAGAACACTAACCCAAAACATAACTAAAAAATTTTTGTAATCCATCTGTAAACCTATTCCACCCAGTACAAGTATATCTCCCAGACCAAACGATTTTTTCATCACGAAAGAAAGAATAAGGAGGAACAGTACAATTGCACCTACCACTATTATATTTTGAATATTAAGGTTAAATAGAAAGAAGAAAGTTAGTGAAATAACTAAGAAAATATGGGTTAACCTGCTAGGAATAGACCTTTCCAGATAATCATAATAGGATAGGGCAAAAAGAAATATTAAAGTGACAATAAAATACAATGGAACATCGTATATGTAAAAAAGTAGCGTCGATATTCCAAGAATAAACTCAGAGATAGGATAATATATATTTATTCTTTTCCCACATTTTTTACATTTTCCTGAACATAAGATGAAGCCTACTACAGGAAGAAGCTCTACCCATGTAAGTTCCTTGCCACAATATTCACAATGAGACCTCTTCTCAAATACAGGAAAAGTTTTTCCCTTACTTTTCCTATTTTTACTCTCCAATCTGTAAATCGTAGCATTCACAAAACTCGCTAGGGAAGCACCTAAAAAAAATATGCAAAAATATATTATTAACATACAGGATATATTACCATGGATTTAAAAGAAAAACCCCTCCATTTAGGAGGGGTTCCAAAATACTACAAAATACTAATTCTGACTCCAACCAGTTGCATCACCATACCAATCTGAGGTTCCATCAGCATATCCTAATATAGCATTGTATGCTGTCTCATCAATTGTTGGGTCAAGATTACCTTTCTTTGTAAAGTTAGTCCCAGAGGTAGGAGTTGTTAAATCTGGATTTCCAAATGCATTACCATCACAGAAGATACCTCTCCCTGTTTCATCATCTATACCACCTAAAGTAACACATATAAGTACAGATTGCCTCAAGTCATCAACCATATATACATAACTAGCAGGAGTTCCACCCTTAAAAGAACCTTCATCCATATACTTATTCAAAGGAGCAGAGGTATTTCCTGGTGTTCCTATTAATGTCTGTGGATTTTGTGGATCTGGGTATTTTCTATTATCAGTATAGTACGCCATCAGTGATTGGAATATTTGAGTTACAGCATTTTGATGTGCTATATCATTTGCCCTATTGATTGCAAACCTAGCCGCACTTACACCCACAACCATAAGTATTATTATAATTCCCATGACAATAAGCATTTCAATAAGTGTAAGTGCTTTATATGAAGTCTTCTTCATAAGTTTATACAGACAGTAATAAATTTAACTATATATAAGTTACAGAACTTTCTTATGCATGTCAAGCACTATTAACCAATAGCCGAAGAAAGCTCAAACATAGGCATATAAACAGCAAGTGCTATAAAACCAATTGCCACTCCCATTATAATCAAAAACAATGGCTCCAAGGCCGTAGATAAATTAGATGTTGCAGTATCAACTTCTTCTTTGTAATATTCAGATACTTTATTTAATACAGAATCTATTTCTCCTGTTTCTTCACCTACAGAAATCATACTACTTACAAGAAGAGGAAAATGCTTACTTCTCGCTATTGGCAATGCTAATGTCCCTCCCTTTTCAACCTCATCCTTAGCAGTCAAAACGGTAGATCTAAACTCATTGTTACTTAAAGATTGTGCAGTTAATTCCAAAGCTTTTATGATTGGTAATCCACTTCCAAGAAGCAATGCTAGAATCCTAGTAAATTGTGATAATTGCATTTTTGAGATAATTGGCCCAATAATGGGAATTTTTAAGACAAATTTGTCAAAGTTTTTCTTGCCAGATTCTGTGCTAAGATAGTACTTAATACCAACCCCTATTGATACAACAATTAGTAGAATTGCCCACCAGTAGCTTAAGAAGAAATTACTCATACTCATAAGCATTCTTGTAGTCCATGGAAGTTCAGCATCAAAATCTTTGTATATCTCAGCCATAGATGGGACCATAATAAACATCATCATCAATATAACAACAACTATAACTACCAATATAATGACAGGATATATCATTGCTGATTTTATCTTCCCAGATAATGATTGACTTTCTTCCAATTCTGTAGCTAACTTTTCTAGGATAACTTCCAAATTTCCACTTTCTTCTCCTGCTTGTATTAAATTCACCGTAATGTTATCAAATACCTCCTCTTGCTCTCTAAAAGAATCGGCTAATGTCTTTCCAGATTCAACAGAAGCTAAAACATTCTGCAATACTTTTCTAAATTTAGGATTACTTGCTTGCTGAACCATAATTTCCAAAGCCCTTGTTAGTGGAAGACCTGCACCAACCATAGTCGCCATCTGTCTCATAAAAACAACTTTGTCCTTCATAGGCACTCCGCCTATGTTAATCTCGTTTAGCTTTTCTAAACTAAACCCAGATCCCTCTTTTATTGATACTGTAACCAACCCTCTATCATGAAGGATATCTGATACAGACTCAATATCTTTAGCTTCCACTTCTCCCTCAACAGTCTTTCCAGAACTATCACGAGCTGAATATTTAAATTTCTTCATATGCTTAGCTCTTTAATAATCTTAAAACTTCTTCGGGGTGCACAGCGTACTCTTGTGCTTTCTGCACTGATATTGCACCTTCTCGTACAAGACCAACTAAAGATTTCTCCAAATATACCATACCTACATCTGAACTTGTCCTTATGACATTATCAATTTGATGAGTTTTTCCTTCACGTATAAGGTTTGCTATTGCAGAATTGTTTAACATAATTTCAGATACTGCTCTCCTTCCACCCTTATTTATTGGTATTAATCTTTGAGCTATTACTGCTTCTAGAGTATTAGCCAATTGTGTTCTTACCTGTTGTTGCTGATTTTCTGGAAATACATCTATTATCCTATCAATTGTCTGCGAAGCACTATTTGTATGTAGTGTTGCAAAAACTAAATGTCCTGTTTCCGCTAGAGTTATTGTTGCAGCTATAGTCTCATAATCTCTCATTTCGCCCACCAAAATAACATCTGGATCCTGTCTAAGAGCACTTCTCAGGGCTATATTCCAAGAGTGTGTATCATCATTCATTTCTCTTTGATCAATTAGACTTCTTTTTCCTTCAAATACATATTCTATTGGATCCTCTATAGTTACTATATGACAAAATCTCGTTCTATTAATGTCTTCAAGCATTGATGCTAAGGTGGTACTTTTCCCATGTCCAGTTGGCCCTGTAACTAGTACCAAGCCTTGCTTTAATTTAGTCAATTGATGATAGAGTGGGGGAAGCATAAGCTCTTCTATCGTTCTTACTCTAGAAGGAATAAGTCTAAACGCAGCTGAAAGATTCTTCATTGAGTAGTAAGCATTTACTCTAAATCTTGCATCTACGATTCCTTTGTACATATATGCAAAATCTATCTCTCTGTTTACTTCCAATAGTTCCTTCTTTTCCTCACTTAAGACTGAAAATATTAAATTTTCAACAGTTTCAGGGTCTAAAATCTTTTGCCCAATTTCAACAAGACTTCCATCAATTCTAAGAATTGGAGGATAACCAACAGATATATGTAAATCGGAAGCATTTCTGTTAACAGCTTCCATCAACAAATCGTCTATTGTTACAGCTGGCTCTTCTACAATAACCTGTGCAGGCATAATTCCATCTTGTTGAATATTCCCTTGGTTGTTATTGAACGAAACAGGTTTAGACAAATTATTCTGTTTAGGATCTCTATACATCGCCCTTGGTTTAACTACTTCAGGAATAACCTGATGAAGTTCCGATGCTGGCTTAATTCCCTCATTTTGGTTTTCTGTATCATTATTTAACTTAGGAAGAGGAGTTACTGTCTGAGAATACTCTTTAACAGCCTGTGCATCTTTTTCATTTTGAGTATTTTCATTGTCAAGAAGTTCTCCTAAACTTTTTTTCAATTCATCCAGTTTTTCACTCTCTCCATTGTCAATACTTTCCGTTCTGTTCACAGCATTTTGCTCAGATACAGCAACTTGAGGACTCACAGAGCTATTTTGATTGGTATTGCCATCAAATGTTGGATAATTAAAAGAAGTATCTTGCTGAGAATTCTGTTGACTTGTAACTTGGGCAGTATTTTCCATATATATAGTTATACCAAAAATTTATTCTTTTGAAACCCTCAGTACCTCCTCTAGGGTAGTTATGCCTTCTAAAGCCTTTAAATAGCCATCTTGTATGATTGTAAGCATACCTTGGCTAGATGCTACTTTTTCAATATCATCCGCAGTAACATTTTCCATAATCATTCTACTAATATTTTCAGTAATATCCAAAACTTCAAAAATACCTGTTCGCCCTGCATATCCTGATCCTCCACATTTATCACAACCCTTACCTCTGTAAAGATAAATTATTGGTTTTCCATCTGGACCAATTTCTGGAGCTTTCACAGCAGGACTTACCTTAGAACCTTCTACACTTCTAGAGGCAACAACTCTGTTCATATATGCAACAATATCAAAATCCTTGCTACCTCTCATAACCTGATTTATATTCTCCACTACCTCTTGGGACGCTGGATATGCCTCTATACAATTTTTGCATATTGTACGAGGAAGTCTTTGAGCAGCAACTACACGCATAGTAGAGGCAAGAAGATATGGTTCTATACCCATATCAAGAAGCCTAGGTATTGCTGCTGATGCACTATTAGTATGAAGGGTAGACAAGACTAAATGTCCTGTGAGTGATGCCTGCACAGCAAGCTGAGCAGTTTCTTCATCACGAATTTCACCAACCATTACAATATCAGGGTCCTGCCTTAAAACAGATCTAAGCCCAGTCGCAAATGTGAGTCCAACATCAGGATTAATTTGTACCTGTGTAACACCAGGTACCCTTATTTCAACAGGATCTTCCAACGATATTATATTTACAGAAGTATCATTGACCTTAATCAAGGAACATGCCAAGGTTCTAGTTTTACCACTACCTGTAGGTCCTGTTACCAACACAATTCCATTTGCAACAGAAAGTGCATCTACAAATATTTTGTATGCATTTCCACGAAGGCCGGTACCTTCCAAAGTAATATCATTGTTTTCTGATTCTAGCAGTCTCATAACCACCTTTTCTCCATGTATTGTTGGCATAGTAGATACCCTGATATCCATTTTAGTATTTCCAACTTTAATTTGGAAACGACCATCTTGAGGAATTCTTCTTTCATCTATTTTTAAATTGGATAATATTTTAACCCTAGAAACAACTGCTGCACTGAGATTTTTAGGCAGAGTCAATCTTTCGGTCATAACACCATTGATCCTAAATCTAACTCTAACCTTTTTCTCCATTGGCTCAATATGAATATCTGATGCTTTTGAAGTGACGGCATACTGCAGAATTGAATTAACAATCCTAGCTATTGGGGCTGAAGAAATATTTCCACTTCCAAATAGATTAGGGTCTTCATTTATATCTGTAACTGTACCAGGAACATCTACATCCTCCAAAGCCTCACTGACTTCAGAAGACATCATATCATCAACTCTCCTATCTAATATACTTCTAATTCCATCACTCGTTGTTATATATACATCAATTCTGGTGCCTTGCGGATACTTAGTTGCTAAAACTTGCGTTGCTTGGATATCAAATGGATCTTCCATAGCTATCTTCACATAATCCTGACCTCTTTCAAAGGGAACTGCTTTGTACTTGTTTAAATTGTCAATTGGAACCTCTGCTATTATACTTTCATCTACATTTATATTCGTTAGGTCTATGAATGGTATTCCAAATATCGCAGATTTAGCCTTGGCTATCTCAATTTCTGGAACAACATTAAGACTACGGATAATAGCTTCCTCACTCTTTTGAGTACGACTCCTCTCAAGAAGTACCTTTCTTGCACTTTCATCATCTATTAGATTCTTTGACTGCAAATATTTTAGTAGAGATGTACTAACGGGCATCTATGCATTGTAACTTAAGTTTAGACAGTTTTCCTTTTATAGTATGACCCATATTATACAATTCATCAACATTATTAACACTAGAGGACAATATCTGAGAGAAATATATGTGATGGTATAATGTTGAATCATGACATACATACTTGTTGATAAATATAAAAAACAAAATGCTTCTGTATCATTGTTTTCATTTCTTTCAACCCTTTTTGAGCATTCAATAACAGAATATGATTTAAACACAAATCCAGATATTCATCTTCTCGACTCTGTTGACAAAAATACAATAGGCATAGAAGAGATAAAGAGTTTTCAATTAGAAATGCGCTACAAACCATTTCAGGAAAAGTTTCAAGTGGGTATCATTATGGATGCCGAGAAATTAACAATACAATCACAAAATGCTCTCCTTAAACTTTTGGAGGAGAGTGGGGAAGATTCAATCTATATACTCTATGTTGATAATGAGAAAAATCTCCTTCCAACAATTCGCTCTAGAGGAAGGGTTACCTACTTGCAAAGCGAATCTGTTTCTTCTGAGATACCAGAGTTCGAAATTTCAGATATGGATATAGCACAGAGATTTGAGTTAGCAAATGAATATTGCCAAACAAAGGATTCTGCCATTAGTTTGATTAATTCATTGGATGAATATTTTAGAACAAAGCTTGAACTTGAGATAAAAAATGGTAACATCGAAAGTTCGAGAAGTATAACAAAATCACTTCAAATATTGGATGAAAGTAGAAAAAAGATATCGGCAAATTGTAATAGGAGACTCGTTTTAGAGGATTTGGTACTGAGAATCTAGGGTCGATTGTATGGTATAATGTATGGTCGAAGTTGATTGTTGATATTGGAAAATAATTATTATTTACAAATTATCTAGTTGTGCATATGAACAAAAGTTCAGATTATGGAGCATCTAACATTCAGGTACTAAAGGGTTTAGAGGCCGTGAGAAAAAGGCCAGCTATGTATATTGGCTCTACTGATGTTCATGGTCTTCACCACATCTTTACAGAAATTCTTGATAATTCTGTAGATGAAGCTATAGCAGGATACTGCACTAACATATGGGTAACATTAAATGAAGATGGATCTCTTACTGTAAAAGATAATGGAAGAGGAATTCCTGTGGATATACATTCAGAAACAAAAGTTTCTACACTTGAAACTGTGATGACAAACCTTCATGCTGGGGGAAAATTTGATCAAACAGCATACAAAGTTTCAGGGGGTCTTCATGGAGTTGGAATGAAGTGTACTAACGCATTGTCGAGATGGATGATTACTACAGTAGCAAGAGATGGTGGACTATATAGACAGAAATATGAAAGGGGAGTTCCTGTAAAGCCAGTAGAAAGAATAGGAGATTCGGATGAGACAGGGACAGAACATACTTTCTTACCAGACTCGGAAATCTTTTCAACTATAAAATTTGACTTTGAAACAATTGTAAAGAAATGTAGACAACATGCATATCTTACTGCTGGACTTAGAATTTCTGTCATTGATGATTCTCAGGGAAAGAGTAAGAGGAAAACATATGATTTGTATTTCGAAGATGGAATTAAGTCATATGTTCAGTTCCTTAATATAGATAGCAAAGTTGTTGGAGATGAACCTTTCTATATGAAGAAACAAGATGGTGATGTTCTAGTAGAAGTAGCTCTTCAGTATACCGACGAAATGGATGAGGATGTTCGATGCTATACAAACAATATCATAAATCCAGAAGGTGGTACTCATTTAGCAGGGTTCAGGACTGCCATAACTAGTGCCATAAATACGTATGCACAAAAATCTGAGCTTTTAAAAGGAGTTAATGGGACTCTAAACGGAGATGATGTAAGAGAGGGTCTTACCGCAATAATATCTGTTAAAGTTCCTGATCCTCAATTTGAAGGACAAACAAAAATTAAGCTCAATAATCCAGAAGTTAAAAGTATAGTTGCAAGAGTTGTAAGAGATGAACTTTTAACATTTTTCGATGAACATCCGCAAGAAGCAAAAGATATAATTGGGAAAGCAGTTTTAGCTAATAAAGCGAAGGCAGCGGCAAAAGCAGCTAGAGATGCAGTCATTAGGAAAAGTGCTTTGGAATCAACTACTTTACCAGGGAAATTAGCGGATTGTACAAGCAAAGATCCTGCAGAATGTGAATTATTCATAGTAGAAGGAGACTCAGCAGGGGGATCTGCAAAACAAGGAAGAGATAGGCATACACAAGCAATTCTTCCACTTAGGGGAAAAATTATGAATACTCACAAATATAGGATTGACAAAGTTTTAGCAAATAACGAATTCAATGATATTACTACAGCTCTAGGGGTAGGTATTGGAGACACAATAGATATATCAAAGCTTAGGTATCACAAGATAATAATAATGAGTGATGCTGATGTAGATGGTCTTCATATTACAACTCTTGTTTTGACTCTTCTCTTTAGGTTTTTTAGACAACTCATAGAACAAGGGTATGTATATGTTGCACAGCCTCCATTACATAAGGTTGAAATAGGGAAGAAGAAATACTATTTCTTAAACGATGATGAAAAGAATGCTTTTGTAAAGAAAGCTAAAATGGAAGGGAAAGTTCCTGTTGAAAATAGGTTTAAAGGTTTGGGAGAAATGAATCCAGATCAGCTAAGAGAAACAACTATGGATCCTAATTCTAGAGTACTTAAACAAGTGCATATAGAGGATGCAGAGGAGGCAGAGAAGATATTTGAAATGCTAATGGGAAATGAGGTTCCGCCAAGGCGTCGATTTATACAAACCTATGCAAATAGGGCAAATTTAGATATTTAATTTATTATTTTAACTAATATGAATATAGATGGAGTAGAAGTAAGAGAGACTGTAGATCCAGAGGGATTTAAGGAGCTTGTTAGACAAAAGTTCTTGCTAAATAATCCACAATATACTGATAAAATAGCTAATGTTTTGGCAAAAGATGGTGGTGATTTTTACAAGAAAAACATCGAGAAATATTACCATGAGATAGAGGATGCAAGAAAGAGTCGCCAAGAAGAGGAAGAATTACATAAGAAAGGATATTCTGTCAAACCAAGTACTCTTTTTGTAGTTGGAAAGGACCAGAAAGAAGATTCTAACGAATCACTTAGTATCAAAATTTACAATAGGCAGGAGCAAGAATCAAAGGGATACAAGATTGTGGAAGAAATCCCAGTAAAAAAGGATGATGTAAAAGAAGAAACCATGAAAGAATTAGAGAGTATAGGAGATGAAATACAAATGGTTACAAAGGAAATAGCTTTAAATTTGGCTGATACTGCAAGATAATCTTAATTAGCTATGGATGAAGATATAAAGACCACACAAGAGAATATTGATGACTTAGAACAAGATTTAACATTCAAACCAGGCCAAGTAACGTATAGGTCTATCGTTGATGAAATGAAGTCTAACTATTTAGACTATTCTATGTCCGTCATAGTATCGAGAGCACTTCCAGAGGTTAAAGATGGATTAAAACCATCTCAAAGAAGAGTGCTAATAGCAATGAACGACCTTGGACTTTTTCCAGATGCACATTACAGAAAATGTGCAAAGATAGCGGGAGATACATCAGGAAACTACCATCCTCATGGAGAAACTGTAGTATATCCCACACTCGTTAAAATGGCACAAGACTTCTCTACAAGATATCCACTAATTGATGGACAGGGGAACTTTGGATCTATCGATGGAGATTCTCCTGCTGCAATGAGGTATACAGAAGCAAGAATGGGAAAAATTACTCCAGAACTCCTAAAAGATCTATCCAAAGGAACTGTAACTTTTGTTCCTAACTATGATGGAACAAGATTGGAACCAACAGTTCTCCCAGCCTCATTTCCAAATGTACTAGCCAATGGAGCAGATGGAATAGCAGTTGGTATGGCAACAAAAATACCTCCCTACAACTTAACAGAGCTTGTAAATGCGCTACAAAAAATGATTTCCATGGGTAACAAATGGGTTGGAAAAGCTGTATACAACGAATTAAGGAAACAAAAAGAATCTGCTGAAAAAATACCTCAAACATTAAACTCTAAACCAGCAGATTATTTTGAAAACTATGTAAACACTGCAAACATAGATTATCAAAAAGACATAAATGAGCTAAAACAAAAAATATCTGACAATCAAGAAACTCTCTATCCAGAATTCAAATCAGATATAACCCCAAACGAACTAATTGAAATAATACCCGGACCAGATTTCCCTACAGCAGGAATTGTCTATGATCAACAAGAAATTCTAAATGTCTATGCAACGGGAAGGGGGAGAATAATACAAAGAGCAAAAGCATCAATTGTGGAAGCAAAGCAAGGAAAATATCAAATAGTGATAACAGAAATACCATATCAGGTTAATAAAGCCCACTTGATTGAAAAAATTGCTGACTTAGTTAAAGAAAAAAGAATAAAGGGTATAGCAGACATAGTAGATGCTTCAAATATAGAAGGAATGAGAGTCATAATCTCACTAAAGAGAGATGCACAGCCAAAAGCTGTACTTAACAAACTATACAAGTACACAGAAATGCAGAAAGTCTTCAATGCCAATACAATAGCATTAGTAGACCAAGAACCAAAGACATTGCCAATAAAAAGAATATTAGAGCTTTTCCTCTCATTCAGGTTAACAGTAACTATAAGGAGATATGAATTTGATCTTGCAGAGGCGAGATTTAGAGCGCATATATTGGAAGGCTTACTAAAAGCCTTGGATGTATTAGATGAAGTTATATCTACAATTAGAAACTCAAAGACTCAGGAAACTGCAAAAACAAATTTAATGGATAAATTCGATTTTACCGAAGTACAGGCACAAGCAATATTAGATATGCAGTTGAAAAAACTAGCAGCTTTGGAAAGATTAAAATTACAAGAAGAATACAAGGAACTCGAATTGAAAATAAAAGAATACAACGAAATACTTGGAGACCAAGATAAAATCCTACAAGTTATAAATTCTGATTTAGAAGAATTTAAACAAAAATATGGAGATGAAAGAAGAACAAAGATTGTCAAAGGAAAAGTTAACGAGATAGCTGAAGAGGATATGGTTTCTCCTGAGGATACATTAGTAACAATAACAAAATCAGGATATATCAAAAGGGTTGCCCCAAGTACATACAAAGCTCAAAATAGAGGAGGGAAGGGAGTTTCTGGAGGAGATATGAAAGAAGGAGATTTCATAGAGCATGCATTTCTATGCAATACTTTAGATGAACTCTTACTATTCACAAACAAAGGAAAAGTATTTAATCTTAGAATATTTGAAATACCAGATTCCAGTAGAACAGCAAAAGGACTTCCAATTGTGAATTTGATACAACTGGATCAAGATGAATCTATAACTTCAGTACTTACAAGAGATCCGAAGGGAAATGTTTCTGAGCAGAAGAGAAATTCGCAGAATGAAAAAGAAGAAAAAGACTCTGCTAAATATTTTCTTATGGTTACCAAAAAAGGAATTGTGAAGAAGACACAGCTTTCAGAATTTTCCAAAATAAGATCTAATGGTCTTACTGCAATAAAATTAGATGTAGATGATCAACTTACATGGGTAAAAGCAACCACAGGAAATGATGAAATCATGATTGTAACAAAAGATGGTAAATCAATCAGATTTAAAGAGACCGATGTTAGACCTATGGGCAGAGTTACAAGAGGAATTACGGGTATCAGATTCAAGAAGGATACGGACTCCGTTGTTGGAATGGGAGTTGTGAAAAGTAACGAACAAAAGCTTTTAACTCTTTCAGAAAATGGTTATGGTAAGATGACCGCTTTGAAAGAGTATCCAACACAGAAGAGAGGTGGTACAGGAATATTCACATTCAGAGTCACACCAAAAACAGGTAGTATTGCATGTGCGAAAATATTACTACCTGATGACAATGAAATTGTTGTAATTTCCGAGAAATCAAAAGTCACAAGGGGACAAATAAAAGACATTCCAATATTGGGAAGACAGACATCAGGTGTAAAAATGATGAATATATCACAAGGAGATAAAGTATCTGCTGTAGCAATTTTACAGTAATATAGTTGGATTATTTCATCTCAGTTATATTGAAATCCCTAGTGTAAAATTCTTCTCCAGTGAGCTTAACTATATTTTTTGCAAGCTCGTCGTATGTCATATCACCTACATCTAATTCTGGAGCCTTACTAATTCTCTTCAGCATTTTCTCAATCTTCCTAAATCTTTTATCATACTCAGCTAAACTTGCATTTACTATGCTTGATATAACTAAAAAGTCTGTTTCTGATAATTTCATAAAATTCTCCTCAAAATTTAATAGATACATTTTACTACCTCTGAAATATACTTCATCACCCAGAGAACAGTAGCCTCAGCTTGTATAATAGCTGTTATATCAACACTAGGTTATTCCCAATAAATTAAGCTTTTAGCAAATTTCATTGCTACATCTCATTAAAAATATATAGTAGAATATAGGTATGGTACAAATTATCAAAAATATCATAGAGTCATTACTGACCGTAACATTTGCCCTTACTCCTAAAACGGTTCCGTATATCCAACAGGCTCCTGATTTAAGTATGTCATACAAAACTGGTTTTCATCAGACAATCACATCTGATATAGAAAACACGTATATCAAGAAAGAAAGTTCTACCGAACAAGTAAAAGCTTCGCAAAGCAATAATTGGTGGAATTATCCAACTGATATCAAAATAGCTAAGAGAAATGGAGATGATTTACTTGTCTTAGTAAACAAGGAGTACAAACTACCAAGTAGTTATGTTCCTTCAGATCTCGTACCTGCTAGTGAAAGTGGAATTAGACTTGGAGAGAAATTTATGCTTCGCAATATTCTTGTTAATGATCTAAAGGAATTATTAAGTGCAGCTCAAAGTGATGGTGTAGATTTAAGTATTGTCTCTGGATACCGATCATACCAAGAACAAGTTGCTACATATAAATATTGGGTAAACTATAATGGAGGAAGTACAGATTATGCTGATATGATATCTGCTAGAGCAGGGCATAGCCAACATCAACTGGGAACAGCTATTGATTTTAGTAGCGCAGAAATAAATGATGGCCTTAGTGGTATATTTACAAATACACAAGCAAGTAAATGGCTTTCAGAAAATGCATGGAGATATGGTTTTGTCATAAGTTTTCCAAAAGGAGCAGAAGATATTACTGGATACAGCTATGAAAGTTGGCACTACCGATACATAGGAAAAGAAAATGCTAAAGAAATGATTGAGAGTGGATTGATTTTAGAAAAGTATTTGCAAAGTAAGAATTAGAGAATATTAAAAAAATGAAGACAGATGAGTTTCTTAACAAAACAGTTCATATATACATATTAATAGGTTTTACGCTTCTTTTTTTCTCATTTGTATTGGTTGCTACTCCGATATGGCCATATGTTTGGTATAGAATAAATCCGAACCAAACAAAGAATGATATTGAGAATATAACAAAAGAGGTATCTAACAAACAAATAACATCTAAGCAACAAACTCTCTTAGACATACCTTCTATTGATAATTCTCTTCCAGAGGGGAAATTCGTCATAATCCCAAAGATATCCGTTGAATCACCAATATCTACAAGCACTGACTATGAGGGAGGACTGAAACAAGGCACATGGATTGTTCCCAATTATGGAACTCCAGAAAATAGTGACCTTCCAATAATCCTTGCTGCTCACAGATTCGGATATGCAGATTGGAGCAGTGAAAAAAGAAATAAAATATCCTTTTACAATCTCCCAAATACAAGCAATGGTGATGATATATATATATATTGGAATCAAAGAAAGTATGTTTACAAAATATATAAAAGTGAGGAATCTACATATATCTCTGATTATAGTGCTGATCTGATACTTTACACTTGTAAATTTTTCAATTCCCCAATAAGAATATTTAGGTATGCAGAGCGAGTACAATAGAGTACCCCGTGACCTATAGTGTTGATTTCTTCCAATTTTCTTAGTATAATCGAGCATATTTAAGTTGAATGTGTTCTAAGTATGAAAAAAATAGTAAAAACAATGCTCGGTACATTAGCGATCTTTTTCGTTGATGTTCCATTTGCATTTGCTGATGGAAACCCATACGAGCCGTACAATCCATATGCTCCACACACACCACTTCCTACGGGATTTGATGATACTAATCTTTTCTACATAACTGCATTAGGTATATTTGCTATTGGAATGTCAACATTGGCTATTGCTAAAGCTATTAAGAGGAATATCCCTAAAAATTAGTATTGATATTTAATTTCTCTGCACTGTATTCATGAAGATTTCTTTAGTAATACCAACATACAAAAAGCAAACGGAAGTTTTAGACCAGCTCGAGAGACTGTATGGATATCTTTCTAGAAAAAATTCAGATTTTGAATTGATATTTGTCATAGATGGATATGTTGATAATACTAAACATATTTTACAGGAATATATCAAACAAAATAGGCTAAAAAAAGCATACGTCATAGGGTATAAACAGAATAAAGGAAAAGGATACGCTATTAGATACGGTATGAGGAAAGCATCAGGGGATATAATTGGATATATTGATGCAGATACAGATATACAAATAAGAACATTAGGATATGCAATTAATGAAATAAAGAAACCAACTGTAATGGCTGTTATACCTTCTAAATTTCACAAAGATTCTAATGCTAATATGACATATAAAAGGCGAGCACTTTCTTCTGGCCTAGTATTCTTAAATAAGTTATTCCTTGAAATTCCACAAAATGTAACCGATATCGGATGTGGTCTTAAGCTATTCAAAAAAGAACTTATACAAAGACTGCTTCCAAATCTTAAGATTGATGGATTTGCTATAGATTCAGAAATATTAAACGAAATAGGCAAGGTAGGATATCCTATTTCTGTGATCCCATTTTTTCTGAATATTAATAGAAGTCCAAGTACATCAGCTAATATTTCTCAAACTACAACAATAGTAAAGGATATTTTTAATATCGCAATAAATAATAAGATAGAAGGCAATACAAAAACACAAATCCTAGAATACCGCAATTAAATATCTTCATTTTAAGTACTACAACACTTTGACAAGCTATACAACCTATAGTATAATATACATGTTCTTTAAAAAAAAGTGTAGGAGGAGAAAATGTCTAAATATATAGTAGGTATAGTAGTAATTGTTCTTGGAATTATAATAATATTCCAGCAACATGTTTTAATTGGGCTCCAAAAGGAACCTATACAGCAGTCGTCTTCTGCTAGAGCAGAAAGAAAGCAATCGGGAGAGATAGTCTCTTTCGGGACTATCACCTTTGATAATGAGGACCGAGTTTGGATTCTTAAAGATTTTATTGTTCCGGTCGTAGCTAACTATAGCTACGAGTATAATTCAATGATGGATGTAAGTAATGCTCCGTTTTTTATTGGGGCAGAAATGAGTCCAAAAACGGGACAGCCTTTTAAAAAGTGTTATAGTCTTAGTGGAGAGTGCGAACCTCCATACCCGATTCAGCTGAAATAATCTATATCCCTAAGGAAGGAGGTAAAATTTGTAGTAATATTACTACACATACCTCCTTCCTAGGAATTAGATTCCTCCTTACACTTTCTTCTTCTAAGACTTACTAGTCTTACTGATGAGTCCATACACACTCATATGTGTTGAGGACGAAAAGAAGAATTCATATTTGTATTATTTTAGGAAACGTCTTGCATATTCAAATGTTTTCATAAACACACGAGGTGGAAATATGCTCATTATTATTACCCCTATGTACTCGATACACCATATCAATTTTTCTCTAAATGATGGCCTTACATTCAAATTCTTGATAGCCCATATCCTTATTTCTGATGTTTTCTTAAAATGCTCACGCATTTTTGTTTGAGATTCTGTAGTAAATGTAACTCTGTACTTAAGCACCTTATCAGATAGGTTATGAAACTCACCTTTAGTACTAAGTATGAAAAATAATTTCACATCTTCTACCTTTGACAAATTTTCTGGATACAACCCTATTTCTTCTAAAGACGATCTCCTTATCATTACCGCAGGATGAGCAAAAGGCTGGAAAAGAAACAGATTTTTTCTAAGTTCTCCATCATCCAATGCATATTCTCTGCTTCCAGTTATATTTGAATTTTCATCTATAATGTCTATTTGTCCACCAACTACGACACATTTTGAATTAGACTCTAAATACTTCGTCTGTTTCTCTATACGATCCAAATACATAATATCATCAGCATCCATTCTTGCTATATATTTTCCAAAAGACTTTCTTATTCCAACATTTATTACATTTCCCAACGTCTTTTGCTTCTTAATTCTTATTACATTGATTCTATGATCACCCTTTGCATATTCTTTTAATATATTTGGAGTATTATCTGTACTTTCGTCATCAACAACAATTATTTCAATATTTTTATATGTTTGGTTAATACAACTATCCAATGATTCTCTTAAATATTTCTCCCCATTATGTACTGGTAAAATTATTGATACAAGAGGATTACTGGTTTCCATGCTTCCGTGATTTAAAGAGTTTAACTGATGTAGCACATGATAGCGTAAAGAGTATAACATACCCAAAATATCCAATAATATTTGGCCAATAAAACACATATATCGATGTGTAACCAGCTTCTGATATATCCCATCCTTGTTTCCATCCATTGATCGCTACCTTATTTCCCGAATCCACTAGTTTATATGTTCCATCTTTTCTGCCAATAGCTACCCAGCCAGAAGCACTCGATTGAGGAATACTTACTATTTCATCAGTATCATCAATTTCTGTCTTATACATGGAAGTCATATCTGAGTATAAACATTTTGCTTCTTTCTCCTTATACTTTTTATCATTCCCACTGGCATACCTTATGGAGTTCCAACTTTCTGGATATTTCATTACTACAACAGATTTCAAAATATTTTCTGTCTTTAGCTTATTGCTCGAGCTGGAATATATAATTCCTGCTTCTCCATCAAAGGAAGCACTTTCTAAGAAAGTCATGCTACTAGATGATATATCGATATCAAATATATCTTGATACCAGCATTTTTCATCTGAAGTATAGATTAAACACAAACTTGCTGGAATGTTAGAAATATTTTCACCTTCCCTAAAAAGCAGATACTTTTTGTTCTTTTCCATATTCAATGCTGTTACTGACTGTACAATGTTTCCATTTTCAACAGCCTGTTTAATTCCATTGTCCCAAGATACCTTTGCATAATCAGAAGAATTTCCCGATATATTCATATCCCACAATGAATTCTTCTTTTCTGTACCGTTATATACATACGAAGAACTTCCATAGATAACTGGAATCTCAACCGTATACTTGTTCCCATGTGCAAGTAAGTAATCTGACACTTCAATGTCATCGGAGCTATTTTTAACGGCTAAAATATCTGTTATTGGAGCATACTCGAATTCAACTTTCCTAAAAATCACATCTGAAGAAGAGTTATCACTATTTATGTTAGTAGCATATAGTATTAAGGACAGCTTGTCCGATCCTCTAACAACTGTATCTATTAGGAATTCATTCTCACCAAAGGATTTTTCATCGGTTAAGAATTTTTCCTTGTTCAAACACTTTCCACTTGTTTCTGAAAATAGACAATATCCTCCATAATTCCCCTCGTGTGTTTCCCAATTTAATTTTATTTTTACAATGTAGCTATATCCGACATTTAGCGAATGTATCTTTGCATATGCACATGGTAGCTTACTTAAACCTTTTAGTTCTAATCCTGAAGCCATTAGCATATTTTCTACAGATGTATTACTCACCACTCCATTACCAGAGCAATCGCTCCCTGCAGATCTTGATATGTCTGTAAGCATATTCTGAGAAATGAATGTTTTTTCCTTTACTCCATAGATGTTCTCAATAGAGGAATATTCATTTTCAACAGTAACCCCTAAACTCAAATCATCATCTGCAAACACATTGCTTCCAATAACATAGTAATCATAATTGGACTTAGCAAAAGTTTTGTATGGGAGTATACTCCCGTCATTGTAAAGATGAGGGAAACTTGGTGTTTCTTTAATTAGGCCATTTTCAAAGATGAAATGTGCAGGATAGTGAATAATGTCTCCATATGACACAGTAGGTTTGACATAAAAGGTATTTCCATCATACAAAAAATTTCCAAAAAGACTATTATTTTTCAAAAACACATCCTTTAGAGGTATATCAGATAGATTTAGCGATGGAATGTATTTTGTATTTCTAATAAAAGTATTTAACGAATTTTCTATATCACTTGAGAAGGTCTCCTCCAAAAGTGTATCTTTCCCATTCACTTTGTACAACTTTAGAAAATCTGAACTCCAAACCATTTCATATCCGCTTAATACCTGATCTATTCCTTTCTGATCAACATCAAATGCATACCCTGTATAATCTACACTTTCATCTAGTAGAATATATCCTACATCATATTTTTGCAGAAGATTGTAGAATCGATCACGATCATACGCTCTGAATGCATTGCTTAATTCCATCATAGTTGTTTCCCCAGTCCCAGTTCCAACTGCAGATGACATATCCATTATTGGATTAGGAATAATGTATGAAATGAACTGAGACCCCGAAAACCCCCATTTATACCTTCTAAAATAGTTATTATTTGATGGAGGCGCATAATATATCCTTTCATCTATTGAATTCTTCTCTAAATAATCCTTCAAAGAATAATATTCATTAGGAAGATCGACTACTGCTTTCTTTGAAAACAATTCTCCACGGAATATGTACTCAGAGTAGGCTAGGGGAAGCACTAGAATTATACTGAATAATGCTATTTTAAAAATTCTCTTTATGCGTTTCTTTTTGATGAACGATGAAAGGAAAGATACAAAATATACAATCCCAAATGTCCCCAGTATAGCTATGCTCCATACATATACTTCTCCAACTTTTGAAAAGGGCCACCTTAGCACCTGCTTGAACAAAGGAATATTTTCCTGCATCCACACGAAAACTCCTCCCAATGGCGGATTTACAACCTTCATTACAAACCATGCAGAAAATCCAGCGATAGCAAAAATATATAATGATTTATTCTTTTTAAAAATAGCAAATATTACCGCTAAAACTGAGAAGAATGCTGGCAGAAGACCAATAATCTTGTAAAAATCATAATTTTGAAATTCTGCCGACATACTAAACAACGGAACATTTTCATCAGTTTCATAAAGCATACGGTTATACAATCTAGCAGAATTAACCCAATTCTCCATTTCAGTTTCCAGGTCTATTGTGCTTCCAGTTATTGTTTTATTCACATATGAATCAACAACATTTTGACTGCTGGAAACAGTAAAATGAATGAATGGAAGAATCCAGAATAATTGGGAAAGAATTAGTATTGAAAGTACTTTTACACATTTTTTTAATTTTTCTTTTATCTTTATTTTTTCTAAAAAGATTATAAAGAAAACAAAACAAGCGAAAGCAACAAAATCTACAATGAACAGTGTTGAAATAACACATACACATGAGAACAATACACAAGAAATCAGAAAAAATGATGCCTTTTTGATAGTAGGGTCTTCTATATACATATATGCACTTAGCATTAGAAGTGGGAAAAAACCGAAATTAGCAACATATGGAGCCATATTCTGATAGAAAAGCCACATTGTCCATAAAGTTGTCGAAT
>DAOOVT010000009.1:0-31461 GCA_035370405.1 Candidatus Dojkabacteria bacterium | reverse complement strand
GTCTACTACTTCTTCCCCATTTTGATTTATAACAATGGTTTTTGGCATATTTCTATTCTATGCTATCACAAAGATATATGATTTCAATATATTAATACAGGATACCAGCGGAAGAGTAAACATGATAGTATGTAATATATATAAGTTGAAAAACTTAAAGATATGAAAAAAGGAACTAAATACCTTATTATAGTCCTAGTAATAATAGCCGGCATATTAGTTTACATATTTTCACAAACAGGGGAAAAAGGTGGTAATGAGGAGAAAAATGAAAATACGGAAATTGTACAAGAGGAAGAACAAGAAAACGATAATGCGGGTACTAACAACAATAGTAATACTAGTGAAAAGAAAAGTGAGGAAAGTATTACTGCAGATAAAGATGCTTCTGATTTTTCAAAATATTCAGCAGAGCCCCAAACAATTGGGCAAGATTCAGACGGCAAGTACACCATAGAGTCAGTTTCTGACACGGCTAAGGATGGATACCATGAAATATCTTTCTTGCTAAGTAGCGAAGATGGTGAAGAACCATTTGTAAATGCATCGTACATTTCAGAGGCAGGAGTAATTAGAATCCAACTTAATAATATTGCTAATGATCAGACAGGAATAGGGTATCAAAGTAGTAAAACTATTGATGTTGATGGTATCAGTAAAATATATCGAAATGTTAGCAATATTGAAGATGAAGAGATATATGACATTGGTGTTAAACCAACTATATTTAAGCTTGAAAGTAGAAAAAATTCAGATAATACATGGAGTGTTTTAGTAAATGTTAAATATACAGAAGAGAATGAATCTTCAAATGAAGAAATAGATACTGGGAGTAAAGAATTTTCAAAAGAAGAGCAAAAAATTGTTGGTGTTGGATCTGACAAGAACGCCTCCATAACATCATTCACATATGGATATGAAGATGGAATACTCAAATTTGTTTGGAATGTAACATCAAATGGATCATCTCCAATTCCTTCCGTAAAAGCATCATATGATGACTCTGGGAAGTTAGTAGTAACTTTTGATAGCCTATTTTCTGATAGAGTTGTGAATACAGAAGAAATCCCCTTAACAAGCACTGTAAAATTAAAGCCATCAAGACAAGGAGAAACTTCTGTGTATGTATTCGAAGGAATCGATGCCAAAACAGAGTTTAGACTAAGTGCTGGAACTAATCCTAATCAGGTTATTATAGAGATAAAGTAATATGGCGAAGAAGGTTGCATTTGATTTTTACAATGTTTTGTATGATAAAGAGAGTGGTGAAGTTTCTCAGGATGTTCTGAATGTTGTGAAGGACCTAAGTAAGAATGGTTTTGAAGTATATCTGTTTACTAACAGTAGCATAGATTTCTTGAAGAAGAATGATTTAAAAATTCCTTTCATAAAATATTTTAGAAAGATTATATCCTGTAATGAATATAGGAAACCAAGTAAAGAAGCTTTTGAGAAATTAGTAAATGAAATAAAATGTGAGTATGGAGATATAATTATGATAGATGATTCAGAAAGAAATGTTAAAGAAGGACAAAAACTTGGTATAATTGGAGTACAATATACAGATGTAGGATCTTTAAGAAAATTTTTCGGGGTGTAGTTCAGATGGCTAGAACGCTTGCATGGGGTGCAAGAGGTCGCACGTTCAAGTCGTGTCACCCCGATATACTGCTTGTGTCATTGTGTGTTTTCTGCTAAAATTCGTCCTGTTAATATGATAGATTGTATTGATGAGTAAAAATTTGAAAAATTATGAATTGATGGTTGTTTTGAAGCCTCTTCTCCCTGATGATTTCAGAAAGGAAATACACAAAGAATTTGTTGATATGATAAAGGGTTTTGGTGGGGAAGTTATAGATGTAGATGTGTGGGGGAAAAGGTACTTAGCATACAAGATAAATGGGCATAATGAGGGATATTACATGGTGTATGAGTTTAAAACTACTCCTGAATCAATTGGGGAAATAAAAAGAAGATTGCAACTAAAACAGGAGATATTAAGATTTATGATTGTTAAGATTGATGATATTAGTAGTATAGGGAAAGGGATAAAAAAGAAGGAATTAGAAATTTAATAAGAAATTAATAACTGAGAGGTAGAGTAAGGGTAAGTTAAATTTATTTACATTTATAAAATGGCGTCAAGATCCTTAAATAAAGTTCTCTTGATAGGGAACTTAACAAGAGATCCGGAAATGAGATATACAAACTCCGGAACTCCAGTGGTTACATTTGGACTAGCAACAAATAAATCCTGGAAAGATGCTGATGGAGAGACAAAAGAATTGGCAGAATTCCATAATTTGGTTGCATGGAACAAGATGGCGGAAATTTGCCAACAACTTCTAGCTAAAGGAATGAAGGTTTACATTGAAGGTTCCTTAAACACTAGATCATGGGAGGCTGAAGATGGTAGTACCAAATACAAAACAGAAATCAGAGTTGAAGATATGATACTTTTGGATAGTAAAGGCAAACAAGGTGTTGGATCTGATGGAGAAAATGGAAATGCTCCTAAGAAAGAAAAAGAGGAAGCTCCTGCTGAGGAAGAAGTACAGGAAGAGGAAGCTTCTACTGATGATCAGGACCCGCTAGAAGAAGATCTGCCTTTTTAATTTAATTTGACAAGAGGTTATGGAAGAAACAAAAAAGGTTGAAGAAGTAAAAGAAAAGGAAGAGACACTTTACAATGATGAATATGATGACAAGACAATGTTGGATGAAGAGTTCTTTTCTCCTGGGAAGAAGAAGCCAAGGAGAAAGAGGAAAATTATTCAGAATTTAAAATGTCCTCTTTGTGAAGCAGGTGTTAAATCTGTTGGTTACAAAGATGTCTATCAGTTAAAGAAGTTTACATCTGTAAGAGGAAAAATAGTATCAACTGAAAAATCTGGAGTTTGTCATAAACATCAAAAGCAACTGCAGACTGCAATCAAGAGAGCTAGGTATATGGCACTTCTTCCATATGTTTCAAACGAATAGCTGAAGTTTTGGCCTGTAATAGAAAAGGGGAGAGAAATCTCCCTTTTTTGTTGAAATGACTAGCTCTTTTAAGTAAGATATATACATAAAATGTCGAAACTGTCCATATTCGAAAAAAATGCATATATCAGCATTGTAATAAAGGATAATGGTATATGGACCCATTTAGCATATACTGACCACAATGCAAGTAGAGAGTACATACTTTCTGATTATACTGACCTCAACAGCCTTAGATACCGTTTAGATGATATGATTTTTACGAAGGAATTTTGGTTTGAATATTTCAATAACTTGGAGAAGATTTTCTCTTGGAATATCGTAGATAAAAATTCTTTCGCGATATTTACATTTAGAAAATTCAAAGAAGAAGGAGATGGAATAAATGGTATCAGAATAGCAATTGATGACAATCAACATTTCTTTGACAAAATATTTCAATCAATCAGAGACTTTTCAAATGATTTATCCTTGAGAGTTATAAACGATGCCTACATGCAAAGTCTAATAGAATCTCTGGCAGACCGTCTGGGATATGATGACCTCTTGTATGTAGATATGGATCTTTATGATTTCTCACTGTATAGGACCACAAATATCTATCAAAAAAACAACAGTGTCAAAAAACTATTCTCAAAATCAAAATTAGGTTGGAATTCAGATTTATCAGTAATAGATAGCATAAATGACAAACGCTTTGAGGCATTCCTAGCTAATGACCTATCTGATAGAGAAATAACTAACTACTGGAGTAATTTTATACTAGACAGACCACTAGATATCTCAAAAGAAGTAAGTCTACTTGATTTAGTTAGAGCCTATGCAACAATACAAAACTTTTCAATACTAAGAGACAATAGACAAAAGCTTGAACAATTTGGAAATATATATCAAAAAACTGCAATGATTATATCTGGATATATCCCGAATCTTCTTGGGAAATATACTACACTATTAGCATTAACAGATGGATTGGAGTTGAGTGGAGAAATAGATTGCTTCTTCGATAACGAACTTAGAATGCTTTCTTTTGGAAAATCATACACCTATGGTATAAATAGCACAGATATCATTTTAACAAAAAAAGATATCATTCCTCACATAACAAAATTATTAATTCCAAATTCAGTAAAAGAAACAAACAAAATAATGTTCGCAGGATATGCAGAATCAGTAGAAATTCCTAGAACTGAATTCTTTGTTCTTTCCCCTAAATTCTCCATGATTTCACTTCCACCACACCGAGAAAAATTAATAGTTAATGGAAGCTGGCGTAATGGAGCTAGGATAAACAATGCTAAAAATGAAATTTCATTCATCTCAACTCCAGAGAGCAGTTACTATGACTCCATAGTAGTAGACGCTCGTCCCAGACCAATTATTTATGGACCAGATGCATATTCAAATAAACTTAAACTACAACAATGGAAAGATGATAATAAAGCGTAAGGTTTTTGAAAAATATGAAGATTACACATTTAGTATTCCATACTCTTCGCAGGATAGAGTTCTAGTTAACAAGGGCTCCCTAGTAAAAATAGGAGATGATATTTTAAAAAGGAAAGATAATATTGTTAAATACTCATTCTATCTTCCAGAACAAATAGGAACTCCTGTAGAAAAAAGCCAAGAATATGTTGCTTGCATAGATGGAGAATTAGTCACTCAAGGAACTGTAATTGCAGAAAGAGTCATCGCAGGTGGTTTGAATGTAAAAAAGCTCCTATCTCCATCGGATGGAGTAATAGACCTTAGTCGTATAGAAAAGGGATATTTAGATATTCTAGGGGAGGAAGTTACTACGAATATAAAAAGCTCATTTAACGGTAAAATTACGGATGTAAACCCGGTAGATGGGATTGTAGTTAACTCTTCTGCTCATGCCTTTGATATTAAATTAATTTCAGAAGTTTACAATCTAAAAAGTGATGAGGACTTTAACAAAAAGGTATTTGGGGAATTTGTGTTTCTAGGAGATGGAATGGATTTGCTTCTTAAAGCTGAAGATTCTGATTATCACAACAAAATAGTATTTGTTGGAAAATACCTTCATACAGCACTTTTGCATGATCTATTTAACAAAGGAGCATCATTTGTTCTTACATACTCCATGGACTATCGTGACTTTCGTACACAGGGGTTACCTGTTGGGGTCCTAGGTGGATTTGGTGAAATATATACAAGCGGAAAAATAATACAAGCACTAAGAAATATGATTGGCTCATTCGCAATAGTAGATTATGAAGAAAGTCAAATTTTCTTTCTAAACGAAGGAAAAAATTTACAAAAAAAGAATGAAGGATTATTTGTACATACATTAGTTAACTCTACTATCAGATCATTATCATTAGCTAACTATGGAATGCTTGGGACAGTCTGTGGAGTAGAGGAAGGTGACAAACCATTCCTAAAAGTTAAATGGGAGAATAATTTAGAAGGCATTATAAATATTGCTAATGTTGAATTCTTGTCTCTTTAGGGCATAAGAGTATAATGAAAATTGCTTATTTTACTTTAAATGACTAGTCATGGAACAAAGCGAAAAGAATGATTACAGATACAAAAAAATAGTAAGTACAGCAGTACTTTTAGTTGCTGTCTTCGTTCTAGGTATAGTGATTGGACAGAAAGTTGATGGAACAAAAATAGCAAATTCCTTTGGCAAAAGGGAAGAGGTAAATATGGATATGTTTTGGAATGTATGGGATATAGTTTCCACTCAGTATGTTGATGCAGATAAAGTCGATTCACAAAAAATGGTTACGGGGGCAATAAAGGGAATGGTTAATTCGTTTGAAGATCCTGCTACTGTATTTTTAGATCCTGAGGAAACTGAAGAATTCAATGAATCGATTAGTGGAAAATATTTTGAAGGCATAGGTGCTGAATTAGGGTATTCCGATGGAAATGTAATTGTAGTAAGTCCATTGGAAGGTTCTCCTGCTAAAGAGGCAGGTATTCGTCCAGGTGATTACATATTAAAGATAGATGATTATGAGCTTACTGCTAGTGACACTGTTTATGATGCTGTTGCAAAAATTCGTGGAGATGCTGGAACTAAGGTTACCTTGACTATTTTACATAAAGGAGAAGAAGAACCTGTGACAGTAGAGATTGTGAGAAGAGAAATAACAGTGTCTAGTATGCAGTTGGATTTTGTTGGAGAAAACAAGGATATAGCACATCTTAAAGTTAACAGGTTTACAGAAACAAGTTTAGCTGAATGGGAGAGATTATGGGATTCTAAAATTGATGAGGTAGTTGATGCAGGTTCTAAAAAAATGATTTTGGATTTACGAGGGAACCCAGGAGGGTACTTTGATGCTGCAGTTTATGCTGGTGACGAATTCATTGACGAGGGAAAAGTTATCGCTAAAGAGAGAGATGGATCAGGAAATATCAGAGAATTCAAATCAAGAAAGGGAGGAAAATTAATAGATGTAGAGGTAGTTGTGTTGGTAGATGAAGGAAGTGCATCAGCATCAGAAATATTGGCTGGAAGTTTACAACAAAATGGAAGAGCTAAAATTGTTGGAATGCCAACATATGGAAAAGGAACGGCACAAACAGTTTTAGATTTGGCAGATGGATCTAGTCTACATATTACAATCTTGAAATGGCTTTTGCCTGATGGACAGAATATAGATCGAGATAACTCAATAAAGCCTGATGTGGAAGTTGATTTGACAAACGAAGACTTTAAAGCTGGGATTGATCCTCAGCTTAGTAAAGCCATAGAGATTCTTTCTATCTAAATTATAATAATATTAAAAATATGGAAGAAAAAGAAAAAAAAGGAGAGGTTGTAAAAGAGAAAAAGAAACAGCGTCCAGGAAAGAGATTGCTGTATGTAATGCTTGGTTTGTTAAACTTTCTCTTGGCCTTCTTCATAGTGGCAGTTGTTGCCTCATATTTTACCTACAAAAACTTTTCACAATTTCAAGAAGTAGTCAGTACGATTACAGGTGAAGAGGAGGAAGAGAGTAATAAAGAATCCGAGGAAATAGAATCAGGAGGAGAGAATAAACAGATTATTGTTAATAGCGATGAAAAATTAACTATTGATATAGTAAAAGAATCATCACCATCCGTTGTAAGTATAGCAGTAACAGAAGTAGCGCTCTTACAAGGAAAGGGAGTTATTGATCAAAGTAGCAACATAGGAACAGGATTTATAGTTGATACTTCTGGTACGATAATTACTAATCAGCATGTTGTTTCTGAAGAGTCAAGCACATACAAGGTTGTAACAAGTGATGGAGAAGAATATCCAGTCAAGCAAATATTACGAGATGATTTGTATGATATTGCTATTTTAGAAATAGACAGCAAAGGAAAAACATTCAAACCCATAAAGCTTGGAGATTCTGACAATTTACTAGTAGGACAATCAGTACTCGCAATAGGTACTCCTTTGGGAGAATTCTCAGGTTCTGTGACTTCAGGAATCATTAGCGGACTAAACAGAAGTGTTACAGCTTCAAGCTCTTCTTGGTTTGGAACTACCTCAAAAACATATGAAGGGGTTATACAAACAGATGCTGCTATAAATGCTGGTAATTCTGGTGGTCCTCTTATAAATTCACAAGGAGAAGTTATAGGTATAAATTTTGCTACAACATCCTATGCTGATAATATTTCCTTCTCAATACCAATAAATAAGGTAAAAAATAGATTGGAGGAGTACAAAACTTATGGAAAATTTATTAAACCGTACTTGGGAGTATCATACAGAATGATATCCGAATATGATGCTTTATACTATTCAAATGTTGTTCCAGGAGCTTTAGTAGTAGAAGTTGATGCAAATGGACCAGCGTACTCTGCAGGAATCAGAAGAGGTGATATCATAACCAAATTCGGAGGAGAAGATGTAAAGATCTCTCTAGCTGATATGATACAATCGCACAAGGTTGGAGAAGAGGTAGAGGTTGAAGTAAATAGATCCGGAGAAACGAAGACATTTAAAGTAAAGTTAGGAGAGGCTAACTAAAGCAAACCTAGAAAGATTCTTTAAGTCTTTTACAATATGGACTTCTCTGTTGAGGAGAAGTCCATGGAGGACTTCCTCAATAGAGGGATCTATTTCAATTAGTAGCTGTATGTTTCTTTTTTCTTTTATACTATCAAGATCATCTATTAATTCTGAATAGTATTTAAGGCCATCTTTTCCTGCTTCTAATGCTAATTTAGGCTCATAATCGGTAACACTACTATCTAATGTATTGTAAATGTGTGTGGGAATATATGGGAGGTTTGCTACAACCAAAGTATCACTAGATATTTGGATTCCATCAACTAAATTTGTTCTCACAAAAGAGATATCTTTCTCTACTCCATTCAATTGGGCATTCTTAATAGCTATTTCCAGAGCATCTTTACTGATATCTGTCGCAGTATAATTCAGTCTACTACCAAAAATCTTTGCTAAAGAAATAATAATACAACCACTCCCAGTTCCAACATCAATAATAGATTGAATTCTTCTTTTCGCAACCTCTAACCTTGCAATATCAACAATCTGTTCAGTTTCTACACGAGGAATAAGTACAGAAGGATTAACTATGAATTGATATCCACAAAACTCTGTTAAACCTCTAATATATTCCCATGGTTGTCCTCCCTTTATCTTATCTAATACCTCAAGAATACTCTCCTCGTCTTTTTTACAAAAATCACATATCTCCTTAGAAACTCTTACATAATCAGGATATCCTTCAGATAAAAGAACCTGTTGTATTTGAAATAGTTGCTTAAGATTTTGTTCCACTAGTAATCTCCTTCTCCAACAGCTGGTCTAAGAAAGCATTATTAACATCATCTAAAACATTTTGAATATTACCATTCAATATCTCTTCTAGGTTAAACCAAGAAATCTTAACTCTATGGTCAGTCACTCTATTTTGTGGAAAATTGTATGTCCTGATCTTTTCAGCTCTCATAGAAGACCCAATCTGTGATACTCTCAAATCAGATCTCTTCTGCATTTCTTCTTGTTTCTTCATATCATAAAGCCTTGAACGCAATATTGTCATAGCCTTTTCCTTATTCTGGCTTTGATGCTTAGTCTCTTGGCAACTAACAACTATTCCTGTTGGAATATGTGTTATTCTTACTGCTGAATCTGTCCTGTTTACACATTGTCCACCTGCACCTGAAGCTCTCATAACCTCTACTTTTAAATCTTCTTGTCTTATTTCAACCTCTAGCTCATCTGCTTCAGGAAGTATAGCAACAGATGCGGTAGAAGTGTGAATTCTTCCAGATGATTCAGTTACTGGGACTCTTTGAACCCTATGTACTCCACTCTCATATTTAAGATTTTTGAAAACATTCTTTCCAGATATTTGTGCAATTACTTCTTTGTATCCTCCTCCTTGAGTTACATTATCATATATAATTTGTACATCCCATCCTTTCCCTGCAGAAAAGTTAGAGTACATTCTGAAAAGGTCAGCTGCAAAAAGAGCAGCTTCATCTCCTCCTGCTCCTGCTCTTATCTCCATAATCACAGATTTGCTATCATCTTCATCTGCTAATTCTTTTCCTGCTACAGTTCTCTTTATCTCTCTATCAAGATTCTCTATTCTTTCTTCCAAAGAGATTATCTCTTCATTTCCCATCTCTTTAAGTTCAGGGTTCTGTTCTTCTTGTACCATACGCTTAGTCTCCTCCCAATCCTTTATTGCCTTTTGAATTTGTGATACTTGAAGTGCTAATTTAGAATAATGGGATAGATCATTACTTAGGGAAGACATATCCTTGCTTCTATTAGGTTGTGAAAGCTCTCTCTCCAACTCTTCAACTTTAGCCTGGGCAGTATTCTCTTCGTATTTTGTCTTTAGTCCCTTAATATCCATATATGGATAATGATAACATAATGAAACTTTATGTGGAATAATCTACTTTTTAGAGATTCTAGCATTCTCCAACATATCCCTTAGAGATAGGGAACTAGATGACTTAGATGACATCTCATCAATCTTCTTTCTCCTCTTTTCCATTTTCTGCCTCTTGCTCTGAAATGACATACCCTTAGCTTTTTCAACTCTCTCCTCAAATTTCTTTACTAAGTTGTCTGTATCAACTATCTTTTGTTCGCCTGTATAGAAAGGATGGCACTTTGAACATATATCTACAGTCAATGTATCCTGTTCTAGTGTACTACCAGTAACAAAAGAATTACCACATGAGCATGTAATTGTTAAATGGTTATTATATTTTGGATGAATTCCCTTTTTCATATCGTTGCTGATTATATCAGAGAGTTTTCTGTATATCAAACTTTTTGAAAAATTCTTAGAAAAGTTGCTACCATATTAAATATTGAATATACTATTCTAAATGAAATATTCTAAAAAAGTCCAAAATCATATAAAAAGAGCAGAAGGACAAGTCGGAAGTGTTAGAAAAATGATAGTCAATGGAGACGAAGATGACAAAGTGATGATTCAACTTCAGGCCTCAATATCATCTCTAGAAAGTTTGAAAACTGAACTTGTAAAAGAACAAATGAAAAAAGCAATCCTAGAAAATGTCAAAAGTACATTGGAAGCACAGTAAGTTCTTAACTGTGTCTGGTATATCTGATATACTAGCATCATCAATTAACGAATTATTTTTGAGTAGATATTTATGAAAATTAGGAAAATAGGGTGGACTACATTTCTTTTGAGTACAGACAATATCTCTGTAATAACTGATCCTCTAGCAGATAAGAGGGTGCTTAATGGGAAGATACAAACCGATGTTATGTTACTAACAAAATATGGTGAAGATGTGAAAAAAAATGTAATCATAGACAACAATTTACAAGACAAAATAGTTCCAGATAAAAGAGAGACTGTTATGGAAATATATTCTGCAGGAGAATACGAAGTAGGGGGGATAATGATAAGAAGAGGATTAGAAGATGACTTTTACATCATAGATGAGAAGAACATTAGAGTAGTGTATATGGGTGGGATAGGAAAAGACTTTGACCCTCAAAGAGCTAAGAATCTTGGAGATGTAGATGTTCTCATTGTTCCTATCGGAAATGGTGAGCTATTTATGAATTATGAAGTTTTAGAAAAGGTTATCTCAAATATGGATCCAGCAATATTAATTCCTTGCGGGTATGCTGAAGATAGTAAGAGTGGAGTGAATGTTAAAAGCAAGAAAGATTTCTTGGAATACTTTGGGTATGCAAATGTAAGGGAGGAGAACTATTACAATGTTGCCAAGAAAAAGGTTGATGAAGAGAATCAAAGTAGTGTAGAGGTAATATTTTTGAAATAGCACAACAGTATGCAAGGGAAAGTACCCCCTCAAAATATAGAAGTAGAGCAATCCTTGCTTGGATGTATGTTAATGGATAAAGATTCTATAATTAATGTCTCCGCATGGCTTGTCCCCAATCATTTTTATGATAACAGGCATGTAATTATATACTCTGCAATTTTAGATTTATTCAATAATGGTCTTCCAGTAGATTTAGTTACAGTAGTAGATAAACTAAAAAAACAAAACAAACTGTCTAGTGCTGGAGGTGCCTCATATTTAGCTGATTTGGTAACTACAGTTGCGACATCAGCACATGCAGAAGAGTACGGTGAAATAATTAAGGAGAGTGCTATGAGAAGAGGTCTTCTGTCTGCTGCCAAGGACATTACAGAGTTGGCTTTTGATGAGAATACTCCAATAGATAAAGTTATAGATAAATCAGAAAAAGAAATATTTGATGTTGCTCAGACTGGAACTAAGAGTAATTTTGTACATATAAAGGATCTTTTAAAAGACGCATATGAAAGAGCTGAGAGAGCAGATAGTGATGAGGCATATTTAGGTATATCAACAGGGTTCAAAGATTTGGATGATTTACTAGGAGGATTTCAAAAGTCAGATTTGATAGTGCTTGCTGCAAGACCATCTGTTGGAAAAACAGCATTAGCTTTGGATATGATGAGACATGCTGCGTTGCAAGAAAAGAAAACAGTTGCATTCTTCTCTCTTGAAATGTCCAAAACTCAGATTATGGATAGACTTCTTGGTATGCAATCAAACATTCCATTTTGGGAAATTAGAACTGGAAGGTTGAGCGACAAAAAATTTATGAAGCTTGCTGATACAATGGGAGAACTTGCTGATGCTAATATATATATTGATGATCAAGCAGGACAGCATATTAACGCAATCAGAACAAAGGCACGTAGGTTGGCAATGGAGACAGGGGTGGATATTATCTTTGTCGACTACTTACAACTTGTACATGGAAGTAATACGGATAATAGGGTGTTAGAGGTTGGAGAAATATCTCAGGGATTAAAAAATATAGCTAAAGAGTTAGATGTTCCTGTCGTTGCTCTTTCTCAGTTGTCTAGGGCAATAGAACAAAGACAAGGTAGGAGGCCTCAGTTATCAGATTTAAGAGAGTCTGGATCTATAGAGCAGGATGCTGATGTAGTTATGTTTATAGATAGGGAAGAAACATGGAATCCTGATACAGAGAATAAAGGTGTGGGTGAATTGATAGTTGCAAAGCATAGAAATGGACCTACTGGTGTAGTTAAACTTGCATTTATAAATGAGATAGCAAGTTTTAGGAATCTGTATAAGAAGGGAAAGTAATGTTTTGACATTGCTGTGGAAATATGTAAAACTGGTTATCGCTTCTACTTAATATTTTTAACAGAATATAGTTACAACTCATGAAAAAGAAAGAAATTGAAAATAATAGCGGAGAGAATAATAGTACAGCACTTTATGTATTTTTATATCTTCTTGTTCTTGTATTCCCGATAATAGTCTCAGTCATAAAGGGGTAATTTTGTATTTAACATAAGTATCTTTTTACATTATGAAAGCAGAGATAGATCAGAATAAGTGTGCAATGTGTGGATCTTGTGTTGCAATATGCCCTGAGGTATTTGAGATGAAGGAGGATGGTAGCGTTGCTCCTAAGGGAGATGGGACAATACAGGACGGTGATGTTGAAAAAGCAAAAGAAGCTCAATCTGCATGCCCTGCAGGAGCAATCAGTATCAGTGATTAGTTTAGATAGTTCAAATTGACAGGAATCGTCACTTTTAGGATATAATTTCATACTTGTAAATGTACTATGGAAGATTGCGTATTTTGTAAGATAGCGAGAGGAGAGAAGGAGTCATACAAAATATATGAAGATGATGATGTTGTAGCATTTTTAGATGCGCATCCATTGAGTGAAGGACATACATTGGTTCTTCCTAAGAAGCACTATGAGAATATTTATGATATTCCAGATGAATTGTTATGTAAGGTGCATGGTGTAGCAAAGAAAATAGCACTTAAGATAAAGGATACATTTAATCCAAAGGGTGTAATTATTCTGCAAAATACAGGAGAGAAAGCTGGACAATCGGTATTTCATTTTCATGTGCATGTTAAGCCTGTATATGATGATACGGTAGTATTATGTGATAGTCCTCATCGTTCGGGGCAGAGTGATGAAGAGATGAGGACAACTTGGGAGAAGCTTAAGGAGTAGTTTTATCCTAGACCTTACAGAGATTATGCTTTTGGTATATAATCCGAGAGTTAATATAATATTTAGTTGTTTATCTATGAAGAAAAAAGAGAAAAAAGAAGAGAATTTGGAAAAGAAAGAGGTAACGATAAATTTGGATACATTGGGTGTACCAATAGCCATAATAATAGCGGCTTTGATTATAGCAGTTGTTGTTTGGGCAACGAATACTAAAACAAATGATACAAATGTAGATTCTGGAAACAGTGAGAATGAAGTACAAAATGAGAATGAAAATGATACGAATAGTGAGGATACTACAACACCCCCTACTACTACCGCTACAGCATCAATAGATAATGATCCGTATGTTGGTGATAGAAGTACCGCAACTGTAGCCATAGTCGAATTTAGTGACCCTACATGTTACTACTGTAATAGGCATGCAGACGAGACATTTCCTGAGATTAAGAAAAATTACATAGATACAGGAAAAGCAATATATGTATTTAAGGAATGGCCAAGAGGAAGTAATGGAGCTCTAACATATGAGATATCAGAGGCTGGAATGTGTGTCTTTGATCAAAAAGGTTCTGATGTATTTGTCCAATATCATGAGCAGGCATTTGATATTACAGAGGAAAGTGGAATTAAGACTCTAGCTTCAAGCTTAGGTGTAGATATGGATGCTTTTGATAAGTGTATGAGTGAAGGTAAATTCGTTTCTGATTTGGAGGCAGATGAAGCTGAAGGTACAAAGGCAGGTATGACAGGGACACCTGGTTTTGTAATTGGAAAATTAGATGAAAATGGAAATGTGACAGGGACATTTTTGGGTGGAGCATACCCATATAGTACTTTCCAAAGTACATTAGACGAGTTACTTAAGTAGAGTAGTAATTGTATTACTACTCTTCCTTGTTACTCTTTTTAGTCTTCTTTTTCTTAACGGGTGTTATCTCTTTGGGTGCTGTAAAAAGGTCCTTCTTCATACGGACCATTGCACCAAGAGCAGTAAATATGACTATAATGTTGTAAAAAACTCCTATACGAGGTATTAAGTTAACTCCTATAGATAGTATTCTTCCAACTAATAATGACTTATACGGTCTGTATTCCTCAATTCCAAACAAGCGAAGTATTTCTGTTCCAAATGCTAATTCTACCCATATTCTTCCAAAAAGTAGTACAAACAACAAAAATGCAGATACTATTAAAGCAATAGGAGTTCCTATAATTGACATAAGCATAATAAATAATGGAAACGGTACAACAAATGCAATAATTATACCTGCCAGTAAACTTTTGATTAGCTCAATAGGGGAATCTGTAATCCTTCTCTTTATTTGAACTGTTTTTACAGGTGTAAGCCATACTAGAAAAACCCCTGTAAGAAGTAAAGTTACAAAACTAGTAAGCATAACTAAACCTTTCACACCCCAACTTGGATTTGCGATTATATCTGGAACCTTAATCTTAGCTCCAGTATTAATATCGACTCCTTGACTGCTTGCAATTGATTGTATAGTTGTCTCGTAATATATATTATCCTCAACATTCTGTTCATTTACGGTTGACTGTTCAGAAACAAGAACTAAATCACCTTTGATAATAGAATTAATAGTTGAAGTCAATCCAAAACTCCTCAAATCATCTCCAACATACCCATCAAATGAATTTTGACTTGTTATTGAAATTACATCCTTAGTTGCCTGTCCAAGAAATGACAAACTTTTTCCTAAAACATACAGATTGTTATTCAGTATTCCATCAATAGTCATATCATTTCCAACAACAAAGACATTCCCATAGGCTATCGGATCAATATTAACTTGATTCCCACATATATAAAGATCTCCTGTAACAGTTCCATTAACCTTCACACTATCTGCAACAATTACCAAATCCCCATACACTGCACCCTCTATATTCGCAGACTCTCCAAAGATATATACATCATCTTTTACGGTTTCCTCCTTGTTTAGAGAATATGATTTAAAATGAAATTCTGCTGCTGTAACTTTTGTTTGTGGAATAATCAAAAAGATGCCCAATGATAGAAAGAATCCTAAGAGGAGTTTTTGTATCTTCATATAGTTTAAAAATATATTAGATTACATAAGTACTACTATGGTAGCATATAATTGGAGATAACAGAATGTGTAAATTATTCACTTGAAGTACTAATTGTTTGATATAATCACAATATGCATGTAATTATAGATTGCACAACGACTCAGGACCAGTTTGCGTACGCAGGTATTGGTCAGTATACGAAAAATATAGCTTTATCATTAGTAAAGCTATATCCTCAGACAAAATATTCTCTTTTACTGTTCGATGAAAAAGAATCAACATTAGATTCTCATATCAATGAGTGTGAAAACATTAAAATTGAGAGAGTGGGAGAATACAAGGTTAATGGATATCAAAACAATATTTGGTATCGTAAGAATATCCTACCAAGAGTAAAAAAGATAACTACTAGAGAAACAATATATTTCTGTCCTTATTTTTGGAGAAATTTCCCTTCTGATATTATGCCTACAGTACTATTTATTCATGATATGATTTTGCCTTTGTTTGGAGAATATTCTACACAATCAAGACTACATAATGTGATAAGAAAAATGCAATATTGGTTAACACTGGATAAGGCTGTTCTATGTAAATATATTTTGTGTAATTCAGAAACAACAAAAACGGATTTTTTAAGGTTCTATCCTGAATACCCAGAAGATAAAACAATAGTGACATATTTGGGTGTTGATTTGGAAGAGAGGGAAACAAATATAGATAGTTTACTTCCTCAGGATTGGAGAGAGAAAGGTTACATAATATATATGGGAGGAGGGATAACAAAGAATAAGAATTCTATTAGTGTTGTGAAAGGATATTTTGAATTTACAAAATTACTTAAAGTAAAGGGAGAACAGATTCCATACTTAGTTATAGCTGGTGGCAAATTTAAAGATGAAAATCTTAAAGAAGTAAAGGACTTGTATCGAGTTATAGAAGATTTGGGAATTAAAAGTAATGTTGTATTTACAGGGTTCTATTCTGATGAGAATAAATATTCTCTCTTAAAGAATGCTTTTGCCTTTATACATCTATCTACCTATGAAGGCTTTGGAATTTCTGTAGCTGAAGCTCTTAGAGCTAAAGTTCCCACCATAATAGACAAAAATTTAGTATACATAGAACTTTTTGATGAAGTCTCCTCAATAATTGATAGCTATGATAGTAAAAAGGTTGGAAGTAAAATCTTTGATATTTACAAAAATCCAGAAAGGTATAAAGGAATGGTTGAAAGGGGGTATGAACTTTCTAAAGAATTTACATGGGAAAGTACTGCGAAAAAAACATATGAGATTTTTGAAAAATGCCTCGAAGAAACTCACTGAATCGATTCTGTACTGCTATATATGCATAGATATTCCCGAACTTATCCTCCAAAATACATCTTTCAGTATTGAAACAGTATGTCTTTTCTAACAAAATATCCTCTGTTAATTTTAAGTCTGCATTATTTCTACTAACGGATTCTTTGGGTAACTCTTCCTTTTGCACCTCTCCATTGTCAACATTAACAGTGTATTTGTATGGGGTTAAAAATGGCAACGCAGTAGCTCCAGAAACATATTTCCCATCTGTAAATTCAGGAAGAAAGCTATCATACACTTTAACCTCCTTAAGCAATGTATGTTCTTTGTCATACAAGCTAATGGTCATTGCATAATCTTCTTCTACATATCTCATATATATGTCATATTTACAGTACACGAGCTGACCTAAATTATCTACACCAATAATTTCATTCACCTCTTTTGGACCAACAAGTTCAATCTCATTCTCTTGAAAATAGTATGTATATACTTGATTCGGAGAAGAAAACAGAACTTGATCTTGTGAAATCCAAATTACTTGTGTAGGAGATGAGATGTCTTGTACGAAGTTGATGTAGTAGTTGTTGTTGAAAAGAATTTCTTTAAGATTGATTAAAAGAACAAAGATTGTAATTGATATCATTGAAATTACTGTAATTTTGAAAAGCTTTCTCATATTTCTAAAAAGACAAAATTATTTATTAGGATGGGGATTATCCCCACTTAGGCGGGCTGGTATGGTATATGCATCTATGGTTGGAACTAAATTCCAATTAACATCTACATATTTAACTGGGTCATCGTGGGTATCCTGTGATCGATTTTTTCTCGTTTCGAAATGCAGGTGAAATCCAAGTGGTTTGCATTCACTCTTTCCTGAATTACCTGATTGTGCAATAACTTGATTCTTTGAAATGGAATTGCCAATGTTTACATATGATTGTGCAAGATGGAAATACACAGTATATATACCATTACTGTTTCTTACGATTAAATAATTCCCTCCCGAATTACATTCTCCATAGTATGTGTCATATCCTTTTGCTACGACAATACCGTTGTCAGATGCTAAAATATTTTCTAAATAGCTTCCAAAATCTATACCTGTGTGAGGACTTTGAAATGCAGTATATCCATGCCATTGTGTTACTCCAATTATTTTGTTGAATGGGAAGGAAAAAGGCTTCGTAGATATATTCTCAACAACAGATGGGTTTAAGACATATGTTGATAGTGCTTCTTCTGAAATATTGTAATATGGAAATTTAAGAGCAAATACAGTTTGTAATTTGATTTGACTGTAACTGTTGCTGTTAACACTTGTTTTTAGTGAGAAAGTTCCATTCTCTACGATATCCTGTGTAAAAGGTAAAACGGCATCTCCATTATATATTTGAAAGGCTTTTTCGAGAGGATAATTTAAAGATATTGATTTTACATATCTATTTTGGCATTTAAACCATGAAAAAGGATTAAAGAAATTCTTAACACATTCGTACACATCAATTTGAATTTTAATATGGTCATAATATTTTCCGACTATACTAACAATATTAGGACTCCTAGATGTATCTATTTTACTTTCTACGGATATTAGGTTATATATTCTGCAAAAGTCTTTTATTGTTTTGGTAGTATTTCCTTCAATTATAAAATTAAACTTGCACATAACATCGGGAGGAACATAGGTAGTTGCCCCTAAAACGCTCCCAAGTTCTTTATTCACATTCCATTGTATTGCTGTATCTTGAGGAGAAAAACCCTGCGAGGGTAGCTTAAAAACCCATTTGTTTTTACAGACTAGTGTAGTTGTCCCATCTGGATTCCTAACTTCTGCATTTGGCCTGAAGAAATCGCCTGGTTTCTTCCCAGCTATGGAATTTTTTGCAGAATATGGAATTGTTCTGTTTATACCAAAGACAAATATATTTGAGTATTGATTAAAGGCAAAAGATGGATTCTCTGGATATTTAGCAATATTTTGTACATATTCGGATTTTCTTTGATATCCTACAAACCAGTAAATGTAACCACCATTTGTATTTGGTATATCTAAAGTCATATATTTTTGCGAAGTTGGTATTTCGCAGTACCTTGTTCCTTCTACTATGTCATCAGTTATACATAGCATGTATACATATTCCTCATATTTGTTCTCATTTTCCCATTGAAATTGAATATGTGTGGTTGAGATGCTTACTCCATTCGATGGAGATGTAAGATAAATGGGGTAGCTTGTGGCATTAACAGAAGATTTTGGTTTGAACAACAGCAATATTATTACAACAATTGGTATTGTATATTTTTTGTACATAGTCCAAAAGTATATTTTGAAGACATTAAACATTTCTTAAATCGGTGGATATGGGATATAATGGAGAGCTATGCTGAAGATACTTTCTTCTCTTTTTGATTCAAATGAAAAACAATTAAAGAAAATAGAACCAATAGTTAAGGAGATAAATGATTTAGAGGATCAAGTCTCTAAGCTTTCTGATGATGAACTTCGATCTAAGACAGATGAGTTTAGAAAAAGAATAGGTGTTAACCTTGATACCTGTCGAACTGATTTCTTTAAGTTAGAAGATGCTAAATTAAATAGTAAATTGGAAGAGGAAAAGAAAAAATTGTATGAGATTCTTCCCGAAGCATTTGCAGTGGCTCGTGAGGCATCTAAAAGAGTTGCAAATCATAGGCATTTTGATGTGCAATTAATAGCAGGATATGTTTTGTTTGATAATAAGATAGCAGAGTTATTTACTGGTGAAGGAAAAACTTTAGCTGCTAATTTACCATTGTATCTTTATGGATTGACTGGGAGAGGGGCTCATCTTGTTACTGTAAATGATTACCTAGCTAGAAGGGATGCGGAATGGACAGGACATATTCTAAATGCGTTAGGAATGAGTGTTGGGGCAATTAATTCTGGTAAGCAATTTAGGTTTATTTCTGATGAAGAAGCTATAAAATTAAAAGGAGACGAAGCTAGGAAGTTGATTTCTCAGAGGAAGGAAATGGAGAAGAGGGATGGAAGACTAAAGTATGATCATATGACAGGAGTAAATTTAATAGAGTGTTCTAAGAAAGAGACATATGCATGTGATGTTGTATATGGGACGAATAGTGAGTTTGGTTTTGACTATCTCCGTGACAATATGGTCAGAAATCTTGATGAGAGAGTACAGGGTCCAAAATATTTTGCAATAGTTGATGAAGCAGATTCAATTTTAATAGATGAGGCTAGAACTCCTCTGATAATTTCTACAAGTGCTGATACAGCAAATGATTTGTATAGGAAATTCGCACAGCTTGTGAAGAATCTGAGAGTGAATGAACATTATACTGTGGATGAAAAAGCAAATGCAGTTTCTTTGAATCAGGCAGGAATGGATGCTGTTGAAAAGGCTTTGGGTGTAGATAATATTTACGAGAATGCTCAGTTAGCATACCATTTGGATAATGCACTCAAAGCGAAAGAGCTATACAAGTTGGATGATGAGTATATTATCAGGAATGGGGAAATAGTCATAATTGATGAGTTTACAGGAAGAGCTATGGAGGGTAGAAGGTATAGTGAGGGACTTCATCAAGCAATTGAGGCTAAGGAAGGAGTAGAGGTTAAGAAAGAATCGAAGACGATGGCAACAATAACTTTGCAGAATTTCTTCAGATTGTATAAATATCTTTCTGGAATGACAGGAACTGCCTTAACGGAAGCAGAGGAGTTTTCTTCTATTTATAAACTGGATACCATAGTAGTTCCAACGAATAAACCAGTAATTAGAGTGGATCACAATGATGTTGTTTACAGGACTCAGGAGGGAAAGTTTAGAGCGATAGTGGAAGAGATAAAGGAGCATCATAAAAAGGGGCAACCAATGCTTGTTGGTACTACTTCTGTTGAGAAATCAGAAATTCTTTCCAATATGCTTTCTAAAGAGGGCATAAAGCATAATGTATTGAATGCTAAACAGCATGAGTTAGAGGCTAAAATAGTTGCGGAAGCTGGGCAACTTGGTGCTGTTACAATTGCAACTAATATGGCAGGACGAGGTACGGATATTGGTTTAGGGGAAGGAGTTAAGGAAGTTGGCGGACTATATGTAATTGGCACGGAAAGACATGAATCGAGGAGGATAGATAATCAGCTTAGAGGTAGGTCAGGTAGACAGGGAGATCCTGGTGAGTCGAGATTTTTTGTTTCTTTTGAAGATGACCTTATGAGGATTTTTGGTGGAGATAGAATGAAAGTGCTTATGAGTCAGGTCGGTATGGATGATGATATGCCAATATCTGTTGGAATCATAGGAAGAACTATAGAGAATGCACAGAAGAAGGTTGAGGCGAATAATTATGACATAAGAAAGAGATTGGTTGAGTATGATGATGTACTCAATCAGCAAAGGGAAATAATCTACACTTTGAGAAGGAAAATTCTGGAAGCTGATAGAGTTGGTAATAAGAAACTTACTGAGAAAGATTTTAAGAATGATATAAAGGCAATAAAAGATATTGATATAGAAAATGTTCAAGATGGTCTTGATATGTTTTCACTTGCAAGGGAAGAGAGTTGGAAAATGGATTTGTTGGATTCATTGAACTATCCATTTTCCGCACTAGATAAGTGGGTTCTCAAAAAGTTGTTAGAGTATGTAGATTTCCTTATTGCATCGGAGATGCAGGACGATATGGCTATAGATAATGTTGAAGAAAGAAAAATGTACAGTCAGATAGTTAATATGCTTACGGAACCTGTTTTAGAGAGGGCATGTAAGGAACTTGGATACAAGAATACTGTTGAATTCTTTAGAGAACTGTATAGAAAAAGTGGAAATGAGAGTTCTTCTAGTCTTAAGAAAGTTATACTGATGTCATATGTAACACATGTATACAATATCGGGATAGAATCGATGCAGACACTTTTGAAATATCTCATCCTAGAATCATTTGATAAATTCTGGATGGAGCATTTGGATAATATGACTGATCTAAGAGAAGGGATTTCTCTAAGGAATTTAGCTCAAAGGGATCCTTTGGTGGAGTATAAAAATGAGGGTTTTGCAATGTTTGATAGTATGTTGAAGAAGGTTGATGAATTTGTATTATCCAGATTGTTTAAAGTTAGATTAGTTAAAGTGGAAAGAGATATCCCTATGGAAACAAAAAGTAGTGAAGATAATAGACCTGGCAAAGTAGGAAAACAGAAAACAGTCCAAAGGGGGGTAAAAGTTGGAAGAAACGATCCTTGTCCATGTGGAAGTGGAAAGAAATATAAAAAGTGCTGCTATCCAAAATATGGGTAAATTTGTATCTCTATGGGATTATTGACACACTATAGCCCCTATACTATTCTAGATACAGTGGCTATCCATAAAATATTCTTATGATTCAATGGCTGTTAGCAAAAAGAAAAAAGATGAGTTAATCCCTAAACGACGAAGTATTCATGTTGTTTTTTTCTCGTGTCCTCATTGTGGAGATGAAACGGACTATGTAAATATATGTCCAGAGTGTGGGGAACCAATGAAGGTAATAGATGTTGTTGAAAAGTTTGGTGATGATGCTGAAAGATTCTTGGAAAGAGCAAGAAAAAGGCTTAATGAAAATACTAGAAAGAATCCAGATAGTGAAGATGATTTTGAGAGTATAGACAATGAAGAGCCGAATATTATTTTGATGGGAGATGAGAATCTAGAGGAAGATGCTGGTATAGATCCCGCAGTAGAGATAGATGATGGGTCTCTAGATGTAATATTTCCTGAAGATGAGGAAGAAGATGTTGTTCCTAAGGTAACTGTTTCTCCTGATGATGATTTAGCGAAAGCATTGGAGCAACTTGATAGTGAAGAAGATGAAGATATATCAGCTGAGGATTTTGGATTCGAAGATGGAGAGATTCCAGAATTGTAGATAAATTTGCTGGTTGCACAGTTGATTTGAGGGTATAATCTCCACATGAAGAATGTGAGAGAATTATTCCCAAAAGTTGCATTAGTTGCTGATCAAATGACTGCTTTCGGAGGAGCGGATAGGGAAATGCTTTCAATCCTAAAAGTTTTTCCACAAGCTGACATATATACAATTGCCTTTGAGAAAAAGAACTATCCTACATTCCACAACATTGTACATACGAGTTCAGTTAACAAGTTATCAAAATTTTTTCCGAAAGGATTCTACAGACATCTAAAAATTCTCACACCAATAGTATATGAAAATATGGATTTAAACGGTTATGACTTAGTTATATCTATTTCTGCTGGTCCAGCAAAGGGAGTTATAACTGGAGTCAAACAACCTCATCTAGCAATGGTAATGACTCCGCCAAGAAGTCTATGGGATAATGAACTTAATGTGAGAGGGTCAAAACTAAGATATATATATCGTGGGCTATCATATGGAATAAATACATATATGAGGGTTTGGGATTACAGTATATCAAAAAGAGTTGACTATTGGAGTGCGAATTCTAAATTCATAAAAAGGAAAATTAAGAAGGTGTATGGACAAGATGCCAAAGTAATATATCCTGGGGTTGAAGAAAAGTACTTTAGAAAAGTTAGTGTTGCCCAAGCAAAAGAGATAGAGAGAAAATATTCTCTTCCCAGAGAATTCTTCTTAGTTGTGTCGAGGCTGTATGATTACAAGAGGGTAGATTGGGCAATAAAAGCGTGTATTAAGGCTAAAAAAGTTCTTTACATTGTTGGTGATGGACCAGATAGGCACTACTTAGAAAAAATTTGTAGGGGACATGATAATATACACTTTCTTGGATATTTAGAAAAAGATGATGATGTCATAACCCTATACACCTTAGCTCAAGCCCTATTCTTTTGTGGAGTTGAGGACTTTGGATTCACTCCTGTCGAGGCCATGGCGTGTGGAACGCCAGTCATCGCATACAAAGAAGGTGGTGTTCTAGAAACTGTGAAAGAAAATTTAACTGGAGAATTTTTTGCAAAAGAATCAGAACTACTCTCTGTACTTATGAAATTTGACAAAACAAGATATAATTCAAAAATCATAAAAAGACAAGCACAGCTATTTTCTGAAAAACAATTCATACTTAATTTTGAAGAGTATTTAAGAGAGATATATGAGCAAGAGCAAAGGAAAAAGGAATAATATTGTGTCTTCAGATACAAATGTTAGAATGGCCATATCGTGTGAGCCTCTTTACAAAAAGGGAGGGGCAGAGAATCATTTGAAGCACATAATACATACATTCCCAAATTGTGAACTTTTTACAGCATATTATGATGAACAGTTTGTAAAAGAGTATTTTCCTAATGTAAAAATAAATCACTCATTCATGCAATATCTTCCGTGGAAAAACAAGTTAAGATATGTATATATTGTATTCGAGCCATTGGCATACAGATTATTCAAATTCAAAAACTTTGATGTTGTTGTCTCCCTTTCAATCGCTTTCTCAAGATTTGTAGAACCAAAAAATATTAAACATATCAACCTATGTATGTCTCCTCCTAAATTCCTATGGCAAAAAGATGACAGGACAGTTAAGAATATCAATCAATTAAATGGTGTAAATAGGCTATTCTACAATATATACGAATCATTTCTTGGTAGAATGCTTGAAAACAGATGGAGAAAACTTGATGTCAAATCTGCCAAAAGATGTACAAAGATAATTGCTAATTCAAATGTTGTAAAAGAAAGAATAAAAAGAATATACAACTTAGAATCTGATGTAATATATCCTCCAGTAGAAGTTTCAGAAATTCAATCTTTTGGAGAAGTTAACAGAAAAGAAAATTGGTTTCTGTATATGGGAAGAGTAGAAAGATACAAAGGGGTAAAATTAGCTATAGAGGCTTGTGCCAAGCTAGGATATCCATTAAAAATAGCTGGTACAGGAGATGATTTGGAAGCAATGAAAGAATTAGTACGTAATTTGAATGCCAGAGGTTTGATAAAGTTCTTGGGTTTTGTTTCGGAAAGTGAAAAATTGGAATTGCTATCAAAGGCTAAGGCTTTGATATTTCCAGTTAGAGGAGAAGATTTTGGGATAGTGCCAGTAGAAGCTAATGCTGCAGGTACTCCAGTTGTTGCATATAGAGATGGAGGCGTTTTGGAAACAATTTCGGAGCATAATCCTAAAACTGGAGTATTTTTTGATGAATACAATGTTAAATCTCTTATGAAGGTTTTGAAAAAATTCAGATCAGAAGATTACAATCAAGATAGTTGCAAAAAACAGGCCCAGAATTTTGCGTCAGAGATATTTGAATATAAATTTCGAAATTATGTATTAGATGTTTTATCAGCTAATTAAAAGATTCTTAGATATTGTAGCGTCTATCTGTTTGGTCATTATTTTTTCCCCATTATTTATTGTCGTAAGTCTTGCTATATGGTTTGAAAGTGGTTCTCCCATATTTGCCGAAAGTCCAATGAGAATAGGAAGAGATGGGAAAAAGTTTTTCATGTACAAGTTTAGGAGTATGGTTCCAAATGCATATAACAAATTAATGCATGATGATAGGTATAGAAATAAAAAAGAGAAGTTTTTTCATAATTCAAATAAAATTCCATGTAGTGATGAGTTAGTTACAAGAGTAGGTAGAATTATTAGGAAATCTGACATAGATGAAATACCTCAACTATTTAATGTTATAAAAGGAGAAATGTCTCTTGTTGGACCGAGACCTTCGTATGATGACGAGTTGAGAAGACATTTTAAAAAATATCCAGAGGACAAGAAAGTGATGAAAGAAATCCTAAAAATTAGACCTGGTATGACTGGTATATGGCAAGTATCGGGAAGGAATAAAATACCTTTACATGAGAGGCTTTATATGGAGTATGAATATACCCAAAATTTGAACTTATTAACTGATTTGAAGATAATACTTAAAACTCCTTATGTAATCTTTACTAGGAAGGGTGTGTATGAGTAGAGATACAGTTATAGTTATAAAGTCAGTAAATTATGGTGAAGCAGACAAAATACTCACAGTCTTTGGAAAAAACACTGGAAAATTTTCATTATTTGCAAAAGGAATTAGAAAAATTAATAGTAGGAATAGAGGAAATATGCAGACACTCACTACAAGCAAAATTTCCTTCTATGAAGGAAGAGGTATTCCTCTTCTGACAGAATCAGAGTTTGTATCAACATTAAACATAGACAAATTGGAGATTGAAAATGTAAGAAGAGTTTTATTTTTACTTAATAAGTTTCTTCAGGATTATGATCCATACCCAAAGTTGTTTAATTCTCTACAAAACAGTTTGAACAAGAATTTAGATATTAGGGCAACAAATAAATTTAGGATGATATTCTTGAAAGAAATGGGTTTTCTTAGTGATTTTTCAAATTGTGAGAAGTGTGGGGCTCAAAAGGATTTGGAATATCTTTCTAAGGAAGGTTTTGCACTTATCTGCAAAAATTGTTACAGTAAAAGCAATGGGTATCCACTTGGAGATGATCCATACGCCTCTGTGAATTTGACAAGGAGGCTTGATGAGTATGTTAAGAAAGTTGTTGATGAAATATAATAAATGAAGATAAATACTGCTCTAAAGTTTGTGGTAGCATGTGTTTTTGCATCAATTATTCCAACTTGTGTAATTGCGGATGAGTTTACAGTGAATGTAACTGTATCTATACATACAGATATATTTTCGAAGATTGATCTAGTTCCATCTACTGTGGAAATACTATATCCTTCAAAAGCTCAGATGAGCATCATTGATGGAAATGGGAGTCCTAAAGTAGGAAGAAATATATTTTTGTATGTTAAAACTGGTAATCCCTCTGATGTCACGATATCTCAACCACAACTTACAGATTCAAATGGAAAGTCTATGGGAAGTATTTACGCTTCAAAAGCAGGAGTATATGAAATCTGTGCTAGAGATATTACTGAACAGATAGTTATAGAGATTGAAAAATGTCAAAATTTGTATGTTGTAGTAACTCCTTCCCCAGTTGTAGTAGAAGAAGGGCAGTATACAATTGGCAAGGAGAATACAATATCGTGGACACCTGGAGGAAATTTGAAGTATCAATACTACGCCGAGGTAAGTACAAGCTCTGATTTTAGTACCATCACTGGAAATAGTGGTTGGATAAATGAAACATCATATACCTTTACAGAATTGCAAGGAGGACAGATGTATTTTTACAGGGTTAAGGCCAGAAACGAGTATGGATCTGAAAGTGGATGGTCAAATTCTGTGTATTCTGTACAGAGTCTAAATGGTCCCACTATTGTATTAGAGAAAATATCGATATCCGAAGATGTATACAGGAATAAATGGAGTGAAAGTAGTATTATCTCCCTTCGGTATAGAATAACGGATAGTGCAGGGGTGGATAGTGTAAAACTTCTTTGTGTTGGACAAGATAAGCAAAAAAAGGAGTGTGGAGCATCGATTTCTAATGATAGTGATATATTCACAGCTACAGTTAAAGTATCAAACCTTGAAAAACAGGCAGATGGAAATTTGTATTCATCATATACTTTTTGTGTTGATGCGGTAAACAAAACTGGAAATTCTTCATCAGACTGCACAGCAATTGTTAATATTAGAGGGGAAACTACAACTTCCAGTGGTGAAGAGCATATTACATTTTCTTCTGCAGTTGCAAAAATAACGGAGATCCCTGCTGTCATAGGAAATGCAGTAAAGGTCTTCATGGAACAAAATGCTGACCTTTTGACAAAGAAGTCTCCATCAGAAATAAGAAGCCTTTCATTGACTACATTGGCAGTTAATGTCTCTGTAGCACTTACATTGTTTATCTCTTTAACAAGCTCTCTCCCGTATTTTATGGCTCAGATAGGTTTGAACTTTCTTTCTATGCTTGGTTTAAGGAAGCGGGGGATTCCTAATGGTTATGTTTATGATTCGTTCTCTAAAGATCCTATCAGACAGGCAATAGTGAGGGTATATAAGAAGAATGGAGAGTTAATATGGACTGATGTTACCAATCAATTTGGATATTTTAAAACTATAGATATTGAAAATGGGGAATATTATATTACTGTAAGTGCAAGTGGATATTCTTTTCCTTCTAAAACAATATTTGGAAGTTCAGATGCCCCTCTTGAAAATATATACCACGGAGAAGTTTTTAAACCGTCAGAAAACTCAGTTCCGAAGTTTGCAATCCCTTTGGATAAAGTAGAGGTTGAGTTTTCAGTAAAGTTAAAAGAAAAGATAGTATATTTCTTAAAGCTTGTTTTACACTTGCTTAATTTAGTCATATTCTTAGCAGGTCTTGTTGTTAGTATATATGCCGTATATATAAATCCAATATGGACAAACTATTTAATACTTGTCGTGTATATATTCTCTGCGGTGATTACAGTCACTCCAATTCTTACTAGAAGAGAGAAATATGGATTTGTTACTGATGAGAAGGGGAACAAATTGAAGGGGGTGGAAATCGGTCTTTTTGAATCAGATTTTAACAGACTTGTTTACAAAAGAGTTTCTGATGAGCAAGGGAAATACAGGTTTGTTGCGGATAAAGGAAATTATTATCTATCTGTACTTAACCCAGAATATTCCATAATAGATAATGGCAATATTAGCAATATTAAAGTAAAAAAAGATTCTGGAGAAATTATCAAACCAAATATTGTGGTAAGAAGAATTTAGTTTTACTTAATCTAGGAGCTTATGCATATATAATTCTCCTTTTTTGTATCCATTTAGTTCATAATATTTTCGTGTACCTACCGCTGATATAACTGATATTTTCTTTATTCTGTGTTTTTTTGTAATTTGTTCTGCTTTTTGAATAAGAAGCTTTCCAAGGCCTAAATGTTGTGATTCTCCGAGGCTTTTGTATTTTAATCCCACTACAGGGCCATAAACATGCACTTCTCTTATAATTGAAGAATTATTAAGTTCTTCGATATAGTTGTTGTTTAAAAAGCTTCGCTTGGGAATAGATAATCTTAAGAATGCACAGAGCTTATCGTTCTTTTTAGTTTTGTAAGAAATAAAATATTCCTTGCTAACAGATGTTTTGTAAGTTAATGTCTCGAGCTGTAAATCCTCCTTCTTTACCATTTCTCCTTTTATCTCCCTATAATGTATCTCATTTATTTTTATTCCTTTCTTTTTAAGGTTTTCTTCTGCAGTCTGCCTTAGATTTGTTATTGTACTTCCAGCTTCTATTTCATTAGAAGGAATATCCCTTATAATCCTAGAGATTCTGCAGTATCTAGGAGTCATTTGTATATGCTTTTCGATAATAGAAGTGAGCTCTTTTTGTGTATAAGGAATATATTCCCCTTTCTTAAATAATTCATAAAGTGTTGTGTTTTGAATAACTGATACAGGATAGATCTTCAATTCATCAGGACAGAAGTCTTTTTTCCATAATCGCTTGTATTCACGAATATCTATAGATGGAGTTGAAGTATATAATCCAGGCATCCAATGTCCTTGTATTTTGAAACCTGCCCTTCTAAGAAGAGAAAATGCTTTTTTCAAATCTTCTGTATTTCTTCCTACCATATTGGCATCTAAAACTTTGTTGGAAAGATTTTGGATTCCAAGTTGGATTTTTGTTGCTCCAAGTTTTCTCATGAGTATTATCTCATCTTTTGTAATATAGTCGGGTCTTGTTTCAAAGACTAAACCGACATTCCTACAGTAGGATGTTTCATTCAAAATCTGATTAGCTTCTAATTCAGTCCACTCAACTTTTGATGATTGTCTATCTTTGGGGATAGTATATTTGTCTGAATTTTGGTTTATTGAATTCATAGCTTTGAAACATTCGTTTACAAACCAAATTTTGTAATCAAGAGGATATGTTGACCAAGTTCCACCTAGTACTATCAGTTCTATCTTTTCAATATTATGTCCTATTTTTTTTAATGTAATGATTCGATTGTATACCTGCGCATATGGATCGAATTTGTTATTTAATGCTCTTTGCGCTCCAGGTTCCGAAGATATATAGCTTTTTGGCATTGCTGGATCATTAGGACAATAGATGCACTTCCCAGGGCACGGATATGGTTTTGTCAAAACGGTTACTACTGCAACTCCTGAGTTTGTTCTAGTAGGTTTTAGTCGTATCCTTTCCTCTAGTACTCTGTTTTTCTGAATCTTTCCATTTTCAAGAAGAAGATGATAGTGTTCTACTAGTTCATCATTTCTAAACATCTTTCCACTTTTTTTGGTGTGTTTCCTTAATATTTTGTTTAAAGAATCTCGATTCCACACCTCCTGTTTTATCAGGAGTATATCATTGAATATGTGTATAATTTTTTGCTCGTCGGTGTTAAATTTCATAAATATTTGGTATCCTTATACTGTGCATTATCTAACATTTTGATTATTCTGACCATATGAAGAGACCTGATATAGCTTTGGAAAGGAGTCTGTTGTTAATTAAACCTGATGTTCTTCAAAGACAGATTGTTGGAGAGATATTATCAAGATTTGAAAGGAAAGGTTTTAAGATAATAGCATTAAAAATGCTTAATGCTACGAAAGAGCAAGTAGGAGAGCATTATTCTGATGATGAAGAGTATCTGATTGAAACTGGAGAGAAGGCTAAGAAAGGGGCAATTTCTCGTGGTGAAGATGTTACAGGTTGGAATTCACTTGAGAGAGGGCGAATTATCAGGCAGAGAAATATTGATTATCTAACATGCGGACCGATAATTGCTATGGTTTTGGAGGGGTATGGAGTCGTAACACAAGTTCGAAAGATTTTAGGGAGTACAAGTCCTGCAGAAGGAGATGTGGGGACTATCAGGGATGATTATTCACTAGATACATATGCTTTAGCAGACTATATATCTAGGTCTACAAGGACAATGCTTCATGCTTCAGATTCCGTGGAAAATGCTGAAAGGGAAATAAAAATATGGTTTAAACCGAATGAGTTGTGCAATAACTATGAGACTGGTGCAGAAAAAATTTTCTATGATGAGGGCTGGGACCATACAAAGTAATGTTAAAGGTTCAATATATCATTTATCTGTTCAATTTTTGCTGATGAATTATTTGGGGTAGAGTCTAGGAATTCCTTGAGTTTTTTGAAATCGTCAAACATTACTTGTTTTAGATTAGGGTTATATAGTGCTGCTGCTGGATGATACATTGAGAAAATTGGAATATGTGATGGATGCTCAAACAATTCGCCATGTGATGCTGTGATGCTGGAATTGGGAATGAACCTAGTTAATGCATGTCTTCCTAATGTTACTATTATTCTAGGTTTGATGAATAACAACTCTGCATTTAGCCATACTCTGCATGCCTCTTTTTCGGAATCAAGAGGTTCTCTATTTTGTGGGGGTCTGTACTTTACGACATTGGTGACATATACATCTTCTCTAGAATATCCAATGGTTTGAAGAAGTTCATTTAAAAATTTACCAGCTTGTCCTACAAATGGTCTACCTTGTAGATCTTCATTTCTTCCTGGTGCTTCTCCTATGAAAACAATTCCAGAAGATGGCAGTTTTACCTCATACACGGGTTGAGTTGCAATATATTTCAGCTTACATTGATTATTCTGAGCATAGTACTCATGTAGTTCTTTTATTGTCTTAAAGTCTGTCTTCATAGACATAACTAAATTTCTCCTTCTACACTCCAAAAAGT
>DAOOVT010000008.1:0-39945 GCA_035370405.1 Candidatus Dojkabacteria bacterium | reverse complement strand
ATATGGTGCCGAATGACACTCTTGGACATGGGTTCAACTCCCATCGTCTCCACCAACACATAGCTAGGAATGTCTTTTCTACTAGTATTTCTTTGCCAAATATTTCTCTATCATCTGTATATGTTTAAAGTCCTTTTTTCTCCTCATTCTTTTCTTGTAACGAATCGTATCCTCTGGTGAGAGGAAGGGGTATTTCCCAACAAAATATGCTCTCTTATGCAAATCATTAAAATCATACTTAGGACTATTTTTAGTATCCCATACTTCTATTCTCTTCCCTAATAAATATAAGTGCTTTTCACCAAGCTCATTGGTATATACCTTAGAAAGATTCTTAACTTTTTCCCATCCTTTCTCGTTAACAATGATATCTATATCATGTATATCGTCTAAACTTCTAATTCCCAAAGCAAACATAATTCCTGATCCAATAATCAAAAATTCATCAGGCTCTAATTTCAGAGCCTTTATTTTTGAAAAAACCTCATTATTCTCTAATTCACTCTCTGTTACTACCATAATGGAATATATCATTTTTTTGCAAAAAATTTACACAAATACCACTGTCCTGTTTAAAATATAGTAGAATATCCAGATGCCAAATGAGAAAAATTTAAACAAAATCAAGAAAACATCTCTAATTGTAAGCACTTTTGCCATAGTAATGTTCTTGCATTCTCTTCCTGTATTCGCAGAAAAGACAGATAAGGTAATTCTCTTTTGGAGTTCTGAATGCCAATATTGCCTAGAAGTTGAGAACAAAATATCTGAGCTTGGTCTAGACAAAAAAGTTAATATAGAGCATGTAGAAGTGCATGAAAGTGAAGCAAATTTAGAAAGATTTAGGGAAAAGCTTACAGAATGTGGAGTAAGTAGTAATAATGCAACAATACCAATGCTTTATGACGGGGAGAGATGTTATCGTTCTGTAAATACCATTATTGACAGGCTCAATTCAATAGCACGAGGAGAAGTAAATAGTAGTTCTAAAGAAATAGATGAAAAAGGAAAGGAAAACACAGAGAAGTTGATTTTTGGAGTTATATTATTTTTAATAGTCCTTCCTCTTTTTGGATTTATCATCAAAAAATCTGGAGATGATGAAAAGAAAGGAAAAAAGAGAAGGAAAGCTGTTACAGCGATAATGTCTTTAGTAATCTTGTCAATAATTCCCTTACTATATGTTCGTCCAGCCTATGCAATTTGTCCTGTATGTACAATTGCAGTAGGTGCGGGAGTAGGGTTTTCCAGATATTTGGGGATAGATGATACCATCTGTGGAATTTGGGTTGGTGCCCTCATAATATCGTCAGTTCTTTGGGCAGTTGGTTGGGTGAATTCAAAGTTAAAGAAAAAGAACAGAAAAGATATGAGGTTAATTGACACTAGTATAATTATTCTCACTGTATTGCTATTTGTAGTTCCATTAAAATTATCAGGAATAATTGGACACGAAATGAATACAATTTGGGGACTCGATAAGGTGGTAGTAGGAATTTTGATAGGTTCAATCGCTTTTTTGATAGGGCAGGAGCTTCATAAAAAGTTGTTAAAGACAAATAATGGAAAAGTATACTTTCCATTTCAAAAAGTAGAAATACCTTTGCTTATGCTCCTCATTGCTACTATCCTTCTGTATCTAATAGTATACTATTAATGTTAATTTGTTATATACGGTGTAGTGAAAGAAAAAGAAGAAAAAATAGATATGAAAAAAGTTAATAAGCTTGTTGGAAAATACAAAAGTCTTCAAGAAGACAACAAGCTCGATTTATCAGCTGATGAAGATTTGAGTATTGCAGTTATGAACCTCATATCAATAGAGGAGCATTTGTTTTTTAGTGGAGCAAAAACAGAAAATCCAGCTTACTACCAGTTGCTTAAGGAAGTTAGAGAAATGAGAAAAGGACTTCTAAAGAAAATTATAAAAGAATATGATGGAGAGGTTTGGTGTATTTCTAAGCATCTGCTTGCTGCCAGCTATCGAATCATGGAGTACGGAACAAAACATTTAGGGCAGGGAGATGATGAGATTGCTGAGGAGATGTTTGAAAAGGCCTATGGATTGTATTCCTTGTTCTGGGCGTTAAATACAGGATTAATTACAAAGGAAAATTTTGAAACAAATGAAAGAAAAGAATAAAAAGAAAGTAGAAAAAGACGATTTTTGGAAAAGAATAGGGAAATATGTTAAGGATAAAATTGATTGTTGCATAGAGTAATTTTGATATTCTGCATATGCATGAGAATTGTTTTTTCACAACCGTTAAAGGAAAAAGGATTATACTAGTTCTGTCTCTTCTTTTTGTACTCTATGTGAATTTTTTTGTATACAAACTTTCTTTTACTGCGTTGGCTGTTGTTTTAATCATAGGGGCTTTAATCTTCAAAAAGGAGGATCTTTTTCTCAAAGAATTAACTCTTCCTGTAATACTTTTGTTCGTCTATGAAATATTGAGAGCAGAGGCATATGATATTTCAAGGTTGTTAAATAGACCTTTGCTTAATGATTCTCTAATACAATGGGAAAAAAGTTTCTTTTCAATCAACAGTCAGGCACTTGTAGAATTTCTTCAAAAGAATTTTTCTGCTGTTGGATCAGGAGCTTTCACATTAAATTGGTATGATTACATTCTCTTTTTTGCATATATTTCTTTTTTTTGGTTTTGGATTTTTATTGCGTTTTTGGCGTGGAAGAAAGGAGTTCGAACATTTAGAAAATATATTTATGGATTTTTGGGAATATCTCTTTTTTCGACTATCATATACATTTTCTTTCCTTCTGCACCACCTTGGTATGCAGGAGACATGAATTTATTACCTGGTGTGGAAAGAATTTTTTTTGCATCAAAATATTTTGGAATAGACTATCAGTTCTGGGTAAATGGATATGGGCATAATGATTTTGCTGCGTTTCCATCACTTCATGCTGCTTGGTCATTCTATGGTGCATTATGGGGGGAATATATTCTAGGTCCAAAGGGATTACTTCTATTTATGGTTCCAATATTGGTTATTTTCTCAACATGGTATGGGGGAGAGCACTATGTTATAGATTCTGTGTTTGGATGTGCCATTGCATCAATTGCTTTCCTTTTTGGGACAAAAGATGATTGGCTTCCATATCTCAAGGGTAAGTTAAATTGGCGGAGAGGGAGGGATTCGAACCCTCGGTAGGCTTTTGGGCCTACGACTCGTTAGCAGTGAGTTCCTTTCGACCACTCAGGCACCTCTCCAATACCTGCCCATTATACTTCATAGCATATATTTATGCTAGAATAAGGTATGTATTTGGGTATTCATGTTTCCTCCTCTGGGGGTATAGAGAATTCAATCAAAAATGGTGATAAATATGGTGTAAATGCCATACAAATGATGTTAACTCCTCCTATGAGGTGGGCAACAAAATCTATTCCTGACAATGAAATCTTGTCTTTTGTAAACGCATTGGAGAAATCTTCTGTAAAAAAAATTCTAATTCATGGAATATATTTAACTAATCTTGCTAGAAAAGATAAACAGCTTTTTCACCTAGGAAAAATGGGTTTAGTGGTGTATCTCGACTTTGCCGAAAAAGCATCTTCTTTAATTAAGAAAAAAGGGATAGATGCAGAAATACTTGGAATATGCTTTCACCCTGGTTCTGCAAAAGAACTTTCATATGAAGAGAGCATGGAAAGGGTATCATATGGAATACAATGGGTTTTAGATGAAGTTCCTGGAACTCAAAAATTGCTCATAGAAACAACCGCTGGAGCTGGTACTACCCTAGGAAGGAATTTTGAAGAGCTTAAAAAAATGAGAGACAATGTTAAAGAAAAAAACAGGGTGGGATATGTTGTCGATACTCAACATACCTTCTCTTCTGGATATGATTGGAACACCAAGATGGAAGAAGTAATATCCGAAATTCAAGATGAATTAGGTATTGAGAATGTTAAAGCTATACATCTAAATGATTCCATGTCCAACTGTTCATCAAACAAAGACAGACATGCCGATTTAGGAAAAGGAAAACTTGGAGAAGAAACAATATCTAAAATATTGAACAACAGAAAATTGAAGAATATTCCCTTTATACTCGAAACTCCATCTTTGAAATCTCCAAATGGTATAGTTCAAGAGGTAGCTATGTTAAAAAAACTTGCTAGAATCAGCTAATATATTTTATTTGAAAAATTCAATCTTTAACTATGAAAAGAGAAGTTAGAACATTCATGCAAAAATTTGTTAAATACTGTCCAACACCAAAAGTACTTCTGCTCGTAATTTTAGGAATTCTAATTGGTGTCATATTGTATCTAATATTTCTTCTTAAATAATGGGTAACCAGTTTAATCTTAACGAAAAACAAAAAGAAGCAGTAGAGTTTAATGGTGGAGATCTACTCATAATTGCTGGTGCTGGAACTGGAAAAACACAAGTCATAACAAAAAGAATCTTGCATATCATTAATGAAGGTTGGGCAAAACCCTCTGAAATACTTGCCTTAACCTTTATGGAGAAAGCTGCTCAGGAAATGCAAGAAAGGGTAGATATGGAAGCTGATTATGGATATGAAGAACCTTTTATCGCAACATTTCACTCTTTTTGCGACACAATTCTTAAGGAGGAAGGATACAATATTGGACTAGATGAAAAGTATGTTTTAATGACGACAGCTCAAGAGTATATTTTTCTGAGAAAGTACATTCACGATTTACCATTAAAAACACTTCGTCCAAGAGGAAACCCTCGTGATTTTCTGAATAGTTTTCTGAAGCATGTAGCAAGATTGCAAGACGAGGATATATCTCCAAAGGAATACATCCAGTATGTTTCTAAACTTCCAAGAACTACGGAGGAAGAAGAGCAAGAATATCTAAAGTTTAAAGAATTGGCAGAAAGTTACAAAAAATATTCTGAGTTAAAGATTGAAAATTCGAAGATAAATTTTGGTGATCTAATTACATTAACACTTAGTTTGTTTAGAGAGAGAAAGAATGTTTTAGAAAAATACAGGAGGAAGTTTAAATATATTTTAGTTGATGAATTCCAAGATACTAATTACAACCAGAATATGCTCATAAACATACTGGTTGGAGGCAATGGAAATAGTCGAGAATCTAAACAAAGGCCACTTCTTACCGTTGTTGGTGATGATGATCAATCAATTTACAAATTTAGAGGAGCTGCCATTTCCAATATATTGCAGTTTAAGCAGACATATCCAGATGCTAAAAAAATTGTTTTAACAGAAAACTATAGATCTAGGCAGGAGATACTTGATTCTGCTTATGCTTTGATTAAGCATAATGATCCTGATAGGTTAGAGGTAACAGAGGGAATAGATAAAAAGTTGGTAGCAAGAGGTGCTTTTGAAAAAGATGAAAATCCTGTTAATTTAATAACTGCGACATGTGAAGAAGATGAAGCAGAAAAGGTTGCAAATGAAATTATGAGATTGACAGGCTATGGGGAACTAGTAGAAGAAACCTCTAAAAATGGGGAAGTATTTGATGCGACTGGGCAATCCAGCTTGTTGAGAAATGAAACTCTTCCTGAGGGAAAATACAAGTTTTCTGATATCGCAATACTAGTTCGAGCTAATTCTCATGCAGATGCTTTTACACAAATGTTTCGCTACAAGGGTATTCCATACAAACTTGGTGGTACAAGGGGTTTGTACTTTAGAAAAGAGATTAAAACACTCATATCTTTTATCCATACTTTAGTCAACCCAACAGATGACATTGCTATGTATCAATTACTTTCTCTTCCAATGTGGAAGCTAAACGCAAGAGAATTTTTAGAAATTAACAAACTTGCTAGAGAAAAAAGACAGAGCGTTTTTGAGCAACTTGAACAATTGTGGAATATACATCTTGGAGAAACAGAAAAGATTGATACAAAAAAGATTGATGATGGAAATGTTTTGCTAAAAAAATTATCCCCTGATGCCATAGCAGGAGTAGGGGAGTTATTAGAAGTTTTGAATTCGGGAATAATTAAGATGAAAGAATGTAATAGTATTTTTAATATTTTGTATGATTTTGTGATGAATAGTGGCTTTTTGCGAAGCATTTTAGGCAATGAGGAGACGGTGGAAACTCAGTTTATAACGCAGAATATCTCAAAATACTTGGATTTAGTAAAGCAGTATGAAAAGAACAATCCCGATTCTAATATGTATGAATATGTAGAATTTCTTGATTACTCAATCGAAAGTGGTGATTCTCCACTTGTGGATTCTTCTGATATGGAGGAACTAAATGCGGTGAACATAATAACTGTGCATGGTTCTAAAGGTTTAGAATTTCCTGTTGTTTTTATGGTAAGCCTTGTGGCACAAAGATTTCCTGCACAAGGAAGGAATGATTCTATTCCTATTCCAGATGCTCTCATTAAAGAATTCCTTGACAAAGATGTTAGTGAAAGCGAATCTAACATAAGGGAAGAAAGAAGGCTTTTTTATGTAGGTGCCACAAGAGCAAAAGAGAGGCTATATTTAACTGCCGCAAATTTTTATGGTGATGCAAAAAGAAAGAAAAAGCCAAGTATATTTTTGCAAGAAATTTTAAGCAGAAAAGTTGATGAAGATTTTGATTTGGCTGAGAAAAAGCCTGTGAGTAACTCTTTGTCTCGTATTAATTTAATATCTGATGATAGCTATGAAATGGTTATTGCAAGAGATAAAAAAATAAACTTTGCAAAGAAGTTTAGCTATTCTCGATATAATACATATGAGCAATGCCCTAGGAAATATTTGTATGAATATGTTATTGGAATACCACAGAGGCAGTATTCAGCAACTGCTTTTGGAACAACAATTCATAATACTTTGAAAGATTTCTATGAAATGGTTTTTAGATTCCAGCATGGTTTAGAGGGAATATTCAGTGCTCCAACAGTTGAGGATCTCCTTAGATTGTATGAAAAGAATTGGGTTTCAAATGGGTATGAAAGTCAGAAACAGGAAGAGGATAGGAAGAAAGAAGGGAAGGACATTTTGCAGAGATATTATAATGAGATATATTCTCCAGATGAGAGACCGTTTAAACTTGAAGAGGGGTTGGATATTCATATAGGGAATACAACGTTTGTTGGAAAAATTGATAGAATAGATTCTTTAGGAAGTGATGAAAAAGAGGTTTTGATTATTGATTACAAGACTGGGTCTGAGAAGAAGAGCTCGGATATAAAGAAAGATCTTCAGCTTCCTTTATATGCATTTTTAGTAGAGCAAAAATTAGGTCTAAAAGTTGTTGGTGCTAAGTATATTTTTGTTGAGGTTTGCAAAGTTGTGAATGTTGATATTTCTGAGAAAAGAAGGGAAGAGGCAAAGGAGAAAGTGTTAGAGAGTATTGATTTGATTAGAGAAGGGAAGTTTGATCCTATTGCAAATATTTGGAATTGTAGACATTGTGATTACAATTCTATTTGTAAATATGCAGAATTATAACTATATAGTATAATACGGATATTATGGATATTTTAAAAGATTTGTTAGTAAATAAAGCTTATGCTGCTGGTACACTAAGTGATATCTTGAGTGATAAAGTGGGAGCATTGAATAGTGGCTTTAATACTAAAGAAGATTTTGTTGGGAAAATAGTTGATTTGGCTGTTCCTTTAGGCATTGCTTGTGCTGTTCTTTTACTTGGGTATGGGGGATATTTGCTTATTTCTAGTCAAGGAAATCCAGATAAGCTACAGGATGCAAGGAGTGTTATAACTAATGCTATAATTGGGCTTCTAGTTGTTCTTCTTTGTGTCGCAATTTTACTTCTAGTAAGTAGAAGTTTAGAATTAAATATTTATGAATAAACATTAGTAATTATGGCTGTTAATATTTCACAATTTTTTGGATCTGGTTTGATAAACTTGGGGAGTGGTGGCATTGATGATTTGATGCAGGGGAAGGTTACAAGCATAATAAATCTGGTTATAAATATTTCTGGTTTGGTTGCTGTTATTATGATTGTTATTAGTGGATACATGATGATAACATCTAGCGGAAATAGTGATAAAATTGCCACTGCACAAAAAACACTGACAGCTGCCATTATTGGATTAGTGATTATATTTCTAGGAAAACTTATTATCACTTTTGTTTTAAGTTTCGTTGGGGAGTAGTCTTGCAAGTTCATTCTTATTTCGGTATAATTCATCATCATTAATATAATATTATGTAATCTTTATATATATGAAGAAAATAGCTATGAAAATTTCCTCTGTGTTCACTGGAGTAAGTGCTTTTCTATTGTCGAGTACTGGTATGTTATTTGCTGAGGGAGAACAAAGTGCTTCTTCTTATTTAGATAGTATCACAAGATCGGGTAATGGGGCTAACCTTCTTGAGTTTGTGAAAAATCTGTTAAATACAGTTATTGCGTTGGCTGGATTAGTTTGTGTTGTTATGCTTGTTGTAGCTGGTTATTCATATATAACTGCAGCTGGTGATGAAAATAAAGTTAAAAAAGCAAGCCAAACTCTAACCTGGGCTGTTATTGGTTTAGGCATCTGTTTCGTAGCAGTACTTTTGGTACAGTATGTGTTAACAACTCTGCTAAAAGTAGACTAATTCTGAGTTTATTTAACTATGTCTCTAGTTGATTTAAGTAATTTGAATTGGTCGGGGCATAGTGATTTACAGAATTTCGTGTATTTTCTCTTGAATTTCGCGATATCCTTATCTGCGATTGTTGCGTCGGTATCGGTTGTATATTCTGGATTTACTTATATGTTGTCTAGAGGAAATACAGACAAGATACAAAAGGCGTCTAGATCCTTGGCATTTTCTATTGTTGGGCTTATTCTTGTGTTTATGTCTCCAAATATAGTACAGTTTATATTGAAACAAGTTTTGGGAGTTAAATAAATGAAGAGAAAAAATATAGTTAGCACAATTTTACTTTCGTTATGCACACTAATGATTGGAGCTTCTCCTCTATTTGCTGCTAGTGATGATACTCCTCCACGCTTGGAGCAACTATTCTTAACATTAGAGATAATTTTGGAAAAAATAGCTCCAGTAGGGGGAATTATTTGCATTATATTTATAGTCTTGGGTGGCTATATGTGGATGACATCTGCGGGGGATCCGATTAAGATTAAAAGGGCTCAGGGGACACTTACTTGGGCAATCATAGGATTAGTATTTTTGGTAATCTCAGGAACAATTTTATCGGTAATAATAAATCTCATAGGTTCATGAAAAATAGCAAATACAAAGCGGAGGATTTTTTTAAGAGTCAAGGGTATGCGAGGAATGGCATAAGGCTGATATTTCGGAATGAGAGGAATTTTAGAATAGATTTAATTGTGGCTGTTGTAGTTGTTTGTTTTGGTTTTGTACTCAAAATATCTCACTATGAATGGATAGGTATTAGTTTGGTTATTTCGATGGTTTTGGCTTCGGAAGCAATAAATAGTGCTATAGAAGCAATATGTGATACTGTTTCTACGGATTATCGAGTGAATGTTAAGTATGCTAAAGATGTTAGTGCAGGAGCTGTTTTGGTTAGTGTTTTAGTATCGGTAGTTACTGGGATTATAGTTTTTATGCCACATATAATAGAGTTGTTCTCGTAGCGATCGTAGCGAAACAGGTTCACCCTAGGGTCAGCCAACATCATGAGTTTTTGCCGATATAACAATCTCTTCCTAGGTATTGAATCGCTCAGAAATGTGTTTTTCTTCATTCCGTTTTCTCTAAAAAATTCCTTTTGTTTTAACATTTCTTGCTCTTTTTTGAACAAAAGGTTGAACCTTGGGGTTACCTTTTGAGGAAAATTGCTGGATTTAGTAAGTATTTTTTACATACTAACGGTGTGGAATTAATGTGTATCGATTCTCTTTTGAAGATCTAAATTTTATCTGTATGGCGAGATATTTGCGTAACAGGGGAGAATGAGGTTCAACCTAGGTAGGACCTTGCCGCGGGTATTTTGCTATTGCCATATTTGTGCATGAGTTTGATATACTATACATATGACATGCCCAAAATCATTAATAAAAAAAATATCTACCATCTTAATCCTGCTCGCATACTCCTACACCTTACTTAGTACCTCTGTATACTCCGAAGACCTATCGGGAATCGAGCAAGAAATCCTTCAAAAAAAATCAGAAATTATTGAAAAAACAGGAATTCTTGCAACTGTCGAAAACAGAATCAAAGAAATTAGCAACAGCAATTACTCCCTAAGTCAAAAAATAGCCCTCATAGACGAAGAAATAGCCAAAGTACAAAAAAATATTGACGAAAAAGAGGACGAAATAGAAAAAAAATCTAAAGAAATAGAACTAAAACAAAAAGACCTCGCAGAAAAAAAAGTACTTCTCGATCAAATAACTGCTGAACTATATATAAAAAGCAGATTCAGCCCATCCGACTTCTTCTTCTCATTCTCCGACTGGGGAGAAATACTAGAAAAATACTACATAAAAAGAAATAGAATCTCTAGCTTAGCGGATGAAATTGAAAAAATCAGTGGAGATTTTGCGAGTCTAGAAGAAGCAAAAGCCGACTTAGACAAGCAAAAAAAAGAGCTAGATGAACAAAAAAGCGATTTAGATTCCTCATACAAACTACTTGCCGAAGAAAAAAATCAATTACAAAAGGCCTTAGGAGAACAATACTCTAAAAAGAATATGCTAAGTTCAGAAATTACCGACTTAAATGCTAAAGTTTCTCAATTACAGGAAGCCTTAATAGCATCTAGAAGTTCAGGAATTATTCACAGCGGAGGATACACCACTCCAGAAAATGGAACTTCCATATCTCAAGCTCCCAATGGATATTTTGGAGTCTTCTCCATCGGAGCATACACACACAGAAATGGAATGAGCCAATGGGGAGCAAAGGCTAGGGCAGATGCAGGACAATCCTACCTAGACATTTTAAATGCGTATTATCCAAGTGCAAAAATATCCACTGGCTCAATTATGTATGGAGGAGTTAGGGAAAACATTGCAGAGAAAATTAGTGTTGATGGTTATACAGACCTATCCTTAGAAGATTACTACCTAATGGGAATTCAAGAAGTTCCTGAAAGTTGGCCCATGGAAGTTTTGAAAGCACAAGCAATTGCTGCAAGAACATACGCAATTAATTATACAGGGAATGGAAGAAAACCAATTTGTACCAGTCAGTCATGTCAAGTCTTTGGTACCCCCATAAAAACAGGGGCTTGGAGAGAAGCTGTTCTAGCAACAAAAGGTATGGTTCTTGTTGACAAAGGAAGTGAAACTACAATATCCGCCCAGTTTGCGGCAGTTCATGGAGGATGGGGAAATAATGTTAAATGGGATACAGTCAGTGGAAATGGAAACGATTGGTTTAATGATGCTTGGGAGAAATTATCTGGTGTAACTTGGTTCTACAAATCATGGTATAGAAATGGATACAGTGTGGATGGAGAAACATGTGGTCATTCTCCATTCCTCTCTCAAGAGGAAATGCTAACTATAGTTAATGCCTATTTTGTTAAAAATAACATTGGAGTAATTGGAAATCCAGACAGATCTAGACTGCTTCCAAGTGACTATGGTAAATGTCCTGGAAGAGATACTGATTACGGAAGAACAGATAAAGTTCCTTATACATTAAATGAAATAAAGTCATTTTTGAATTCTCCTGTTAATGCAATATATTCTGTTGGGACATCTCTAGCAGATGGTTCTACCACATCAGTCAACCTATACACAGATCGTGGATATATCAGTATTAGTGGAATGGGTTTCAAAGATATCTACAATCAAATTGCCCCAGGGCATATGAGAATACAACAACAAAGTGGCTATGCATACTTCAATGTCGAGAAAAAATAAAGAGGACAAGCAAATGCTAAATCCTCTTTATCTATTTCCTATATATAGATACTAAAATCTCTAATATTCCTCACACATGACAGAGTAGTAACCTTGTGGATGTCCACAACATGGGCATTCCTTAGGAGCTTCCTTTCCATAGTGAACATATCCACACTCTGCACACACCCACATAACCTCTGTATCTCTCTTAAACACAGTTCCATTCTCAACATTCTTTAGAAGTTTAGAATACCTCTCAGAATGATGATTTTCAGCTACTGCGATTAGTTCAAGTTTAGTTGCTATTTCCTCAAATCCCTCATCTCGTGCAATTTTAGCAAAATTAGGATACATGACAGACTTCTCGTAATTTTCTCCTTCTATAGCAGCCTTCAAATTCTCTTTTGTATCGCCGACTGCAAAAAGGGCCTCCGCAGGTACTTCTATTTTAGTTTCATCTCCCTTAATCTGCTGAATCATTTTAAACAACTGACTCGAATGCTCTTTCTCCTGATTAGCAGTCAGTGTAAATATATCTGATATTTGTAGAAATCCCTCCTGTCTTGCCTTACTAGCATAAAAGGTATACCTATTTCTTGCTTGACTTTCACCAATAAATGCTTTTGTAAGGGCTTTTAATGTCTCACTCATTTTAGGTTATTTATAAAAATTTATTTAAAAAACTTTAAAAGTACTATTCATTCCTAACAAACTTTATTTAAAAAGCTACATACTTAAGTCTAACATATCGCAATCCTTTTAAGAAGTAGAAATAATCTTGCGGTAAAAGTACTTTAATATGGTTATTCCACCTCAGCAATGATATAATTTAAACATGGCAGTAAAAGAAAGCCCGAACAAAGTTCCCAGAAAATTTAGAAACTTGGGAAAGTCATTTACAGAACATTTGCAAGGAGAAAGTAATTACTTCTTTATGCCCTTTCCAAAGAATCTATCCTTTGTTGGAAAAGACAAAGATGAACACGTAATCCTTGTCATACGAACTCATTGGATAATATATACCCGTTACTTAGGCATAATCCTTCTAATACTAATCATAACTAGTGTGACAAGTAGCATCCTAAACGCACCTGAAAACCCATCTCTACTCATCTCAATGTGGACAATCTCTATCCTAACCTGCTCATCAATCGCAGTATATGGCTTTATCAGATGGTTCTACAATGTAAACATAATAACAGACCAAAGAGTAATAGACTTAGATTTCACATCTGCACTCTCACACACATCATCGGAAGCAAGGCTAGAACGAATTGAAGATGTTACACACAAACAAATTGGAATATTAAGTAATGTATTCGACATTGGAACACTATACATTCAAACTGCTGGAGCAAAAGCCGAAATAGAATTCGACAACATTCCAAAGCCCAGAGAAGTACAAGACATTTTGTACGATCTACTTGAATCTAAGCAGAAAGGAGAAATCTAATGGACCCATATGAAATCATTGACAACTTAACAATAGACACACCTAAAATAGATTTCAATATACTCAGTCTACTTAAAATCCCAGTCTTTGTAATCCTATTTATCAATATGCTTTTTGCATTCATGATGTACCTTCGTGTAAGAATACTCTCAGACACATTCTCCTCTCCAGACAACAAAATAGTTAAAACAGTAATATTAATACACCTATTTGTTACTCTAATAGGATCTTTAATCTCTCTTTTGTTTATAATACTAAGTTAGTATGAAAATAACTGCTCAACAATACATACTCAACAAAAAAAACAGCAATTCCTTTATTGTTGTTTACAAAAGCCTATTTGAAACTAGAAAAAAGAAATCTGGAAAAGATTCTGACATATACATCCTTTTCAAAATATCATCACACAAAAATACACAACTACCTAGGCTATCAAAATTTGTCGTAGAAGCAATAGTCGATGGATACCTATACTCAATATCAAAAACAACAAATGAGGCTCTCAAAGAATCGCTAGAAGAGGGTATCTCTAAATTAAAAAATATTCTAAAAAATGATAAAGACCTAGAAGAAACAGGAATAGATGTTAGTTTTACAGTTGTACTTGTAAAGTCAGAAGGCCTATATGTCGGAAACATTGGTGAAAATGAAATACTCCTATGCAAAAAGAACAAATGTGTTAACGTTACCGAAATAATGAAAGAAAAAAATGCTAACACTGCTGGACTTGTTCTTGACGACCGAGAAAGCCTCATAATCTCAACATCTGGAGTACTCACTCCAATCATAACCAAAATTCCTGAAATCTCACAAAGAGAAAAATTTACAGAAGCATTAAATGAAGTAGCAAAATCATTACAAGATAGTGCAGGTCTTCTATATCTATCAAGTACAGAAAAAGAAACAAAAGAAAGTACTGTAGAAATTCACAAAAAACACGATGAAAAAAACGACAAAAACAAAAAAAGTTTAAAAGCCTTGAAAAAGATACAAATACAATATCCTCAAATAAAAGAAAAAATCAAAAACATTGGAAATTCTGGAAAAACAACACTAATGAACATTAAAAATCCACTACCTTCCAATTTCAATGAAAAACTATCTCCCATAAAAATTAAAATTCTTTCTGTTTTAAAAAAGCTTACAGACTCGATACAAAAGGGTTTTACTATCCTCAAAGAAAAAATAGTAAGCAAGATAAAGAACAAAAGATGGTATAGAAAAGCAGGTTCACAAATTTCCGAAGCCAAACTCAATACAAAAGGAATAAAATATCCAATTGGATCAATACGTGTTGATGACTACAAAATCAAACAGCTTAGGGGAAAAAGATTCAAAATTCTATTCCTAATAATCTTAATTGTAGGCTTGTTAATCTTTGGAATAAACTACACAAAGGTAACAAAAGAAAAAAATGCCATATCAAAAGATGCAAATGAAAAATTCGCAAAAATAGAGGAGCTTGTAACAAAAGCAGAAAGCTTAGCAGTGGCAGACAAAAGTACTGCTGAAACATATATTTTCAAGGCAGAAAATATAATTAAAGAAATACCTGAAAATCTGGAAGATGAAGATTTAAAGAAATTTGAACAACTCAAATCTAAATATGTCGAAGTTTCGGATAATCTCCAAAAAAAGATAGGAGTATCAGAGGAAAAGGGTAACTTAGCGAAATTCATAGAACCTAGACTAACATTTGGTGAAGGATCTGATCTTTCTGATGTAGAGATATTCCAATGGAAAGATGCAAACAAAAATACAAAAGAATATTTAGCTATAGCAGATAGAGGAAGAAGAGCCATATATGTAATTGACTTGGCAGATAAATCAGTAAAGACTATAAATGATGATCAAGGACTTGTGAAAGAGCCTAAATTCCTATCAATTGGTGTAGAAGGTCTATACATATATGATGAAAAATCTGGTGTACTTAAATCTCCTTTCGATGAAGAAAATACCTTTGGTAGTATAATCAGCATGTCTGGATTAGCTAGAAGTGATATCAAGTATAAAGACATTAGTGGCTTCATTATTCTTACGGATACGGACAATGCATACTTTCTTACTAGAGACACTGGGGCAGTTTTAAAATCATCAGCAGCATATAGTAATAGGTACAGTCTCCTTTATCCATATATGGAAAATGAAAACTTTAAACAAGGCACAGACATTATGGGAGATCTTAGCGTATATGTGACTACAGAGTCAGATCCATCAATTATCAGATACAGTTGGGGTTACAGTGAACAAAAACAGGTAGAGAATCCAATCAGCTTTGTTGGGCTTGATGGTAATGCAGGAAAAATCATCTGTGGATACACATATGGAGACAGTATGGATAACTCTATGATTTTGTTTGATGCTGATGGAAAAAGAGTACTTAGGTTTGACAAGCCAATTGAAAGTGGTGCTGATGTTAGGCACCCCAATCAACTTTTATTGCTAGAACAGTATGAATACAGAGGAAGTGAAGAAAATGGTTGGAGCCAAGTAAAAGATATTGCAATTGATATGGGTGAAAAAAATATATATGTGGTCGAAGGCTCTATGATATGGAAAATCTCTTTGTAGTATAATCTGGAATGAAAATTTCAAATAAAAAAGCAAATTTCAATTACCAAATCATCGAAAGTTTTGAGGCTGGAATAATGCTCACTGGAGCAGAAGTAAAATCGATTAAAAACAACAGAGCAAACCTAACCGATTCTTTTGTAAAAATAATAAATGGAGAGTTATACCTAGTAAACGCTGATATTCCAAGATACAAATATGATGGGAGACAAAACTATGACTCTAGGAGAAGTAGAAAACTATTAATCAAAAAATCAGAACTCATACAAATACAAAGTAAAATAAAATCAAAAAATTTAATTCTAATACCACTTTCGCTATATCAAACAAGAGGAATAATTAAAGTCCAAGTTGGACTAGGAAGAGGAAGGAAAAAATATGAAAAGAAAAATAGGGAAAAAGAAAAAGATTTAAACAAAGAGCTCCTATACGAAAGCAGAAAATATGTAGTATAATAAGGCTTACAGCATATGGAAAACACAGATAACATCATAACAGAAAAAATACCTCTCAATCAAGAAAATGGAAGAGGATTATCTATTGAATCCGATAAAGTTGAGAATAGTGGTGGAACATCGATAGAAACAAATCCTGTAGAAACAACACCTACTACGGCTCAAGAAAAACAATTAGAAAAAAACACAGAACAAAATCAAGAAAAAGAAACAGATCTTCCTACCTTAGAATTTGTAGGAGCAGGATATCCACTTCCAAATACCTTAGAAAATAACCCCATCAATAGTAGTGAGCATAAAAAAGGAGACATTACTGCCGATGACGCCATCGCAATACTGAAAAAAAAGATAAACTCCAATCCCATTGATGTAGATTAAAGCCTTTTAGTGTGATATTCTCTAATGATAAGATTATTACTGCCTAATAAATGGAATCTGAGTATCTTCTTTCACAAGTACAAGGTCCTGTCCCTGTAGTAGATTCAAAAATTAAAACAGGCGCAGATGTACAGTATTCAGACAACTCATACGCTGACTATTACGGTATTAGTGGAATATCCTTCAACTTATTATGGATAGTTATTCCATTACTAGTTGTAATTGCAACCATAGGTATATTCTTCCTCATAAAAAAAAGATTAAAAATAAAAGACAGAAATGAAAAAGCAGGAAATGGCGTCCTCATGGAAGTTAGAGTTCCTAAAAATAACGAATCTGAAATAGGAGTCGCAGAGAAAATGTTCGCCAACCTCTATGGAATTAGTGGAAGAGGGGAGGGATTTGCAAAAAAATTCACTGTAAGTAACTGTGTTAGTTTTGAAGTCATTGGTTTACCAGGGGAAATAAGATTCTTTGTACATTGCCCTAAAAAATATGCTGATTTAGTGGAAAAACAAATACTAGGCTCATACCAAGATGCTGATGTTACCGTAGTTGATGAATACAACATCTTTGCTCCAGGAAATCAAATAGCTTATGCAACTCTCGTCTTAAGTGGAGAATCATATTGTCCAATAAGGACAGCAGAAGATTTCACAGGAGACCCCATGGCAAATATCTTAAGTACACTAAGCAAAATGTCTGAAAAAGAAGGAGCTTTAGTTCAGCTTGTAGTTGCTCCATCAGATCAACTCTGGCAGAAAAAAGGTTCATCTTTTATACAAGGTATTGAAAGCAACAATTCGGATTCATCAAAAAAGAAAATAAATATATCAGAAGAAAAACTTAAAGCAATCAAAAAGAAAATATCTAAACCAGGGCTAATAGCTGAGATAAGAATAGTAACAAGTGCACCCGAAAAAGAAATTGCTCAAATGCATTTGGACAATATAATAAGTGCTTTTGATCAATATAGTAATCCTGGGATTAACAAATTGAAGAAAAAGAAAATAAAATTAAAATCTGCTAAATCATTCTTGTATGATGTAATATACAGAAGAACTCCAACGGATGAAAAAAGTATACTCAATCTCGAAGAACTTGCTGGACTATATCATTTTCCTAACAAGGACATATCGACTCCAAATATCAAATGGCTTCTCTCTCGTGAACTTGTAGCTGACAATGACATAAGTTCTGATATTAACTCTAGAGATACCATATGGGTAGGTAATAACTACTTCCGAGGAAAAAAGAAGATAATCTGCTTTGAAAGAGATGATAGGAGGAGACATGCGTATATTTTAGGGCAGACTGGTACAGGTAAATCTTGGCTTATGGTAAGAATGATTCTTCAAGATATATACAATGGAGATGGAGCTTGTTTCATAGACCCACACGGATCTGCTGCAGAAATGATTTTAGAAAGAATTCCATCTGAGAGGGCCGATGATGTCATATATTTCAATGCAGGAGATTTTGAAAGGCCTTTTGGCCTTAATATCATGGAGTATTACAATGAGCAGCATAAGCATCAGATAGTTAACAGCTTTATAGCACTATTAATTCGTTTGTTTGATCCAAATAATCAAGGGTATACTGGACCAGCATTCCAACAGGCTGTAAGAAATTCCATGCTCACAGCTATGTCAAAACCCGGATCTACGCTAATTGAAGTAGTTAGAATCTTGCAAGACGAAGACTGGGTTATGAACTATTGGCTTCCACTAATACAAGATGATATGGTTCGTAGATATTGGATAGATCAGGTTGCTAAAACAGATAAGAAGACAAAGGCGGAAGCATTGGCCTATTTCATTTCTAAGTTTGACAAATTCACAACTAATCTTGCTATTAGGAACATAATTGGGCAGTCTACATCCTCTTTTGATTTTAGAAAAGTTATGGACGAAGGCAAAATATTGATAGTTAATCTCTCTAAGGGTTTAATAGGGGAGGAAAACATGTCCTTTTTAGGATTACTTCTTGTTCAGAAAATGCTCGCAGCAGCACTCAGCAGAGAAGATGTTCCTGAAGATGACAGAAAAGATTTTTTCTTCTATGCTGATGAATTCCAAAATTTTGCTACAGAGGAATTCAACTCCATTCTTTCTGAAGCTAGAAAATATAGACTTAATTTAACTCTAGCTCACCAATACATTGGGCAATTACCAGAAGATATCAAAAAAGCAGTCTTTGGAAATGTTGGTTCTCTTTTCATAGCGAGGTGTTCACCAGAAGATGCAAAATTCTTGGAAACACCGTTTGAATCATATGTATCTGCTGGCGATATGGTAAATCAGGGTATTGGGCATTACTATACTAAACTCTTAGTTAAAGGATCATACCCACCTCCTTTTTCATTAGATGCATCATATGGTCCCAAATTTCCTGATTCTGGATTTGATTTACCTGTGAATAAAGAGGTGGCAAAAATTATAAAAGAAATTTCTAGAAGAAAATATGGTAGAGATATCAACGTCATAAATGAAGACATTAAAAGAAGGTCTCAGCTTGATTCTAAAGAGGATAGCTCCGATGATTCTAACTTCTCTGCAATTTTCTAATACTGTTTTAAGAAGAGGGGACTTCTAAATTTTCTTAACTTTTGCTAGAATACCTAGTCATAGATGGGAATATAGCTCAGTTGGTTAGAGCGCGGTTCTTATAAAGCCGTGGTCGGTGGTTCGAATCCACCTATTCCCACCATTTATAATATTGAAATTAAAGCTCTTTTAGAGAGCTTTCCTCATTTACCTGTGTCTTTATAACATTAAGATACTTCTCTGTAGTAGAAAGTCTCTTGTGTCCTACGAGTTTAGAAACTACTCTTAAATCGACGCCATTCGCAAGATGATGTGCTATAAATGTATTTCTTAAATCATTAACTTTTGCATTCTTTATTCCTGCTTTTTCGAAAGCTTTATCTATTGCAGTTCTAATATTCCTGACAAGAAGAGCTCTCCCATTCTTTGTAACAAACAATGTATCTTCCTCTGTCTCTGGCCTAATTCCCATATATTCATCAATAGCCTTTTTTGCTGATTTGTTTAAAGGAACTTTTCTTGCTGGGTGACTTCCAGAAGCTTTAATATACAAGAAATCTATTTTCCCATCTTTAGACTGTCTAATATCATCCAATGTTAGAGAAGCTAATTCTCCTATCCTTATACCTGTTTGAAGTAATATCTCAACAATTGAATAAAGTCTGACATCAACCCTACTAACATCTCTCAAAGATCTGTATTCCATCTCAGACAAAATTCGTGGAGGTTTTATTTCAAATCTTGGGTGTGCAAGCTTTTCAGCTACATTGTCTTGTATGATTCCATTTTCTAAGAGATACCTAAAAAATGTTCTAGTACTATTAATCTTCCTTGAGATACTTTTGGGAGTGTAGTTGCTGTCCTGTAGGCTTTGTCTATATGCTTCTAAATCTTCTATGGTAACCTTATCAAACGAATTAATACCATTCTTAGAAAAATAATTCAGCAACTGCTCCAAATCTTTGGCATATGCGATGATAGTTGCCTCTGAGCGGTTCTTCTTCCTAAGATCTTCGACGAAAAGGTCTGCCTTTTCTTTAAAATTAGCGTTATTTATTTGCCCCACTGTACTTTTAGTCTAAAATTTATGGCAGAATATTTGTATATAGCAGAATTATATCATCAGCCGTGGGCAAGAGCAATAATAAAAATATATAGGTTTTGAGTTGGATACCAAATGTTGGTAATATAATGAAATATGGACAAGGTAATATACAAAGTAAATAGGGATACAAATCCTGAGGAAAAAAGCATAAAGCTAAACCCAATACTAGAAAACTTTTTTGTAAAATTATGCTTAGTGGGAGTATCTATTTTTTTGTTCTACAATATCTACCATTCAGTTACGATAACTGCTCAAAAATTGGAAATTTCAAGAAACGCAAGAAAAGAGGTAAATGATTTGCGAATGGAAAATTTAAAAATGAGTATGGAGTTAGAGGAAATGAAAAGTTCTGAGTATCTAGAAATACAAGCAAGAGATAGATTAGACCTATCGGCATCTGATGAATATGTTTTCATTATAGATCCTGTACTTCTGAAAGATGCTGAAAGTGTCATATCGTCATATATTAATGATTCAGAACAAAAAGAAACTAGGCAAGTATATCAAGTATGGATGGATTTCTTCGAAGATGGAATTTGATATGTGTAGCCATATATTTGAATAACTAGACATAATTAAGTATAATCATAGCCATACATGTTAACGCGGGGTAGAGCAGTGGAAGCTCGTTAGGCCCATAACCTAAAGGTCGTTGGTTCGAATCCAACCCCCGCAACCATCCATAAATATGTTGTATTCCTTGTTTTCTAGTGGTAGAATCCGTCTGCTTAATTTATACGCAAAACAGTATGCCATTAACAGACCAGCCAGTGAAGGGAATGTATTTACTAGAGAATAACAGAATATTTCTACTCCAAGACAGACAACTAAAAACTCAAGGAAGACAAGGAGGCTTGTATATTCTTAAAATGAAAGCTTTAGACAATGGGCAGATCCTTACTAAAACCATTAAAGCAGGTGCTAAGGTTGAATATGTCCATCCAGAAGTAAAAGAAGTACAGTTCTTGTATTCAGATTCAGATGGTTCGTACTTTATGGATTCCTCTACATATGAGACGATGATGATTCCCAAGGAAGTCATTGGAAACTATATAAATTTCCTGAAAGAAGGAGAGCCTGTTTTAGTCATGATGTACGAAGGGAAAATTTTAACATTGAAGGAGAATTCGTCTGTAAACCTCAAAGTTGTTGAAGCCGTAGATGCTGTTAAGGGAAACACATCAAGTACTGCAACTAAAACAGTAACTTTGGAGACTGGTTACAAAGTTAGCGTCCCATTATTTGTAAAAAAGGGTGATATTGTGAAGATAAATACGGAGACTGGAGAATACTCTGGAAAAGCGAATTAAAATAGTGCTATGAGGGTTCTCATGAGAACTGTATGGTATAATATTTCCATTATCGGTGGGATAGCTCAGTTGGTTAGAGCATGGGATTCATAAACCCAAGGTCGGTGGTTCGATTCCACTTCCCACCATATATGTTGCTTACAATAATATGATTTTTAATATGGGTATATGAAAAAGAAAGAAGAAAAGGACAAAAATGTTGTTAAAAAAGATGTTGACAAAGGTTTTAATCCAAAAGAAGGTGCAAATATATATAGGGTTGATGTAAGGAAAATGCCATCAAAAAGATTTAGAATTCCAAGTGTTGTCGCAGTGATTCTTCTCTCTGTATTTTTGACTTGGGCTTTCTTTTTGCACAGTGTATTGAATAGTAATGGAAATGAGGTTCCTGTGAGTGAAATAGTTAGTGATATAGCTGAGAATAACTATGAAAAGATATATCTCAAGGACGATATGGTTGTGTTGGAAAGGAAAGTTGAAAAAGATGGAGGAGAAACTATTCAAAGAGAATATGCACTCTTGCCGAGTAAATCAGATTTTTATGAGATATTAACGAATGCAGGTATAAAAGTGCAGGATTTGAAAAATGATTTCTATGAGCCAGCAATTGGGATTACTTTTAGTGATATCTTAACATTTTTGTTCCTTGGGGCAGCAGTTGTTTTTGGGTATGTAATGATAAAAAATATGCAGGCATCTGGAGGAAAAATAATGGATTTTGGGGAGAGCAAAGCAAGGCTTCTTTTTGGTAAAAAAACTGGTATAACATTTGATTCTGTTGCAGGTATAGATGATGTTAAAGAAGAGCTTGCTGAGATAGTAGACTTCTTGAAAAATCCTAAAAAATATACAGATGCTGGTGCGAGAATTCCTAAGGGAGTACTGCTTGCAGGTGCCCCTGGAACTGGAAAGACACTTTTAGCAAAGGCCATTGCAGGGGAGGCTGGAGTTCCATTCTTTCACACATCAGGGTCAGAGTTTGAGGAAATGCTTGTTGGAGCAGGTGCATCGAGGGTTAGAGACCTATTCAAAAAAGCAAGAAAAGCGTCTCCTTGCATAGTTTTCATCGATGAAATAGATGCCGTTGCAAAAAAGAGAGGAACAGTTTTGCATTCAGGCGCAGGAGAGCAGACACTCAACCAAATTCTTGTTGAAATGGATGGACTAGAAGAGAGGGAGAATGTTATTGTTCTTGGCGCTACCAATAGACCAGATGTTTTAGATACAGCAATTTTAAGACCAGGGAGGTTTGACAGAATTGTTGTTGTTCCTATGCCTGATGCGAAGGGAAGGAAAGCAATACTAGATGTACATGCGAAGAACAAGAGATTTGAAAACGGAGTTGATTTAGAAACATTAGCAAAAAAGACAGTTGGGTATTCTGGTGCCGATTTGGAAAATCTTTTGAACGAATCTGCCATTATGGCTGCAAAAGATAATAGGAAGAAAATATCTCAAGGAGATTTGATGGAAGCATATTTGAAGGTTAAACTTGGGCGTAAGAGAAAGAGTGATAAAGAGGTTGATGATATTAAAAAATCTGCATACCATGAAGCTGGTCACGCTATTGTTGCAAAATTTACAGAAGGTGCTGACCCAGTTGAGCAAATATCAATTATTTCAAGAGGAATGACAGGCGGAGTTACAGTATATCTTCCAGAAAAAGAAAGGGATACTCTCTTGAAAAAACAGATGATGGCTTGGTTGAGAACTGGTGTCGGAGGAAGGGCTGCAGAGGAAGTGTTCTTAGATGATATATCATCTGGAGCATCATCTGATATTGAACATGTTACAGAAGTTGCAAGGGAAATGGTGATGAAATATGGAATGAGTGAGAAGCTTGGAATGGTAAAATATGGAGATATTGATGAAGTAGAGCATCTAGGATATGCATATGGCGGAGGAAGAAATTACAGTGAAAAAACTGCTGAGTTAATAGATTTGGAAATTAAAACTTTGGTAGATGATGCATACAAAGACGCGAAGAAGATTCTAATCGAGCAAAAGAAATACGTTGAGAAATTAGTTGTTCTGCTTCTAGAAAAAGAAGTGGTAAGCGGAGAGGAATTTAATGCGCTATTCCAAGCATAGCTTCCTTCCTATGTGTTAGAATATAGTATGAATTTAATTAAAACCTCCAAAGATAGATTTCTTGCGATAGATGCCAACGCCATAGTACATAGGGCTTTTCATTCATATCCGTCATCTTTGCAAACTGAAGATGGTATACAAGTAAATGCAGCATATGGGTTTACAGTAATGCTTCTGTCAGCTTTAGAAACCTTTGACCCTAAATATGTCCTATGCTCTTTTGATACTGCTAAGCCTACATTCAGACATGTAGAATTTGCAGACTACAAATCCACCAGAAAACCAACAGACCAATCATTAATTGATCAATTTCCAATAGTTGAGGAAATACTAGAAGCATTCAATATTCCAATACTAAAAAAAGAAGGATTTGAGGCTGATGATATCCTTGGAACCATAGCGAAAATGGTAAAAGAAGGGAAATGGTGCAATCAAAATATTGAGCTATACATTTTGAGTGGTGACAGAGACCTTCTTCAACTTGTTGGAGAAAATGTAAAAGTTTGTCTACCTTCTGGAAATTTCAAGAATTTAGTTGCATACGATAGAAATGAGACTTTCAAATATCTAGGATGCTACCCAGAACAAGTTGTAGATTTCAAGGCAATAGCAGGAGATCCATCTGACAACATTCCTGGAATCAAAGGGATAGGGGTCAAAACTGCAATTGAATTACTAAACAAATATGGTTCTCTAAACAATATCTATCAAAATCTCAAAGACTTAAAACCAAGACATTCGGAATTATTCAAAGAGGGTATAGAACAAGCAGAACTAAGTAGGAGGCTTGCAGAGATAGACCAAAATGTTGATATTCAAATATCATTAGACAAATGTGTACTAAAAGACTTTGATAAGAATAAAGTATTAGAAGTTTTTAAAAAATATGCCTTTAAATCACTAATCCCAAGGTTAGATAAACTAAAGCAAAAAGAAGAAGAGGTACAAGCTACTCAATTGAGTATATTTTCTTCCCCTGCACAGGAGTGGGAATGGAATGATGAAAAAGAAATAAATGAATTCTTAGAAGATTGTACAAACATAGTAATAGCATACATTGATGTAGATGAATCAGCTATATCTCAAAAATACTTAATGGTAAGGGGAAGAAAGAAAAACGGAGAAGCAAGAGATTTTGTTTCTAAAGTGGACAATCTTAAAATAGACTTAAGAAATGATGTAATTAGCTATTCATTTGAAAATTCAGTTCCTTTGTACAAAATAATTTCAGGAACACACATTCATGATATAAATCTTTTTGCTCATCTGATCAATTCAGAAAGAAGAGGGTACTTGCTAAAAGATCTCTCTTTTGACTATTCAAAAAATGTTCTCCCAAGTAAAATTCATCCATCTCAAAAAGAGAAAATATTGGATACTATTGAAGAAATTAAACTAAATCAAATAGAAAATGCTGATAAAATAGAACTATATGATCATACAAAAGAAAGTCTAAGAGATTTTCTTAACATTCGTGAGGAACATTACAAAAAAGTTTTAGAAAATATAGAAATTCCCTTGTCGACTGTTCTGTACAAGATGGAAAATAGAGGCATATTAGTAGATATTGATTGGCTTGATTCTTTAAAAAATCAGCTCAATGAAAATATTGAAGAAACCAAAAAACTGATCTTTGATACCATTGGTCATCAGTTCAACATTAATTCTCCCAAACAATTAAGTGACATACTGTTTAACGAATTAGGACTTCCAAAAGGAAGGAAGGAATCTACGAGAGAATCTGTACTCGACGGCTTAAAAAGCTATCACCCATCTGTTGAACAAATACTAAAGTACAGAGAATTGAATAAAATTCTAACAACATATGTTCTTCCTTTGTTAGACCTTGCAAAAAAAAGTGGAGACAACACAGTACATACTGATTTTAAACAAACTGGAACAACATCTGGAAGATTATCTTCAGCAAATCCAAATCTTCAAAATATCCCTGCGCAGGGAGATTTAGCAAAAGACTTACAAAAAGCATTTAAGGCAAGGGAAGGGTTTGTATTTTTAGGTATAGACTATTCGCAAATGGAGCTTAGGATAATGGCACACCTCTCAAATGACGATCTTCTCATTAGAGATTTTAAAGATGGGATAGATGTGCATACTGCAACAGCTAGCAGAATTCTTGGGAAGAGAGCAGAGGATATTACTAAGGAAGAAAGGAGTCTTGGAAAAACAGTTAATTTTGGAGTTCTTTTTGGACAGACTGGCTATGGTTTAGCAAGTATGTTAGGTATAGATACTGATGCTGCCTCCAAATATATCCAGAGCTATTTTGCACATTATGTTGGTGTTGAAAATTACATCAGGAATTTGGAGAAAGAAGCCTACAAGAGAGGATATGTACAATCTATGTTTGGTACTACAAGACATATTAAAGGTCTTTCTTCAAAAAATTTCAGGCTTTTGAAAGCAGCTCAAAGAGAAGCTATTAACATGCCTATACAGGGAAGTGAAGCTGATATCATGAAATTAGCAATGATAAAAATGGACGAGCTAATACAGGAAGAATTTGAAAATGAAGCATACATACTTCTACAAATTCATGATGAACTTGTATTTGAGGTAAAAGAAGAGAAGTTGAGTGAATTTCAAAAGAAAGTAGGATATATTGCTAAGACTGTTGTAAGCCTGAATGCTCCTCTTGATATAAGTATTTCTCGAGGAAAGAATTTAGCAGATTTAGAATAGATTGTGCAGTAAACATCGAATTCGTCTTAAGTGAAAACTTTCTCCTACGCAATATATGCTAGAATATACCAAGTAATTATTTACAATCTCTGATATGGAAGAAAATACTAAAAAGGATAATTCAAATACCGTATGGTACATAGTTGGCTTAATTTTAGGATTGCTTTTGATTACATTTCTTAGACACCAGAAATCTAAGAAAAAAAATTCCTTCGAAAAAAAAGATGTCGGAGTAAATTTCTCCAACGGTTTAAATACAAGACAGACACTAATTCTCAATGAGATAAAAAGAAACGGAATAATATCACCAGCAGAATTACATTCTCTCATACCCAATGTCTCTTCTAGAACTTTAAGAAGAGATATGAATGTACTTATGCAAAAAGGACTTATCCTCCAAGAAGGAACTACAAAATCAACAACATACAGGTATGCAAAGTAAATACAAAGAAACCACATTCAAAAAAGTTTGTGAAATGTTTAAAGAAATAGAAGAAACTTCTGCTAGAAATGACATGACATATATACTTGCCGATTTCTATGCTCAATTAAAAGAAACAGATGCAGAAATACTTTCATACTTAATACTAGGGCGAATAGCACCTCCATTTGTTCCTGTTGAATTTAACTATTCTGAAAAGAGTCTTGTTAATTTAATGTCTCAATATATCAAAGCAAATGGGCTTAACTTAGATATTAGGAAAAAACGAAATGAGCTAGGAGACATAGGAGAAACTGTAGAATTCTTCGCATTAAGTGGGAAATTCTCTTCAGAAGAAAAAACTCTTTTACAAGTATATGAACTTCTTTGGGAAATTATGAATATCACTGGGACAGGCTCTGTTGAAAGAAAAAACACCTTAATTCTCCAAAGCCTTAAATCATTTAGTCCTCTAGAGGCAAAATATTTTGTAAGAATAATTTGTGGGGAACTTAGATTTGGTGTTAGTGCAAAAACATTGTTAGATGTTTTCTCTTTTGTTGTATGCCACGACAAAAGCCTTCGTGAAGAATTAGACAGAGCATATGGAGTATGTACAGACATAGGATATATATGTTCACAGATAGTTGGGACAACACCTAAACAAGCAAAAACTAATCTAAATAGTGTTTCATTACAACCAGGAGTTCCAGTTTTAGCAAGATTAGTAGAAAGGGTTGGTTCATTTGCAGAAGTTTTTGAAAGGTTTGAAGTTCCATTTCTTGTCCAGCCTAAATTTGATGGATTAAGGTGTCAGATACACAAATACGAGACAAAAAATGATCCTCGCATAGATAAAAATGTGCTGTGGGAACAATACATTCCACAAGAAGAAAAAGGTCTGTTTGCCAATGAAAGCGATAGTACTACTGTTAAGCTTTTTACTAGAAACCTTGAAGATATTACAGAAATGTTTCCAGAGATAGTAGAAAGTGCGAGGCAGATGAAAGAAAAATCTTTCATACTAGATTCCGAAGCTTTAGGTTACAAAAATGGTAAATTTCTTCCTTTTCAAGAAACCATGCAGAGGAGAAGAAAATACAATGTAGATACAATGCAACAAGATGTTCCTGTTAGGGCCATGTGCTTTGATGTTTTGTATCTTAATGGTAGAGATATATCTCAAAGTAATACGGAGGAGAGGATTAAAAAGCTAGAAGAGATGGGAGTAGAAGGAAATATCTCTAGATGTACGACAGACTATATTGCTGATATGAGTGCTTTAAAGAAGATATTCAACAAAAATATCGATGAAGGAAACGAGGGTGTGATTGTAAAGAAGAGAGAAGGAGCATATCTTCCAGGAGTAAGAAATTATGATTGGATAAAATTAAAAAAATCAATGGTAAATACATTGGTGGATACAGTAGATTTAGTATGTGTAGGGTATTTTCACGGTTCAGGAAGAAGATCTAAATTTGGTATAGGTGCAGTTTTAGGTGCTTTGTATAACGAGGAAAATGATTGTTTTGAGGCTGTATGTAAAGTTGGAACTGGTTTTAGTGATGAACTTCTTGAAGAGATAAAGAAGCAACTTGATGAAAAAACCGTAGATCATCAACTTCCAAATGTATTGTGTCCTTCAATTCTTGTTCCTGATGTATGGGTATATCCAGAAGTTGTATTTACTGTAGAAGCAGATGAAATAACAAAAGGTATATCAAAAGAAGATATAGGTGGTGGGCTCTCTTTAAGATTTCCAAGATTAGTAGAGTGGAATAGGGATAAAAGTGTAAATGAAGCAACTACAGTAAAGGAACTTACTGAGATGTTTAATATGAGGCATTAGCAATATTGAAATAACTCAATTGAAAGAATATTCATATGAATGCTACAATATAACCCCGAGATGGAACTCGGTTTTGATAATGATAAATATGTAAAGATTCAAAGTGAAAATATCCAAAAAAGGACTGAATTATTTGACAAACTATACCTAGAGGTAGGTGGAAAGCTTTTTGATGATACTCATGCATCTAGAGTCCTTCCAGGATTTCGTCCAGATGTAAAAGTAAAAATGCTTGAAAAGTTAAAGGATGATTTAGAGATAATTTTCTGTATAAACGCAGGAGACATAGAGAAGAAGAAAGTTCGTGCAGAATATGGGATTACATATGATATGGAAGTTCTCCGTCTAATAGACCACCTAAGACAGATGGGTTTTAGTATAAATTCGGTTGTAGTTACTCTGTATAATAATCAGCCGACAGCAGATAGATTCATAGAAAAACTTAAAAGGTATGGATTAAAAACATATATACATAAGTTCACAAAAGGGTATCCAACGGATATTGACACGATTGTCAGTAAAGAGGGATATGGAGCAAATCCATATATTGAAACAAGCAAAAAAATAATACTAGTAAATGCTCCTGGTCCAGGATCTGGAAAATTAGCAACATGTCTATCCCAACTGTATCATGAACATGAGCGAGGGGTTAATGCAGGATATGCAAAATTTGAGACGATGCCTGTTTGGAATCTGCCATTAAAGCATCCCCTCAATATGGCGTATGAGGCTGCAACAGCTGATCTTAAAGATGTAAATATGATTGACTATTTCCATCTAGAGAAATATGGGATACAAGCAGTGAATTACAATCGTGATTTAGAAGTTTTTCCAGTATTAAAAACAATTTTGTATCGCATTTTCAAAAAAAATATCTACTATTCTCCAACAGATATGGGTGTAAATATGATAGGGGAATGTATTGTAAACGATGAAGTTGTTAAAGATGCGTCAAAGAAGGAAATAGTAAGAAGGTACTTCAATGAAATGTGTAATTACAAAACAGGAGTGACAGATGCAGATACGCCTGAAAGGGTGAAAAAATTGATGAATGAGCTCGGAATAGATGAAAATTATCTTGATGTTGTTAAACCAGCACTAAAGAAATCTCAGAAAGAAAAGAAGCATGTGATATCTCTTAAATTACCAAATGGAAAAATTATTACTGGAAAGGAAACTAATCTTTTGAGCCCAGCGAGTAGCTTAATACTTAATGCTATTAAGGAAATTGAAGAGATACCTGATAATATAGATTTGTTATCCCCATCTGTGTTGAAGCCAATATTAAAGCTAATGCCAAAAGTTACAGGAGAAAAGATGCCTCTTACGCTGCAGGAGGTTTTAGTTGCCTTGAGTATTTCTTCAGTGACAAATCCTTCTGTTGGAAAAGCTTTAAAGGGAATAACCAAGCTTAAAAACTGTGAGGCTCATGGTACATATATAGTTCATAATGGTGATGCTAGGATATTGAAAGGATTAAAAATCAATTTGACATGTGAACCAGTATTTTATTCGGATAGATTGGATTATTCTTTGTAAAAGAGTTGAGGTGCAAAAATTTGTTCGCTAGACATAAAAGTCCTGTATAAGGGCATTTTAATTATATTATGTACGAAATGAGTTTGATTCCGCATAGGGACTTGCACAGATCATATGTGTGTGATATGATACTCAGCACGAGTTTGGGATGATTAAAAAGAAGCAGGTTTCCTCTTAGAAATTCTTTTTCTAAAGAAACATTTCTTTGTGTTTTGTAATGTTTAGTGAGTCAGAGGTATTACCCATACTCAGCTCATTAAAAGTTTAAAAGTGACAGGAAGTCTAAAATTTTATGACTTTCTAAATATTATTGTGTGATTGGTTCATACAATTCATTTAGTCAAACATCCAAAATCCAACATCATATACTGGTTGGTCTACTGTCTTTGACAGTTGTTAGTTAAGTATTTTTTCAATGAGAGCTTGATCATAGCTCAGGATGAACGTTGGCTGTGTGCCTAAGGTATGCAAATCGAACGGTCCTATTTGAATAACTCAATACTTCGGTAAAGAGTTTTTCTTCTTTGGATAGTGGTAAACGGGTGAGTAACATGTGGATTATCTGCCTTGAAGTCGGGAATAGCTCATCGAAAGATGGGATAATACTCGATAGTCTTGCATCTCTTTATGTCTTGCAAGTAAAGTTACGGCGCTTCAAGAGGAGTCCGCATCCTATCAGCTTGTTGGTGAGGTAATGGCTTACCAAGGCTAAGACGGGTAGCTGGCGTGAGAGCGCGGTCAGCCACCATGGAACTGAGACACGGTCCATACTCCTACGGGAGGCAGCAATTAGGAATCTTGCGCAATGGGGGCAACCCTGACGCAGCGACACAGTGTGGAGGAAGAAGGTCTTCGGATCGTAAACTCCTTTTATATGGGAAGAATAAATGACGGTACCATATGAATAAGCACCTGCTAACTACGTGCCAGAAGCATCGGTGATGCGTAGGGTGCGAACGTTATCCGGATTTATTGGGTGTATAGAGATGCGTAGGTGTTTCTGTAAGTCTTTAGTTAAAGGCCACGGCTTAACCGTGGAAAAGCTTTGGAAACTACAGAAATTGAGACAGGAAGAGGCGAATGGAATTCCCAGTGGAGCGGTGAAATGCGTTGATATTGGGAGGAACATCAGTGGCGAAGGCGATTCGCTGGTCCTTGTCTGACACTAAGGCTCGAAAGCGTGGGTAGCAAAACGGATTAGATACCCGTGTAGTCCACGCTGTAAACTATGGACGCTAGGTGTTTGGTACAACTATTCAACTCTTCGGAGATGGATGGAAGTACTGAGTGCCGCAGCTAACGCGTTAAGCGTCCCACCTGGGAAGTACGGCCGCAAGGCTAAAACTCAAATGAATTGGCGGGAACCCGCACAAGCGGAGGAGCGCGTGGTTTAATTCGACGGCAATCGAAGAACCTTACCAGGGTTTGAAATGTATCTGCATACCTTATGAAAATAGGGTAGCCTTCGAGGGTGATACACAGGTGCTGCATGGCCGTCGTCAGCTCGTGTCGTGAGATGTAGGGTTAAGTCCCGAAACGAGCGCAACCCCTATCCTATGTTACAAGTGTCTTAGGAAACCGCTTCGGTAAAACGGAGAGGAAGGTGGGGATGACGTCTGGTCCGCATAGCCCTTATGTCCTGGGCTACACACACGCTACAATGGCCAATACAATGGGAAGCCAAGCCGCAAGGCGGAGCTAATCCTTTAAAGTTGGTCTCAGTTCGGATTGAGGTCTGCAACTCGACCTCATGAAGTCGGATTCGCTAGTAATCGTGAATCAGCCATGTCACGGTGAATACGTTCTCGGGTTTTGCACACACCGCCCGTCAAGCCATGGGAGTAGGTGATACCCGAAGGCGTTTTATCCCTTGTGGATAGAATGACGAAGGTAACGCTTATGACTGGGGTTAAGTCGTAACAAGGTAGCCGTAGGGGAATCTGCGGCTGAATTACCTCCTTTCTAAGGAGTTAACCGGACTTTCCTGTCACTTTTTAGCTTTTAATAGCTAAGTTCTTTATATTATTGTGAGATACGAGGGGCGTATAGCTCAGCTGGTTAGAGCACAGTCCTGATAAGACTGAGGTCCCAAGTTCGATTCTTGGTGCGCCCACCAGATTCGAAAGAGGGCCTGTAGTTCAGCTGGCCAGAACGCTTCATTTGCAATGAAGAGGTCAGGAGTTCGACTCTCCTCAGGTCCACAAATATCGGAAAAAGAAGAGAAATCTTTAATTTCCGTTGTACGAGTTTTTGTGCATATTTTTATCGTTGAGGTAGGCCAATTATTTATATGCGATAGAATTCACAAAAATTCTCTTGCACATTCAAAACTGAATAGAAAGTAATTTCAATTAAGCGAACAAAGAGCATATGGTGAATGCCTTGGCGCAAAAGACCGATGAAGGACGTAGTAGGCTGCGATAAGCCTCGGGTAGCTGTCAAACAAGCTTTGATCCGGGGATTTCCGAATAGGGTAACCTAATTAGAGTTATATCTAATTGTCTTACAGTGAATTAATAGCTGTATTGATGGTAACGCAGGGAAGTGAAACCTCTCAGTACCTGCAGGAAAAAAGAACACGAGTTTATTCCCCCAGTAGTGGCGAGCGAAAAGGGAAGAGCCTAAACTCATATCGTGTAAGAGGAATAGAAATCATGATTCGCGTTGCGATGATTGAGGACTTGAACTCGTAGGTTGCTACTCGTGCGATATGAGTGTTGTAAGGATTAAATGAATTGGTAGCAAACAATTCGAGAAGTTACAAAGTCATGTTTTAGTAGAAAATATCTGGAAAGATATGCCACAGAGAGTGAAAGCCTCGTACACAAAAAAATATGACCTTCTTTTAATTCCTTAAGTACCACGAAACACGTGAGATTTTGTGGGAATCTACCAAAACCACTTGGTAAGGCTAAATATCTTTTGCGACCGATAGTGAATTAGTATAGAGAGGGAAAGGTGAAAAGTACCCCTGTTAGGGGAGTGAAATAGTTACTGAAACCGTATGCTTACAAGCAGTCGGAGCCGGTATATCCGGTGACGGCGTGCCTATTGAAGAATGACCCAGCGAGTTCGTTGTGTGTGGCAAGGTTAACCATGTTTATTGGGGAGCCGAAGCGAAAGCAAGTCTGAATAGGGCGGCTTGAGTCACATGCACGAGACCCGAAACCAAGTGATCTAGCCATGAGCAGGGTGAAGTTGTGAGAAATCATGATGGAGGCCCGAACTCTTTAATGTTACAAAATTATGAGATGACTTGTGGTTAGCGGTAACATGCCAAACGAACTTGGTAATAGCTGGTTCTCCTCGAAATAGCTTTTGGGCTAGCGTTGTAATTTAAAATGTGGGGGTAGAGCACTAATTGGATCTGAGGCTCGAAAGAGTACTCAATCCAGTTAAACTCCGAATACCATATTGTACATTACAGCAGTCAGAGTCAGGGATCTAAGTTCCTGTGCTCGAAAGGAAAACAGTCCAGATCGTCAAATAAGGACCCTAAATTCTATCTTAGTGGTAAAGGAAGTGAAATTTCTCAGACAGCTAGGAGGTTGGCTTAGAGGCAGCCATCCTTTAAAAAATGCGTAAAAGCTTACTAGTCAAGAGATTTTGCACTTAAAATTAACGGGGCTGAAGATAGATTCCGAAGTTGCGGATTTATTTAGTTCTTCGGAACTAAGTGAGTGGTAGAGGAGCGTTCTATATATGATCAACTTAGCAGTTGATAAAAAGCTGTGAAGGTGGCCCGTAAGGCGTCGCTGGAGCATATAGAAGTGAGAATGCTGGGATGAGTAACGTAAAGCAGGTGAAAACCCTGCTCGCTGAATATCTAAGGTTTCCATGGCTATGGCAGTCATCCATGGGTTAGTCGGTCCTAAGTAGAGGCTGAAAAGCGTATACGATGGACAACAGGTTAATATTCCTGTACTACTAACATTTGAAAAGGAATCAGAAAATTGAAAAGGCAGGCCCCTTATTGATTTGGGGTGTAAGCAGTAAATGAGTTTCTCTAGGTAAATCCGGAGAGATGTTTCCGCTTCGGCGGATATACATGAGCTGTGATGCAAAGGTGACCTTCGGGAATCCGATTTGTCCTATTAATTTTCCAGGAAAAATTTCTATCGTCAATCACTTCGGTGATTGTAAAAAATGTTTGTATCCGTACCGCAAACCGACACTGGTAGATTGGTGTAAACGCACTAAAGCGTACGAGTGATGCATTGTCAAGGAATTCGGCAAATTAACCCCGTAAGTTCGCAAGAAGGGGGACTTCCCGTCATAAGTATTTTATTTGTGGCGATGGAAGTGGCACAGAATAGGGAAGGACGACTAGTTACCAAAACTACAGGCGCTTGCAAACTCGCAAGAGGATGTATAAGTGCTGACACCTGCCCAATGCCAGAAGGTTAAGATAATCCATTAGCTATCTGCTGAATGCACTTCGGTGCTTTAGCGGTTGCGAAGTGGAGAGTCGAAGCCCTGGTCAATGGCGGCTGTAACTATAACGGTCCTAAGGTAGCGTAATACCTCGTCACTTAATTAGTGACTTGCATGAAAGGTGTAACGATCCTTCCTCTGTCTCAACAGTGCGCTCGGTGAAATTGAAATGGCTGTGAAGATGCGGCCTACCTATACCAGGACAAAAAGACCCCGTGGAGCTTTACTTCAGCTTTGCATTGGAATAAGGTTTCGGATGTATAGAATATGTGGGAGACTTTGAAATCATTTCGTCAGGAATGGTGGAGTCGACAGTGTAATACCACTCTTTTGGAATTTTATTTCTAACAGTGTCCATCATCTGGATTCTAGACAGTGCATGGTAGGAAGTTTGACTGGGGCGGTTGCTTGCTAAAGAGTACCGCAAGCGCACTAAGGTCTCCTCAACCCGGATGGAAATCGGGTGGAGAGTGCATAAGCATAAGGAGGCTTTACTGTGAGAGGGACACCTCGATCAGTTACGAAAGTAGGTTTAAGTGACCCTTTGGTTGCGCGTGGAAGCGCCATTGTTTAACGGAGATAAGCTACCCCGGGGATAACAGGCTAGTCTTGCCCGATAGTTCATATTGACGGCAAGGTTCGGCACCTCGATGTCGGCTCGTCGCATCCTGGGATTGGATAAGATCCCAAGGGTTGGACTGTTCGTCCATTAAAGCGGCACGCGAGCTGGGTTCAGACCGGCGTAAGCCAGGTCGGTCTCTATCCGGTATAGGCGTTGTATATTTGAGGGATTCGGCCCCTAGTACGAAAGGATCGGGGTGTGGTAACCTCTGGTCTACCAGCTGTTCTATCAAGAGCATCGCTGGGTAGCTAAGTTGCTATTGGATAAGCACTGAAAGCATATAAGTGCGAAGCCTGACCCAAGATTAAATATACTTGTGTGACTTGATCACACGGAAGGTCCGTGGGAGACTACCACGTTGATAGGCTCTAGGTGTAAGTACAGCAATGTATTTAGCCAAGGAGTACTAATAGACCAAAAGCTTTTTTGATTTTCACTTTCTATTCGGTTTTGAGTGTACTAAAAGTACACGAATTGCTCTTTAGAATTAAAGTCCTGAGCCTCTTCCGACGGAAGGGGGTCAGGCAAAAGATAGTTGTATAAAACTGTTTTTTGCCTGGCGATCGTAGCGGAGCGGAACTACCTGATTCCATCCCGAACTCAGAAGTAAAACGCTTAAGCGCCGAAAATACTTAAACCTTTGGTTTTGGGAAGATAGGTTATTGCCAGGACTTTTGAAAATGAAAGACCCATCTTAAATAGGTGGGTCTTTTTCTTTTCGAACATGTCCTTTGGTCTATCCGATAGACTAAACTATAGTGATTTGAAATCTTGAAAATACGAGAGATTATCGATTTCTTCCTGTTATATATTTCTCTTTTTCTATATTGCTATACACGAAATTTTTCCCAGAAATGTAACATCATCTAATTTTCAGACAAAAAATTGAGCAAAAGGAAACAAAAACAGTGACTCAACTATTAGCTAAAATATATCGCTTTTAGATTTTGCCATTCTGAAAATAAAAAGTAAGGGTAACATATATACTCAATACTATGCTCCTATGCATAAATGATATAATGAAGATGCATAAATTTGTTTAATTCTTTCAAAAATGACACCTTTGTGCTATGGGTCTATATGTTTGGAAGGTGGAGATCAAATTGGGAAGGGAGATGCATTTCTAAATCTTCGAAAAGATCTTCTTGCTCAAAATGTTAAATTGATATCTGTTTCTTTTCCGATATATTCCACTCCAATAGGGTCATGTCTGCGCAGACTTTTGGTTGAAGGTTTTCCTTTGCATTCCTCAAATGATTTGAATGAATTAAACATTCGTATGATTCTTTTTGCTCTAAACAGACTAGAATTTCTTAATACATACCTTGGGGATAAAAGATATCACAATTCTTTTGTTCTTCTCGATAGAAGTCCTTTTAGCAATGCTTTAACTATAGCCTATGCCTTAGCAAATATGGAGAATGCTAAGAAAGAGGAAATAGAGGAATATGTTAATTGTGCAATGAATTTTGATTCTCTCATGGTATCGTCACTTGGGTTAAAAAGATGTGTTGTTCAACTGTATGCAGATAATCAAGAAGAGGAGTCTTGGAGAGGAAGAGAGAGCATCGAAAACGAAGATATGTATGAAAAGAGTAAGGTACAGGAGATTAGTAGGGAGGTATATGGGATTTTTGAAAAAATGATTGGGACTGGATGGTATAGAGTTCCTACAAAAATTGGAAAAAGTTGGAGGAGTAGAGTAGATATTTTAAATGATTTGAAAAGAATAATTTCAGATACATATGGAGATTTGCCAATAGATGATGAAGGTGTTTCTTCTTATAGCATCAATTTTAATGATATAGTATCTAATTTGTATTGTGGGGCTGAATGGAGTGCAGATGACCAACAGAAGTATTTGGTAGCTTCAGAAGGAAATGACAAGGATAGTATGTATACTTATGCTCTTAAACTTGGTTTGAGTAGTGCGTATTCTACCAAGGCTATTAAATTTCAGAATGAAAATGTTCGAAAAGAATTTAAGAAGTTAGTCAAAGTAGAGGGAGTACTGGATTTGATAGAGTATTTTCTTGGAAAAGATTTTATTTTTAAACTAAGAGTTGGCTTACAATTATGACAAAGAAGGAGCTTGCAAGAAAACTTTTGGAAGAAATTGAGAAGCTATTTCCTAATGCTTCTACTGAGTTGAGGAATTGGGAGACGGATTTTCAATTTCTTGTGTGTATAGTTTTGTCTGCACAAACGACTGACAAGCAGGTGAACAAGGTTACTAAAAATTTGTTCAAAAAATATCCATCACCTTCTGAGCTATCAAGAGCTAATCTTAAAGATGTAGAAAATACCCTAGGGGGTATAAACTATTACAAAACAAAATCAAGGAGAATTATAGATTTAGCAAAGATTTTACAACAAGAATTCGAAGGAAAAGTCCCAAGAGAATTATGTAAGCTAATGACTCTCCCTGGAGTTGGATACAAGACAGCTAATGTGTTCTTAAACGATAGGTATCATGCAAATCAAGGTATTGCAGTTGATACACATGTGAAGAGAGTTGCTAGACTCTATGATTTAACTAAACAGTCTGATCCCACTAAAATAGCACATGATTTAGAGAAATTGTATCCCAAGAGAGATTGGTATAAGGTCAATTCTTACTTCGTGCTATATGGTAGATACATTTTAAAGGCCAAAAATCCTGATATGGAGAAAGTTGTTTTGAAAGATAGACTTCTTAAAAATGATAAGTAGCTATACAGAGGGGGGTATCCATTATGGGCTGATATGTCCATAACTTTTGCAAATAAGCACTGATCGTGATATACTGCCCGAGCTGATATGTAATTTTAGCAGTATGTCCTAACAGGTCAGCAGAAGGGGCATCACCATAGGAAAAATCCAATGGAGAAAAACAAAAAAACAGAAAATCCACTATATGCACAAATTGATTCATATTTAGCCGATAAAGAACACCAAATTAAAAAGCTTTCAAAAGGTGACATCGTTGAAGGGGAAGTAGTCGATGTCCAAGATGGTTTGGTTGTTGTTGATGTTGGATATAAATCAGAAGGAATTGTAGCTGGAAGAGAATTGAAAAGTTATACCCTAGATTGGAGAGATTTGAAGCCTGGAGATAAAATTTTGGTCTATGTTGTTAAACCAGAAGATGATGATGGAAGGCTTGTTCTTTCAATCAGGAGAACTCAGCAGGCCAGCGCTTGGATTACATTAGAAAAAGCTAAGAAGGATAATGAAATAGTTGAAACAACTGTTGTAGAGGCAAACAATGGAGGATTGATAGTTGAAATAGGCAATGATGTTAGAGGTTTTATTCCGACTTCTCAATTAGATGCATCGAGAGTATATTTGAATGGCATTAGGCAAGTTGGTAAAGATATCTCTTCAAAAGTGCAAAAGAGGCTTAATTCTCTTGTTGGGGAGAAAATACAGACAAGGATTATTGAATTAGACAGAGGGAAAAACAGAATTATTCTCTCCGAGAAGATGGTTACACAATCTAGAGATTTAGAACAAAGAGAAAAGACACTAAACAAAGTAAAGGAAGGGGATATTTTAGAGGGGACAGTCAGTGGAATTACTCCTTTTGGAATATTTGTGAATGCGGAAGGATTAGAAGGTCTTGTACACCTTTCAGAACTTTCTTGGGATAAGGTTGAAGATATCGGTAGCTTGTATACAGTTGGTACCAAGGTCAAAGTTATGGTCATAGGGGTATCTGATGGAGGGAAAAGAGTAGCGTATAGTATTAAGAGATTGCTTAAAGATCCGTGGGCTGAAGCTATTGCAAAATACCAGATAGGAGATATTGTTGAAGGAAAAATACAGAAAGTTGTACCATATGGTGCTTTTGTACGAATAGGAGATGGGTTGAATGGTCTTATACATATTTCAGAACTTTCTGACAAATTAGTTAAAGATCCTGCAGATATAGTCTCAGTGGGTGAAGATGTAAATGTAAAAATACTTTCTATTTCCTCAACAGAGAGACATCTAGGATTAAGCCTAAAAGGTGCAAAACAGAAGGGGAGTTCTTCTAAAAAAGCAAAAGTAAAAGAGAAGAAATTAAGTGAAGAAGAGTTAGCTTCTGCAGTTGATACTGCTATTAGTGAAGAAATAGAGGGAGAGTAGTATTTCTTTAATATCCAGTAATATACCCTGTTTTTGGCAGGGTGTATGTTTGTGCTGTATTAACCACCAAAATTATAAATATAGTATAATTGGGATATGATAGAACGAAGTACAACAAAAGAATCTGTGTTCGGGAGAATGAGTACCAATCTTTTGGTATCGTTGAGAACGGCCTCACTCGTTTCTGATTATTTTCAGGAAAAGAAGATTTCCCTTTCTAGTATTGTAGTTGGTTTAATTCTCAATGAAAATTGTCTTGCTAGAAGGACTTTAGATAGTATGGGGATTTCTCCTTCTGATGTTATGGAGATTTTGTATTCAAAGAAAAATATAGAAGTAGTTGGAGATACTTCAATTCCAAGAAAACTTTCATTTTCTAAAGAAGCTGCAGATGCAATTCAGAGAGGATTTGCTTTGGCTCAAAGAATGTCTCATGTTTACTTCGGAACTGAGCATTTGATGGTGGCTGTGCTTGAGAGTAAATCGAAGAAGATACAAAAACTCAAAACAATAGGGTTGACATCAGAGTCATTTAGAAATTCTTTAGGAAAGAAGGCTACATATC
>DAOOVT010000007.1:11200-44224 GCA_035370405.1 Candidatus Dojkabacteria bacterium | reverse complement strand
GCGCGGTTATACATATGAAATCATATATTGTTCTAGTAGCTAATGCTATTGAATAATGTTTTTGCAATGAATTCTTCATATTTATACAAGCCACTAGTAGAAACCCAATGGATATAATTAATACTAGATGACCAAGCATTTGATTCCTATTGAAATATAGAAAGAACAAAAGAGATACATAGAAAACAAAGGGAAGTATGAAATATTGAAAGAATCTCCTCTTAAGAGAGATTTTCATTACAACATCGCTATATTTAGATACTTTCTTTTGTGAATAAAGCTTAAATATTCTTACTATCAGAAATTCTAAAACTACAATACCAAGTATACCTATTAAAAGCAGATATTTGAGAGAAGTTTTAAGAACAAAATAATTAAAAACTTCAGTAACTAGAAATAGAAGGATACCTAAAAATATTTCATTTTTGGCTTTTTTCTTACTATTAATCATTCACCTTCTTAATTAAGATTACCTGAGAAACCAGAAAATATTGCAACAGCAAGTATTGTCCACCATATTCCTACAGTTAAAATATCTCCTACTGCATCCTTTAACATACCTTTTTTAATATATTCAAAAATTTCTATACACAAAAGAACAAATACAAGACCAACTATACCTATACTAATTAAATTACCTACTGTTAACGATACTATTGGAGTTAAAGTTTTTTTCTGACTATTTTCATTGCTAAAATAATCTGAGATATTAAGCTCTGAATCATTTTGGTATTTGTCAGATAGCCTAATTATCACAGAATCAGCAATATCATCTCTTGCCAACTTCACCTCAACCCTCCCACCATCTATATCGTCTGCAGGAATTATTTTTGAACCAGAGACTACTTCAACAGACTGTGGAGTTTCTGATATTGTAAAGGAAAGTACATATGAATCTCCCTCCTCACGTACTTTTAAAGAATCTACATCTATTTGTGGAGCTACAGAGTCAATGTTAAAAGAAACTGGAGATGAGATAACATTAGTTCCCTTGATACCAGCTGTTATTGTGTGAGATCCATCAGACCAATCTGACGCTTTAGATGCATTCCAATATGAAGTTGTAGAGGTTGTATCAGCCACTACCTCTCCATTTTCAACTACTTCAACTCCATATTCACCTTGAACATTTTCAACATTTCCTGCAACTTTTAATTTAGGATCACTGTATGTTTCTCCATTGACAGGAATACTGATGCTTATACTTTTTATTTGTTGCTCAATATTATTTTTTGTTTCTATCTCTTGAGTAACTACGGAGGTATTTGTAACAGTTTCAGTTTTAGTAACTGCTGGTGTTTGAGAATTTGTTATTGTTGCACTCTCTACTTGCCCAGGCAGTGTTCCAAACATTTGGACAACAAGTACTGTTTGTTTACCTAGCAGAATTCCCTCTACAACAGCTACTCCAATATCCCTGTAATTACTATTCACTATATTTGCTCTATGTGTTGGACTTGCCATCCAAGCTTCTACTACACTTTCAGATGTCTTAAACCCTTTAGCTAGATTTTCTCCAGCATATACATATGAATATCCTGCTCCACGTATGAATTGCCAAGGTGTTTCTCCATTTGGCCCAAAGTGATCCCAATACTGCTTTTCAAACATATCATTCGCTTTGGCAAGAGCTGCTGATGAAAGTTGGGCATTGTATGATAGAGTAGAAAGGCCTAGGTTAGCTCTTTCCGCATTTGTCAGGGCAACAATGTTTTCTGGGGTTATTGTACTCGCCTGAGCTTGTTCTATACCAAACACACCTCCAAAAGTATTTACTAGTAGTAATATAATCGAGTATATGACTACTGCAGTCTTTCTAAGCAAGTACGCTTTGTATGAGTTATTTTTATTTGGAACAAGACAATTTTTTATCATTGTATCCTTTACAGTTTATGATATGAAAGGCTTCTATGCAAGATAGTACTAAGTATATGTATCAAAAACAGAAAAGGACTCCAGCGAGTCCTTTTCCTTTTAATTTCTTTATCTACAAAGAAATACCGGCAATTACTTAACAACAGCTCTCAAAGCTTTACCTGCCTTAAATGCAGGAACCTTTGTTGCTGGAAGCTTGATTTTTTCAAGAGTCTTAGGATTTATTCCCGTTCTTGCAGCCCTTGTCCTGACTTCAAATTTTCCGAATCCTGTCAAGAGTACAGGCTCACCACTCTTCAATGAATCTGCAATTGCCTCTAGAGTTGCATCTAAAGCTGCGGCAGCTTGTTTCTTCGTTAGACCTACTGATGCAATCTTATCTACTAAATCTTTCTTTAACATTTTGTGTATAACCTCCTTTCTTTAGTGATATATACCAAAATTCTTTTAATAGAGAGATTTTAAGTATATCCACTCATAAAATATGAAAAACTAAAGGAATCGTCAAGATGGCATAATATTATAGGTTATGTATATATAATTAAGAAAAGCTTTAACACAAAAGGACATTTGGGTATGTTTAATGTTCAAATACATAAAGAGAGGATTAGGATTATATAGTCAGATATATCATTAATCCCTACAATACACAATTTTTTGGCAATTTCTATGTAGGATACAAAAAACCTTAACACAAATGATTTTCTTAAAGACAAAACACAGAGAGTACTCATTTGAGTACTCTCCCTATAGCATAAATTACTAGAAGACAATAAAAAAAACCTATTTTGCGACCTCAACAGCTCTAGTTTCTCTAATTACAGTAACTTCTACATTACCAGGATAATTAAGCTTTTTCTCAATCTCTCTGGCTATATCCTTTGCCATAACTACAGCCTCATCATCAGAAACTAAATTTGGCTTAACTACAATCCTTACTTCTCTTCCAGCTTTAATTGCAAAGACCTCATCTATTTTATCTCCACCTATTTCTTTTGCTGCATTCTCAATTCCTTCTATCCTTTGTATATACTGCTCATAACTATCCTTCCTAGCTCCGGGTCTAGAACCAGAAATTGCATCTGCCAAATATACAATCACTGCCTCTGGACTTTGCGGCTCAATATCTAAATGGTGTGCTTCTATTGCATTTACAAGTTTATCATCAAGCATATACTTTCTAGCTATCTGCCCTGATATATGATGATGAGGGCTATCTACTTTATGAGTAAGAACCTTTCCAACATCATGCAAAAGTGCAGCCTTTTTTACAAGTGCAGTATCTGTCCCCAGTTCTGTTGAAAGAACCTCAGCTATCCTAATAACTTCTATTGTGTGAGACATAAGGGATTGCCCATAGCTACTTCTGTACTTCATCTTTCCGACTAATTTCATAAGTCCTACATCCATATCAGGCCAACCAGCCTCATCAGCAAGTATTTGTCCATTTTTCTTTATTTCCTGAGAAATATCATTTTTCGCTTTCCTCACAGCCTCCTCTATTGAACTAGGATGGATCCTTCCATCTGCTATTAATTTATTCATAGCTACATATGCGATTTCTCTCCTCAGGGGATCAAAAGAGGACAATGCTATTGCATTTGGAGATTCATCTACGATTACATCTACACCTGTTAATTGTTCAAACGATCGTATATTTCTTCCCTCTTTTCCAATTATTCTTCCCTTAACTTTTTCATCATCAACCTTAATAACTTTAGTAGTTGTTTCTCCTACATAATCAGTAACAACCCTTTGCATTGACTCTACGAGTATTTTTTGTGCTTTTTCATCAGCTACAGCTTCTATATTCTTCTCAGCCTGTCTTATTTTTTGAGCCTCATATCCTTTCAAATCCTCATCTATCTCTGCTTTTAACTTTTCAGTCGCTTCTTCCCGCGATAACCCAGACAACTTTTCCAACTCCGTTTTAAGTGATGTTCTCATTTCCTCTATCTTTTCACTTAGGGCTTTAAGCTCTTTCTCCTTACTAGCCAATTCCTCACTTTTATCATCAAGTATTTTTGATCTTTTGTTTAAAGATTTCTCTCTTTCAACTAGAATTTCTTCATGTTCAGCATTTTCTTTCCTGATTTCCTTTAATCTTTTTTCTTCTCGCTCTCTTAATTCAGATATCTCCTCTTCGGCATCTTCAAACTTTTTGCTCATCATCTTCTTTGCTGCAGATTCAATTGCTTCTTCGGGTATATCTTCAATATTTACCCATTTCAATACATATTTCAGAAGGGCAAAAGTTCCACCAATGCCAACGATACCACCGATAATCGATGCTATTATAGTTTCCATTGCATTTCGATATTAAATTTAATAGTGTCCCTATTAAACAACTTTATGAAAAGATACGGCTAAAAAACCGTAAGAAGGTTTTAATATTTGTAATAATTTCAAAAATATTTTCACCAAAGAAATTAGTTCACTTAACATCTTTCAATTATCTAAAAATGTTTAATAACAGGACTTTATTATAATATCATGTTTAACGAAATAATTGAAGAAGGAACCCACTATACTTCACAACTTGTACATGTATTAGACTCGAGCTTTTTAAACATTTCTCGTAATCTTTCCTTTAGGTTTCGAATTTTTTCCTCAGTCCAATACTCCTGTGGAGTTCCACTCTCTGCACTTGTTATAACAGATGTCTCATTGTCATGCCCAAGTATTTTCCCGTTACTTACGACTGTGATATCAGGTACATATATTCTCGGATTTCCTTCTTTATCTTTTAATAGATAATCCTTTAAGATTGCCACCAGCCTTTGATATTGTTCTGTATTATTTTTTCTATCAACAAGTATATTAGTATAATAAATCGTATCTATGTTTTCTTCTACTGCGACAGCATACAGATACTTTACATATTCTTGGCACCATTTACACTCTGGAAAACCTAGGTATACTATCCCTGTACCACTTTCTAATATATCCCCTATTTCATCCATACTTTTGTATACAAACATATTATTTTGTCCAACTGCTGGATATTCCTTAACAAATTTTTCAGAATCCGTTTCCACTGTAGTATCATCTTTTTCTTGACTAGTTCCCTCTTTTTTTATTACAAAGGTATAGACAAGTGCACAAACAACAGCTACGAAAAGACAACATAGACCAGTAATTAATAGTTTTTTGTGTTTTTGTGTTTTCATATGCCAAGCAATTTTAAATTATCTCCGCTCTAATTATATCAGGATTTCTGTCTAATCCTCCACTTTTTTTTTCTTGTTAATTTCATCTATGAGATTTTGATAATAGGTCAAATTGTGTATAGTAGCTAATGTCATTCCAACTGCTTCCTTAGCCCTGAGCATGTGGTGGACATAAGCTCTACTAAAGTTCCTACATGTATAGCAATTGCATTTAGAATCTATCGGACGATCATCAAGTGCATATTCTGGTTTGGTAATTTTTAGAACTTCGTTTTCTAGATCAGAAGAATACAAAGTTCCATGCCTTGCATTTCTTGTTACTAGAACAGTATCAAATACTGTGTATCCTATTTTAGCTGCAATTCTAATATCTTTTGGTTTTCCAACACCCATTGCATATTTAAATTTATCTTTTGGTGTATTTTCATATACAGCAATCATTTCATCTACTACTAGGTTTTTGTCTGCATCTACTACAAATCCTCCGAAATTGTATCCGTCAAAACCTATTTCTGTTAGCTCTTTTGCACACTTTTTTCTTAAATCTAAGTAGTTGGAACCTTGTACTACACAGCTTAGAAGTTTTCCTGTATTTTTTGTTCCACCATATTGTTTTTCAAAATAATCTTTGCACCTTTTTGCCCATTCTACCGTTCTGTTAACAGATATCTCTGCATCCCTTCTCCCTATACCTGTATCTGTACAATCATCTAGAGTAACTAATATATCTGAATTGACAGCCATTTGCATGTCTATTGAGCTCTCGGGAGTTAGTGTGTACAGATCTCCATTTATTGGAGATTTGAAGGAGGCTCCATCTTTACTGATATTCCCTTTCCATCTGTTAGAATGAATCAGAGAATATACTTGAAAACCACCTGAATCGGTAAGCACTATACCATTCCAATTCATTAGTTTCTTAATACCTCCTAATTTTTTAAGATTTTCCTGTCCCATCCCTATCATTAGATGTAATGTATTGGTGACAATTGCCTTCGTTCCAGTCTCTTTCAACTGATCAGTAGTGACAAACCTTACTGCACCATATGTTGCATCAGGCATAAATATACATTTTTTACCGAAATCTTCTACATTCATAGTATTAGCATGCTATCACCATAGCTTAGAAATTTGTAATCGTTAGTTAAAGCATGAGAATATGCTTTTTGTATTAAATCTTTTCCTGCAAAGGAGGAGACTAGGAGTATTAAACTAGAATCTGGCATGTGAAAATTTGTAATGAGGTGATCTACGCATTTCCATTTGTATCCTGGGTATATGTAAAGATTTGTATCTCCAGTGTACTCTGATACAAAACCATTTTCATCTGATACACTTTCCAAAGTTCTAGCAACTGTTGTACCAAAAGCCCATACTTTTCCTCCATTTTTTCTAACAGTATTAATACTTTCTACAGTTTTTTTGGAAACTGTTATCTTTTCTGTATGTAATTTATGATCTTCTATGTTTTCTTCTCTAACAGGAGAGAATGTCCCCCAACCCACCTGTAATTCAATAAAGGTTTGTTGGCAACCTTTGTCTTTAATTTCCTTTAGAATCTCTTTTGTTAGGTTTAAGCTTGCTGTTGGTGCAGCAACTGAATCTCCCATTCGTGCAAAAACCGTGTTGTATCTTACATAATCTTCTTGAGTGTCATTTCTTTTCATATATGGCGGTATTGGTGTATGTCCTACCTTCGTAAAGATCTCTTCTCCACTTAAACCTTTTGGATAGACAAAGAACCCATCTCCTTCTTTTTTGCCAACTTCTACATTGATGTTTTCGTCTTCGTATGATGTTAATATATCTCCTTCTTTTGTATGTTTTGATCCACCAATGAGACAATACCATTGTCCATCTTCAACTTTATTTAGAAAAAGTATTTCTACTTTTCTTCCACTACTTGTTTTGAAAAATGTTCTTCTCTTTTCAACTTTAGTTTCGTTAAGAACAACTATGTCTCCTTTTTGGAGATATTTTGGAATATCAGAGTATTTTTGATCAATCATTTCGCCACTTTTTCTATCAGCAACAAGTAGCTTAGTTGTTCCTCTTTTGCTAGGAGGAAACTTTGCTATTTTTTCTTCTGGTAGATTGTAAGTAAAATCAGACATTTTCATTCTCGGATTATACCAATTTACCTTTATTTAATATACAATTACATTATGAGAGATTTACAGAATGATGGGGTGAGGTTATTGTTTCTTGGAACTGGATGGGAGTCAGTAGAGACTTTGAAGTCTCTTAATAACGATGAGAGGTTTGATGTGGTTGGAGCAATTACAACTGTGGATAAGAAGGTAGGAAGAAAGCAGGTTATAACTCCCTCTGATGTGAAAAGATATTGTATAGAAAATGGTATTCCAGTTTTTCATACTGAGAATAATACACAGATGTATGTTAAGGCTTTGGGAAGGTTTAAGCCAGAAATTGTCGTTTGTAAAGCCTTTGGAGAGATAGTTCCTAAAGTATTTCTTGATTATCCGAAGTATGGGTGTATTAATGTGCATTTTTCAATACTACCCAAGTACAGAGGCGCAGTGCCAATACAAAAGGCAATATTAGATGGTGAGAAGGAAACTGGAATTTCCATAATTTTAATGTCTGAAGGTTTAGATGAAGGAGATATTCTACATATTGAGAGAGAGAAGATATTGGATACAGATACGAATTTGTCTTTGAGAGAAAGATTAGTTAAGAAAAGTTCAATGATTTTAGGAGATATTTTAGAGAAATGGATAAATGGGGAGATCATCCCTGTTAAGCAGGAACATAGTAAAGCTACATATTGTTGGCAGAAGGATATTTCAAAAGAGAAGGCTGAGATATTTTGGAAGGATTACTCTCCAGAGTATATACAGCGTATGGTTCGTGCATTTATTCCTTGGCCTGTCGCTTGGTGCAGGTTGAAACTACCTTCAGAGAAAGCATTGGATGGGAAAATTATGAAAATTTTTAGCAGTGAATTAGTAGGTGTACCTAATGGTTTCGATGCTGGTAGGCTGTGGACAAAAGACGGTATGCTTCTTGTTTCGACTGTGGATCCATATGTATGTGTAAGAATAAAAGAATTGCAAATAGAGGGAAAGAAAAGAACAAAAGAGAAAGACTTCCTTAATGGAATAGGGAGTCTACCCTGTAAATAGCTGTATTGTGCAAGTACACAATAAGCCGAATTCTGTATAACAACGTATTTTTCTAATCTGGATATCCAGAAGAATATATTAGTTTACCATTTTGAACATCTAAAACTATATAGAAGAACTTCTCTTCTTCTCCTGTATAATTATTTTCATATTCAGACTTGGGTGTCTTAAGAATTTCTACTTTCACCTTCAAGTATCCATCTTCAGTAAATTCGAAATCACTCCAGCTATAATTTGATTCTTCAAATTTTATTACTCTTTCGTATTTCTTATCCTGAAGATTATACTGGACTAAGACATCATTACCATCAGATACTGTAAAGTAATATATTGATTTATCATCAGGAGAGAAAATCACTTCGGAGAAATTTCTTCCTGTGTCTACAGCTAAAGTTAAGGAATCATCAGGCAATATTTCTAAGCTACTACCATCTTTATCTAAAATTCCAATATGCCTTTGCCAATATATACCTGTTTTTTCAGAATCCTCAGGATAATCTCTGTACATTATAGCAATTTTTTGGTTATCATTTGAGAAAGTTGCATATTCAAAATCATATCCCTCATTCATTTTCAACTTCTCACTAATGTTTATATAATTTGAGAAATCGCTGGTAGAGCCACTATACAAATAGCCCAAGCTACCATCTCTAAGATGTATCGCATCCACACAATATACCCAATCTTTTAAATCATTAGAGAATTGGATATAAGATCGTCCCAAAAATTGGAGCATTATTTCAGGACTCAACAAATTTCCAGTATCAGTATCAAAAACTAGAAGCGAATAAGGGAAAGTATCCATCCTAGAGCCAACATGCACTACCTCAGATACTAGATATTTATCATTTTTGGATATCTTGATGGGACTTTTTACAAATTTGAAATCATTATATTTCATAATTTGACCTGTTGATTCTACTTTCCAGGTAATCTCTTCATATTCTGTGCCCATTTCTGTATATACCGTCTTCTCTCCTATTTTACTTACATAATATCGTGTGTTCTTACTATTCCAATCATAAACAAAGAGTCCTTTATCAGAAACTATTGCTACTTTATTTGAATTATTAAACAACGAAGCTTTAATTGTTCCTAACCTATGAATTCCATCTTCTTTTCCTAATGTTAAAATTTCTTCTTCAAGATCTGTACCTGGGTATACAACTTTAATAACAAAGCTATCATTTCTTTCCTCTACTTTAGCTTCTCTTGGTTGATACGCTTTTAAATTTATCGGCTCAGAAGTAAAATTTATAGAAACTGGTGTTATATAAGCTGGTATCTCAAAATTAGTTGTTACAGGTATTTCTTTTTCATCACTATTACTCTTCTCTATATCATTACCTTTTTCTACCAAGCTTTCGGATTCTTCATCAGTAACCACATTATCTTCAAAACTCCCTGATTCTTTAACATTAAAACTTGGAAAAGTTATCCAAACAACATAAAAACAAATAGCAAAAAGAACTAGAACAGCAAGAAGTATTATAATAAAACCATTTTTGTCAATTTTATGAAATGTAGGGAATAAATCTTTCTTTTTCCCAGCTTCGTTATTCACTTCAATATTATTCCCCATAATAAATCGTAAAACAACAAATTAGTTACCTATTAAACTAAGTATAGAATTGCATATAATTAAAATTAATACAAGAAATTGTGCAAGTACACAATAAGCCGAATTCTGTATAACGATGATTATCTATCTAAGCGGTTTTACCTTGCTTCAGATGGGGGTTGCCTCGCAGTACTACATTACTGTCGTACTCGGTGGTCTCTTACACCACCATTTCACCCTTACCTCAAAGAGGCGGTATAACTTTCTGTTGCCCTTTTCTCCAAAAGATTACTCCCCTCCAACTTTCATTGGCATCTATCCTGATATGTTCAAGACGGACATGAAGTCCGGACTTTCCTCATTTGCAAAGAGCAAATGCAATCATCTAGTGTACTTGCACGCACACATTATATCATGGAAACTACCTCTTTGAGAATTGAGGCTTCTTTCTAGCCTTCACATGGTGATATTTCTTTCTTTCCACCTCACGAGGATCTCTTGTAACAAGTTTACTTTTTCTTAATACTGGTTTTAGACTCTCATCCATTGAGTACAACGCTCTGGAAATTCCTAACTTAATTGCATCCATCTGCCCATGAACACCTCCCCCATTTACTTTAGCAGTAAAGTAATACTTGTTTTCAAGACCAAGAACTATGAAAGGTCTATTTATTACAACTTCAGATTTTGGGCCGAAATACTCATCTATACTTTTTCCATTGATGCTAGACGCTTTATCACCTTTGTAGACCCTCACTCTGGCTGTGGATCTTTTTCTTCTTCCTATTCCTTCAAAATATTTCTCCACCGTTTAAAATATTACAATTTAATAACTTCAGGTTTTTGTGCTGCATGCTTATGCTCCGAATTCCTATACACAAACAATCTTGCAAGTCTCTTGTCTCTCAGCTTATTGTTTGGAAGCATATTTTTTACCGCATCAGTAATAACTTTTCGAGAATCCTTTTTCATTTGCTCATCAAAGCGTGTTTCTTTAGCTCCCCCTGGATACGTAGAATGCCTAAAATATACTTTCTTTGTTTCCTTTCCTCGAGTAAGTTTTACATCATCACTATTTATGACTATGACATAGTCTCCACAATCTACCCCTGGAACTATTTCAGGTTTCTCTTTTCCAATCAGTAAGGAAGCTATTTTGGTAGCAGTTCTGCCAAGTATTTGATCCTTAACATCCACAACATACCACTTTCTTACGATATCTTCTTGTTTTGTCCAAATTGTTTTGTACTTCATTATCTTTTCCTATTATTTAATTAAAGTCCAGATCTAGTATTAGCTCTTTGTTCTTTTTTTACAACTGCTGTTTTGTCAATCCTTTTCTCATCTTTTAGATTTGTATTTTTCCCAATCTTTGTGACAATTTTCTTCTTCTCTTCAACATTTTTATCCTTCTTAACAACTTTCTTTTTCTCAGTTCCTTTTAAGATAACTCTAGATTTTTCAGCGTTATCACCAGATCTAAACCCAACTTTTGTTATAACTACACCAACACCTTCCTTCTTAATGTATTCATAGAACTTCTTTACAGCCACATCACTACCTAAAATATCACCTAATTCCCTTCTAAATTCTAATGATTGACCTTTAGAGATTCCCTTTGCTATCAATGAAGAAGCATCTTGTTTTAGTACTTTTGCTTTAGGACTCGTTGTAACAACACTGTTGTGTGTAAATAGAGACCTCAAAAGATTCCTCCTTAGAGAATTCCTATGTGATTGCGTCCTTCCTAATTTTGCTTTCTTAACTCTCTTGTACATTATCTTTTAACCTTTAATATTAATACCATAATCAGTAAGTAATTCCAAAATTTCATTAAGTGACTTATTCCCAAACCCAGGTAAACTTAGAAGTTCAGTTGCAGTAGTACCCCTAAGGTCTGCTACTGTTTTAAATCCACCTGCCAAAAGCCCAGTTTTTGATCTTTTTGAAATTGGAAGGTCCTCTATTTTCCAGCTACCTATTTCATCATTCTCAGAAGGTTGTTCTTTGTTTTCTTCAACTTCTACTGTATTAGCTTCTTCCTCAAGAGCAAGTACTTCTTCCTTCGCCATACCCATCGCAACCATCACTTTCCCTGCAAATTCCTGAAGTATCTTAGATGATTCTAAAAGTGCATCTTTTGGTGATATTCCTCCATTTGTTAAAACTCCAATGAGAACAGCATCTAGGTCTGTTTCTTGACCTTTTCTTGCTTGTTCTACACTTAAGCTTACTCTTTTAATAGGGGAGAAGTCACAATCGATTGGAACTAATCCAATTTCTTTCCTTTCTGAATCATCAACATTTTTATACCCAATTCCTGATTCTACCTTAAGTTCTATTTCTAAAGATGATGAAGCATCTGTTAAGGTAGCTATGTGTGCATCTTTATTCACAACTTCTAAATCTCCAGATGTCTCAATATCCCCAGCAGTAACCTCCTTCTTTCCTTTTGCTTTAATTTTGCATACAAAAGAGTCATCAGAGGATGTTTTGAATTTTACTTGTTTTAGATTCATTATGATGTCGACAACATTCTCCATCACACCATCCACTGTAGTATATTCGTGGTCTAATCCTTTTATTTTTACACTAGTTATCCCAGTTCCCTTTAAACTAGAGTACAGAATTCTTCTGAGAGCATTACCTAGTGTATTACCATAACCTCTAGGCAATGGAGAAATTAAGAAAAGTCCGTAGTTATCTTTTTCTTCTTTTATGGTAACTTTTATATCCTTAAATGCTTCCATTAGTAAAATAAATAACAAAAATTATCTAGAGTAGAACTCAATTATTAGGTTCTCTTTTATTCCTTCATCAATCTCATCTCTTATTGGCATTCGTATGACTCGACATGATTCTCCGCTTCTTTCAATCCATGATGGAGATTCAAAAAACTTCTCAGATGGAGCAAGTTTAGCTTTCGTTAGCTCTACCGAATCATTTTCAGAGAGTTCATATGATGGAATAGATAGCTTTTTTCCATTAACTTTAACATGACCATGCACCACATACTGCCTAGCAGAAGCTCTCGATGGGGCAAGTCCAGCTAAATACAAAACATTATCTAGTCTGAGTTCTAAAAGTCTTAAGAATTCAAGCCCTTTGTCTGTATTTCTCGTTTTAGATCTCCTATCAGCCTCTTGATATATTGAATGCATTTGCTTTTCTCTCAAACCATATATTCTTTTTACCTTCTGTTTTTCCCTAAGTTGGAATCCATAGTTTGAAAGTCTTGCTCTTCGTTTGTTTCCATGTTGCCCAGGTGCAAAAGGCTTCCTCTGAAGTCCATTTTTCTCCGAAAAAGATCTTGCACCCTTTAAGTGAAGATTTACTCCCTCTCTTCGGCTTAATTTTTCTTTTGGTCCAGTATATCTTCCCATTACTTAAAATATATATGTTAACTATTTTCTTGGAGCTTTTCTTGCTCTACACCCATTGTGTGGAATCGGTGTTTTATCAACTAGCATAGTTATCTTTAACCCAGCAGAATCCAATCCTTTAACTGCAGCATTTCTTCCAGCTCCTGGGCCTTTGAGTATAACCTTAACTTCCCGTAGACCATATTTCTTTATCACTTTTTCAGTAACATCAGAAGCTGCCTTTGTCGCTGCATAGGCTGTACCTCTCTTAGCACCCTTGAATCCAATTCTTGATGGACTTCCTTGACCTAGAACCTCTCCATTTTCATCAGCTATAGTAATTATTGTATTATTAAAAGTAGATTGAATGGTAACAATACCACTCTGAACATTTTTTTTCACAGTCTTTGTTTTTTTACTTTTTACAGTTTCTGCCATACTTTTATATATACTATGTTTTATCTAAAGTTCTCTTTAAGCCACCTACAGGCCTACTCTTTCCCTTCCTTGTTCTTGCATTATGTCTTGTTCTTTGTCCTCTCACAGGAAGACCTAGCTTATGCCTAATTCCTCTATATGCTCTAATATCCTTTAGTCTTTTGATATTTCTAAATGTATCCTGTCTTAATTCACCCTCAACAACAAAATCTGCTTCTATTACTTTTCTTATTTTATCCAATTCAGTTTCAGACAAATCTTTCACAAGTAAATCTTTGTTAACACCACTTTTCTCACAAATTTTCTTAGCACTCACTTCACCTACTCCATATATGCTCATCAACGAAACCCATACTTTTTTGTCATTTGGTATTTCAACTCCTGCGACTCTTGCCATTTTAAAAACAAATAAATTAATTAAAACTAACCCTGTCTTTGTTTATGTTTAGGATTTTTCTTACAGTAGACATAAACTCTTGATTTTCTTTTTACCACATAACAATCAGGACATCTTTTTTTTACTGAAGCTCTTACTTTCATTTTTATTAAAGTCTATATGTTATTCTCCCCATTTCTTTATCATAGGGAGTCATTTCTATTTTAACCTTGTCTCCCTCTAATATTCGAATGTAGTGCATTCTCATCTTTCCCGAGAGATACCCAACAACTTGGTGCTTAGATCCATTTACATCGATCTCAACAACAAATTGGGTATTAGGAAGGCATTCTTTTACTACTCCATCAAATTCGAAAACTTTTTTACTGTCATTCATAGTTTATTTAATGCCTCCTTTACTTAAAACCTTCCGGATTATACCAGAAGAGTAGTACTAATTCAACAAAGATCTTAATTTAACACTTATCAGCATCACGAAAAAGAACATGCAGAGGATAACAAAAATTATACACATTTACAAGTTCAATTTCTTAACAACTTCTTTATGTATGTCCTCAATTGATGGTGAAGCGTCTATTTCAATTAAAATTCCTCTTTTTCTATAAGCATCAAGTATTGGTTCTATCGTTCTGTTATATTCTAGAAGTCTTTCTTTTATTTTCTCAGGTTCATCATCTTCCCTTCTTACTAAATTTGCACCACATTTGGAACAAATACCGCTTTTTTCCTCAGGCTTGTATTTATCATGGTATGTAGCTCCACATTTTGGACAATACTTACGAAGAGACATTCTTTCAATTGCACTCTTTTCATCTAATTTGAAGTGAATGAATTTATCCAATTTTCTCCCTTTTTGTTCAAGAAGGTTATCAAATAGCTTAATCTGGTTTGCACTTCTAACTACTGATACAAATATCCAGTTTTTGTTCTTATCATAATTATCAACCCATTCTGGGAGCATACTGTATATAATTTCATCTGGAACAAACTTCCCCATTTTTACATATTCATTCGCTTTTAAGGCTTCTTCTTTACCTTCTTTAACCATTTTACGTATCATTTCTCCAGTTCCAATATTTTCAAAATTGTACTTTTCAACAAGAAGTTCGGCTTGAGTATCTTTCCCACTTCCAGATGGACCATGGAATAGTAATGTCATCATAGGAATTTTTCAACTAAAATTAGGAGATATTATAGGTATTTATTGTAACTTCTAACCGTTATCATGGATTCTATCTGTCTTTTTATTTCCAAAATAACACCAACGACTATGAGTAGACCAGTTCCAGAAAATACAGATTGGGGGATCAATCCTATTTGAACAAATATATCTGGAAGAATTGACAAAACTGCTAAGAATATTGCCCCTATTGTAGTAAGTCTGAAGCTTATTTTCCTGAGATACTCAGAAGTATTTTCCCCTGGCCTTATTCCTTGTATAAATGCTCCCTGCTTTTGTAAGTTTTCTGCCAATTCATCAGTTTTAAACACAACTGTCAGGTAGAAAAAAGAGAACGCTATAATTAAGACAAATATTAGTGAATTATATATGTATGGGTTACCAAGCCACTCCAGTATTTTCTCAACGAAATCTGTTAAGGATTGATTGTAGTTTTTACTTACCAGAAATTTTCCAATTAATTGAGGAAATGAGATGAATGCCATAGCAAATATTACTGGCATAACTCCAGATTGTGTAGGTTTGATTGGGATATAGCTTTCCATTGCTCCACCAGCACGAACTCTTCTTGAATATTGTATTTTTACTCTTCTTTCTGCCTGTGTGATGAATACTACTGATGTTACCAGTAACAATGAAATTACTGTAAAGACTACCTTTTGCATAGAATCCATTGTTAGGAAATTAGTCCTGATTGTTCCAGGAATACCAGATAATATTCCAAGCATTATTAAGTATGATGAGCCTCCACCTAAACCACTTTCTGATACCAATTCTCCAAACCACATCATGACGACAGAGCCTGCAGTGAGTGTAGCAGACATTCCTATTAGCTCTAGTGTTCCTAGTTTCGGTATTAATCCCATTGCAAGAAGAGAAGAATATATTACAAATGATTGTAGGATAGCTAGTGGTACAGTCACAATTCTTGTATACATTGAAATTTTTCTCCTTCCCTCTTGTCCTTCTTTGCCTAATTCTTCTAATTTGGGAATTACAGTTCCAAGTAATTGGAATATTATTGATGAATTGATGTATGGTGTTAGTCCTATTGCCACTATTGATGCCGTTTCTAGTACACCTCCAGAGACTGTAGAGAGAACTTCTCCCACACCAGTTCCCTCAAATAGCTGTTTGATAGCATCTGCAGGTATTCCTGATACAGGGATAGCAGAAAGTATCCTGTATATAACCATAATCATCAGCGAGAAGATCATTTTCTTTCTAATCTCCTCTGTTTTCCAAATAGACTTGAGTTTTTCTGAAAGTTTCTCCATTTTTATACAGGCTATTTGATTGTTCCACCAACCTTCATTATCTTTTCAGCTGCACTTTTTGAGATAGCCATATTCTCTATAGTAAGCTTTTTATTTAGTTCTCCCTTTCCTAAGATTTTTACTTCTTCAGAATTCTTTTTTACTATCCCTTTTTCCTTAAGGTTAGCTATATTTACTATATCTCCTTCATTGAAATATTTTTCTAAGGTTTCTAAATTGACAGCACTAACTTCTTTCTTAAACTTTCTATTAAATCCTTTGTATTTTGGCATTCTTCTAAAGAATGGAACATTTCCACCCTCAAAAAACTCTAACGATTTATGACCAGCCCTTGATTTCTGTCCTTTTGTTCCTCTTCCAACTGTATGACCTCCAACACCAGAACCATAACCCCTACCAAGCCTTTTGGTTTTTTCCATCCTATTTTTTCTTTTAGGTATATTTTCAAGATTCATTATTTCTTCTTATTCATTTTAGCTTTTCTCTGATTTCCTTTTTCTTTTTTCAATAATTTTCTCCTTTTCTCTTCTTTTTCCTTTTTCTCTTTTTCTGCTTGTTCCTTCAATTGTATCCTACTTCTCATGTTTTCCATCTTTTGTAAAACTCTTTCACTTCTTAATGATTTTAAAGCTCTATATGTGCAGTATGCATTACTATTTGGATCAGAACTTCCAAGTATTTTCCCATATACATTGTCAACACCAGCCATTTCTAACACTGTTCTTACAGAAGACCCAGCAATGACACCAGTACCTGGACGAGCAGGTCTAAGCAAGACCTTAGCAGCACCATATTTCATTGTCACTTCATGAGGAATGGTATCTCCTATTAGCTCAATCTTCGATGCTCTTTTTGTGGCTAGTCTTTCGCCTTGTTCTACAGCACCTCTTACATCAGCACCTCTTCCTAAAGCTACTCCTACTGTTCCATGCCTATCTCCGACTACTACAACGGTACTGAATCTTAATCTTTTCCCTCCTTTAGTCACTTTTGCAACTCTTCTTATTGGTAGAGATTTTTTTTCAAATATTTTTCTTTCTTTGTTATATTTTTTGTCTGTTTCTTTCATATTTTTTCCCTAAATTTTAATACCTTCTTTTCTTAATTCATCAACAAACTTTTGTATCAAGCCATGGTACTTGTAACCGCTTCTATCAAATACTAGTGAATTAAATTTCTTAGCTTCATCTACGAATTTTTTTGTCATTTCCATGATGTCTTTTTCATTTTTCTTAGATACGAAGGACTTTATTACTATGTTTTTTTCATCATCTGCAATACCAGCATAGAAGTATCTATTACTCTTGAAGACAAATACTCTTGGTCTCTCAGATGTCCCACTTACATTTTTTCTTATATGGGCTTTTCTTCTTATTCTTCTTTCTTTTTTAGTTAAATTCGCCATTTTATGATTTTACACTAGATTTAGAACTCTTTCTTCTAACATACTCTCCTTCATATCTTATACCCTTCCCCTTATATGGTTCAGGTTTTCTCATTTCTCTTATACCAGCAGCAAATTCTCCAACTTTTTGTTTGTCATACCCCTTTATTACAATTTTTGTCTCCTCTGGAACCTCTATTGTTATACCTTCTACTGGATTTACTTTTACTGGGTGATTCCATCCTAAGCTCATGACCAAAGTTTGTCCTTCCATTCTAGCTCTGTATCCAACTCCAACTAATTCTAATTTTCTCTCAAATCCATTTTTAACACCCTGTATCGCATTATATATTATCATCCTGTATGTTCCATGATCAGACTTTGCCTGTTTAGTATCATTATTTCTTTTGACAAGAATTTCACCATTTTCAATTTCACATGAGATCCACTCAGGAAGATTAATCTTCAACTCTCCAAGAGGACCACTAACTGTAACACAGTTATCATTTATTCCTACTTCTACACCTTCTTCAATTTTTATTGGATTTAATCCTATTCTAGACATTTAGTTACCAAACTTGACATATTAATTCTCCACCAAGACTTCTACTTTTGGCTAAAGCTCCTGACATTACTCCTTCCGATGTACTAATTATCGATATACCTCTTCCGTTCATTACTGGTTTAATCTCCTGCTTAGACACATAGATTCTCTGTCCTGGTTTGCTTACTCTAACCAATTTTGTAATCACTGGTTCATTATTTTTATATGATAGCTTAACCTCTATACAGCCATCTTTTTCCTCATAGTCATCAATCATTTTTTCATTTTTAAGCACCTCTAATATTGCTTTATTCATTTTAGTGTTAACAACAAGAATAGTATCCTTTTTTCTCATTATTCCATTTTGTATTCTTGCTAATAGGTCAGCTATTAAATCGTTCATTTCTTTTTAATTATTAAATTACCATACTGATTTCTTAACTCCAGGAACTTTTCCCTCACTTGCTAATTGTTTAAAACAAATTCTACAAATTCCATAGTGTCTTATATATCCTCTTGCTCTTCCACAAATTTCGCATCTATTATACACTCTGGTGCTGTATTTTGATTTTTTCTTTAATGCTTTCGCTTTGTATTCCTTAGCTTTTGTTGACATCTTTTCTAAATGGAAATCCAAATTTATCTAAAAAGGCCCTTGCTTCATCATCAGTTTTTGCAGTAGTAACTAGAGTTACTTCCAAACTTCTTATCTTACTCACTTCATTTGGGTTTATTTCAATAAATACAGTATGATCTTCTATACCTAAAGAGTAATTACCATGTCCATCAAATGCTTTTGGACTTAACCCTCTAAAATCTTTTGTCCTTGGTAAAACAATGTTCACTAGTTTATCAAAAAACTCCCACATTCTATCACCTCTTAAAGTAACAGATTCTCCTATCTCCATTCCTTCCCTAACCTTAAAAGCTGAAACAGCTTTTTTAGCTTTATTCACAACAGGCTTCTGACCAGTTATTTTCATTAAAATATCTTTAACTTCATCAATTGCAGCCTTATTGGTCAAAGCTTCTCCTACTCCAACATTTACTACAATTTTCTCTAAAGTAGGAACTTGCATAACACTCTGATACCCTTGTTCATCTATTAGCTCTTTCTTTATTCTTTTGTTGTATTCTTCACGTAATCTTGCCATATTTATTCTTTATTAACTTTTTTAGGTTTAATTTTCTTACTTTCTTTTTTCTTTTTTTCTAATGCATCTTCTTTTTCCATTACTTTTTCCTCAATTATTTCTTTTCCACATTTTTTACATACTCTAACAACCTTCTTACCATCCTTTTTTGTACTTAACCTTGTTGTCTTCTTACATACAGGACATACAAACATAACTTTTGAAACAGGGAATGGCTTCTCTATCGTAACAATTTCAGATGTTCTTGTCCTTCCATCTCCCTTCAAATGTCTTTTGTACAGGTTTAAGCCTTCAACTATTACAGATTTCTTCTTTTGATCTACTGCAACAACCAACCCAGTTTTTCCTGAATCTTTCCCATATAGTATTTTTACTGTGTCTCCTTTTCTAATTTTCATATTTTTTATTTATTTATAATACTTCTGGAGCTAAAGAAACTATTTTATCAAAGCCTTTTTCTTTCAACTCCCTTGCAACTGGACCAAATATACGACTTCCTTTTGGAACTTTATTTTTTGATTCTATTAATACTATTGCATTATCATCAAATCGAACATATGTTCCATCTTTTCTTCTAAACTCTTTATTTGTTCTTACAACAACAGCCTTGTGTACTTCGTGATCTTTAACTCCTGCATTTGGAATTGATTTCTGCACAGCTACAGTAACAATATCTCCTATACCAGCATATCTTCTTTTAGAGGACCCAGGGATACCAATGATCTTCGCCTCTTTTGCCCCACTATTATCCGCAACTTTTAGTATTGTTCCTCTTTGTACCATACTATTTCTCCTTTACAACAACCCATCTTATTTTCTTTGATAACGGTCTACTTTCTTTTATAGTTACCTTGTCTCCAATATTTAACTTTTCCTCTGATCTAGCAAAGTAAACTTTCTTTCTTTTAATTACCTTTTTATATACAGGATGTCTTTCAAGCCTATCTACACGAACTTTAACTGTCTTTTCCATTTGATTTCCAACAACAACTCCTTGGACAGTCCTTTTATTTTGTTTTTTCTTTTCTTCTTTTTCCATAGTTAGTAAGATAACGGTCTGTATTCTATCAATTATTTACACTATTCACAAGCTATATTTCTTGTTTTGATACAAATTTTGTTTTCACTGATAATTTATGCCCAGCTAATTTCAATGCCTCTCTAGAAGTCGCTTCGTCCAAGCCTCCGACTTCAATCATAACAGTACCTGGAACAACGACTGCGACATATCCTTCTACTGCACCCTTCCCTCCAAGCATTTTACTATTTATTGACCTTCTAGTGTATGATTTGTGAGGAAAGATCTTTATCCATACTTTTCCTTTTCTCTTAGTATAATTTGACACTGCCCTTCTAGCAGCTTCAATTTCTTTAGCATCTACCCATCCGTTTTCTAAAGATTTCAATCCATAATCTCCAAATGTTACTTTGTTGTTTGCGGTAGCAACACCTCCCATCGTTCCTCTAAATTCTTTTGGATGTTTTCTTTTTTTAGGCTGAAGCATATATATTCACTAAAATTTTAATCTTCTTCATCTATATTATTTTTTTCTCCTTTGTAGATCCAAACTTTTACACCCATAAGACCAGCATCTATTGTTTTTGCAACTTCATACGCATAATCTACATCAGCACGCAAGGTTTGAGCAGGAACTGAGCCTGCAGTAGTTTTGATTGTTCGTGCTTGGCTAGCATTGTTTATTCTTCCAGATATCCATATTTTTAATCCTTTTGCACCAGCTCCCATAATCTTTTCCTTAGCACTAGCAGCAAGTAGCTTAGATGGTTGTCTTCTTTCTATTCCATCAGCTATTGATCTTGCTATTATCCTAGCTGATAGGTCTGCTTTTCTAACTTCTTTCACCTTTAATTCAACATTGGCTTTAAGTTTCTTTGATAGTTCTTTTTGCAGAAGATCTATTCCTTCACCACCCCTACCAATAGCTACACCTGGTTTTGCCACATACACTAAAACTTCAATTTTGTTTGCAAATCTATTGACTTTAATACAATCAACCCCAGCGTTTTTCATAGCTTCTGAAACTTTTTCCTTTATCATTAAGTCCTCAGATAGTAATTGTGGATAATGCTTTTTATCCGCATACCAGACTGAATCCCAAGTTTTGTTTATTCCCATTCTTATAGCTTTAGGGTTTACTTTTCTTCCCATATTTACTTAACTTTTAATTCTAAATTAATGTTTGATCTTCTTTTATCTATTCGAGAGACTCTTCCTCTAGAGGCAAATCTTGTCCTTTTTAGTGTCTTACCCTCATCAACTGTTATTGATTTTATGACTAAGTTTTCTTTATCTACACCATATTTTTCTCTTGCACTAGCTACAGCTGATAGAATAGCTTTCTTAACAAACAATGACCCTTTTTTGTTTAAAAGCTCAAGTATGTTTAAGGCTTCTACTACGCTTTTTCCTCTTACTGCATCTACAACCAATCTCAATTTAAGAGGTGATTCTGCTATATTTTTTATTGTTACTTTTACAGTTTTTTCTTCTTCCATAATTTTTTCACTATATTTATTCTTCAAATCTTCCACTACTTCCATATACTTTAGAAAGCTTTCCTTTCTTTGCGTGTCCTTTGAACTTTCTTGTTAAAGAAAACTCTCCAAGTCTATGTCCTATCATAGATTCCATTATGAGTACTTCTTCAAATTTTTTCCCATTGTGTACCAAGAATTTCATTCCAACCATTTCAGGAGTTATTACAGATGATCTAGCCCAAGTCTTTATGGGAGACATATTTCCAGTCTCTTTAGCCTTAGTTACTTTTTTCATCAATTTTTCATTTGTATATGGACCTTTCTTTAATGATCTAGACATATTTTATGTTATACAATTTATTTCTTCGCAAATGGTCTGTTCTTAGTTCTTCTCCTCTTTATAATGAATTTTTCAGTTCTTGCATTTTTTCTAGTTCTTGTACCAACTCTATGACCCCAAATATCCTTTGCTTTACCACCAGTTTGAGCCTTTCCTTCTCCACCACCATGTGGATGCTCTGCTGGGTGCATTGCCATTCCTCTAACTTCTGGTCTCCATCCTAAATTCCTTTTTCTTCCCGCTTTCCCCAATTTCACATTTAATTTGTCCTCATTCCCAACTTGCCCTATGGTTGCCATGCAGTCAGCAAAAACGAGTCTTATCTCCCCAGATGGCATTTTTATTTGAACATATTTTCCAGTAGGATCTATTCCTTGGACTACTATTGTTTGCCCGGCAGACCTACCAAATACAGCCCCTTTTCCTGGCATATTTTCTACGCAATGCACATATGTTCCTGAAGGTATATTTTTTACTTTCATAGCATTCCCAGGGAGAATATCTACTTTTTCTCCAGAAATAACAGTATCGCCTTTCCTCAAATCTTTCGGAGCAATTATATATCTTTTTTCTCCGTCAGCATATGTCAGAAGTGCTAAATACGCTGTTCTATTTGGATCAAAGTACAATCCATCTACTCTTGCTGGGATATTGAACTTCTCCCTTTTGAAATCAACAATCCTTATTCTTCTCTTAAATCCACCTCCCCTATGTCTAATCGTTATCTTCCCCTGGTTATTTCTCCCAGATTTTTGTTTCTTTTCAATAGTAAGAACTCTTGGACCATATTCCTTACTTAACATACTTCGATTAGATAGTCTAGTTTTTCTTCTTGTAGAAGTTGTAGGTTTAAAATTTTTTACTGCCATATTCTAACCTTTCAAAAATTCATCAATTTTATCTCCTTTTTTCAAAGTTGCTACCACTTTGACTTTGTCTTGCTCTCTCCTTATTTTATACGTTTTAAAATCTCTTTTTTTCTTCCCAGGTTTAACTAAACTGTTCACATCCGTAACTTTTACTTTATATTTTGTCTCCACTGCTTTTTTTACTTCTATTTTATTTATTCCTCTATCCACAGAAAATACATATTTGTTATCAGCATTCGCCATTTGATATGTTTTTTCCGATATTACTGGTTTTATTGTTATTTTTTTACTTTCCATTTGTAAGCCTTTTTTCTAAAATAGAGATCGCATCTTCATCAACATATACAAAATCACCCCAAACTATATCTTTTGCATTAACTTTTTCAGCTGTTATTATCTTAGCTTTATCAGAATTTTTGAGTTTCTTTTGTATGTCCTGATTGTTTGATATTATTAATGTTTTTTTCGCATTAACACTATTTTTTAAGTCCTTCCTTGTCTTTTCTGCAAATTCTGTATTCATAGCTACAAATTTGAGATTTTCTTTTCTTAATCTTTCAGAAAGTATTACACATATAGCCTTTTTACCCATTTTTTTATTCAATTTTCTTGAGAAATTCTTCTCCCCAGCATTACCAAACGGGACACCACCACCTACCCAAAGAGGTGACCTAGATGATCCTTGCCTAGCTCTTCCTGTACCTTTTTGCTTCCATGGTTTTTTCCCTCCGCCTGAAACATCTCCTCTAGATTTAACATTCAATGTATTTTTTCTTTCGTTGTTTCTGTATATGTAGATGACTTGCGCTAACAGGTCAGGATTGTATGGAACATCCCAAATCAAAGGGTTTAATTTTCTCTCCATTTCTTTTATTTTTGTTTCTTTCTTTTTTTCTTCCATATTATTTTGCGTATATAACTACTAAATCTCCTTTAGCTCCTGGAACAGGTCCAGAGAGAAGTAAATAATTATCCTTAATATCAACTATTTCTCTATTCAATAGAGTAACTGTGTCACCACCTTTTCTTCCAGCCATTCTTTTTCCCTTTAGGATTCTTCCAGGATCCGTTCCTGCCCCTATTGAACCTGGAGCTCTATGTCTATCTGATTGTCCATGTGTTTTTGGTCCACCTGCAAATTTCCATCTTTTTACAACACCTGCGAATCCTTTTCCTTTTGATACACCTCTTACAGTAACTTTATCTCCAACTGTAAACATATCCGATTTTATATCTCCACCTATTTCTACTTCTTTTTCTAAAGATCCCTTAAAATACTCTCTTTTTGCTGGAACTTTCCCAGCCACTTTGTATTTCCCAGTCATTGCTCTGTTAGGTTTCTTCATTTCTCCTAGACCAAGCTCAAATCCATCTTTTTCAACATATGACAAGATACAATTTGAGACATCAACCACAGTTACAGGAACAACTTTGTTGTCCTTGAAAATTCTTGTCATTCCTTTTTTTATTCCTATCAATGCTTTCATATATTTTTAATTATTGAATACCAATATCAACACCAGCTGGCATTTCCAGCTTTTGAAGAGCATCTATCGTTTTTGGTGTTGGGTCTATAATATCTATTACTCTTTTATGAATATTTATCTCAAAGTGTTCAATCGAGCTCTTGTAAATAAATGGGGATCTATTAACCGCTATTTTCCTTTTTTTAGTAGGAAGAGGTATTGGTCCAGCGACTTTAGCACCTGTCCCGATAGCCGTTTCCATAATGCTTCTTGCAGATTTATCAACAACAACAGAATCATATCCTTTCAACTTTACTCTAATTTTTGCAGTTAAATTTGCCATTCTATTTAAAAGAGCTAAATTAAACTTATATAAAAGAGGGTAATATTAGATTACCCTCTTTCAATTTAATCCTATTTCAAAATTTCTGTTACTATTCCTTGTCCCACTGTTTGACCACCTTCTCTGATAGCAAAGGATACACCCTTTTCAATTGCTACAGGAGCCATAAGTTTAACAGTGAATTCAGTGTTATCACCTGGAGCAACCATTTCAGTACCTTCATCTAAAACTACCTCACCTGTAACATCAGCAGTTCTAATGTAGAACTGAGGTTTGTATCCAGTTACAAATGGAGTATGTCTTCCACCTTCATCTTTACTTAAGACATATACCTGAGCTCTGAAATCAGTATGAGTGGAAATACTTCCTGGAGCAGCAAGAACCTGTCCTCTTTGTACATCTTCCCTCTTCAAACCTCTCAACAAGATTCCGACATTATCTCCTGCCTGTCCATCTTGTAACGTTTTGTTAAACATTTCAATACCAGTGACAGCTGTCTTTTGAGGTTTTCTTCCTAGCCCTAGAACATCTACTTCTTGCCCAATCTTTATTGTTCCTCTCTCTATTCTTCCTGTAACAACAGTTCCTCTTCCTTCGATAGAGAAAATATCTTCTATTGGCATTAAGAATGGTTTATCAATATCTCTTTGAGGAACAGGAATATATTCTTCAACAGCTTTCATAACCTCTTTCATAGTTGCAATTCCCTCTTCTTCTCCCTTGTATGCTTTCAATGCATCACCAACTATAATTGGACAATTGTCATCATAACCATACTTCTTAAGTAAATCCTTTACATCAGACTTTATCAATTCCAAAATCTCAGGATCTGGTTTACCAAAAGTGTTGATAAATACAATTATCTTAGGAACACCGACCTGTTTTGCAAGCAGAATATGCTCTTTCGTCTGTGGCATAACGCCATCATTTGACGATACAACCAAAATAGCACCATCCATTTGAGCAGCTCCTGTAATCATGTTTTTGATGTAGTCTTTATGTCCTGGGCAATCTACCAATGCATAGTGTCTATTTTCAGTTTCAAATTCTACATGTGCTACTGAAATAGTTATAGCTTTAGCTCTTGCTTCTGGGTCTTTATCCAATTTGTCAATCATCTTATCTGCTACACCCTGATCAGGAACGAATGTCCTCAAAATGCCACGAACAAATGTAGTCTTACCATGGTCTATGTGACCTAAGGTTCCGATATTCATGTGTGGCTTGGTTCTATTAAATTCTGCCATTAGTATATTTATTAAAAATTAAATACAGAATATTATCTTTTTATTGCAGTCCAGTGTGATGAACCTGCGATGAATGTTATCAAAAAGTCATGACATATGCAAGTACTTTTAGCCTTTTTCTAACTTTTATGTAAGAAATTAAAATTAAATATTCTTTCCTGCTATTTCCTCAGCTATATTTCTCGGTACTTCGGCATAATGTGATGGCTCTATCGTTGCACTACCTCTACCACTAGTTATTGATCTTAATTCACTTGTATAACCGAACAATTCAGACAATGGAACAAATGCTGTTATTCTGCTTATATTATTTCCTAAGCTTTCAGTTCCCTGTATCTGACCTCGTTTGCTACTTAGTGACCCAGTAACATCTCCCATATGATCATCTGGAGTATCTACATCTACCTTCATTATTGGTTCAAGTAGAATAGGATTCCCTTTTTTACATCCTTCCTTGAATGCCATAGAACCAGCTATTTTGAATGCTGCTTCAGAGGAGTCCACTTCATGGTACGAACCATCAAAAACTGTGACTTTAATATCAACGACTGGATATCCCGCAACAACACCAGATTTCATAGCTTCTTCTACTCCCTTTTGTATAGCAGGGATAAATTCTCTTGGAATTGCACCTCCTTTTACTTCATTTATAAATTCAAACCCTTTCCCTTTCTCATTAGGTTCTAACCTCAACCAACAATGTCCATATTGTCCTTTTCCTCCTGATTGCCTTATGTATCTTCCTTCTGATTGTTCCACAACACTTTTAATCGTTTCTTTGTATGCTACTTGTGGCTTTCCAACATTTGTAGAGACATTAAATTCCCTTTTAAGCCTATCAACTATTATATCTAAATGAAGTTCACCCATTCCAGAAATAATTGTTTGTCCAGTTTCTGTATCAGTTTTAACTTTGAATGTAGGATCTTCTTTAGTTAATCTAGCTAAAGCCTCGGACATTCTTTCTTCGTCAGATTTTGTAACTGGTTCAATTGCCTCTGATATAACTGGTTCAGCAAATTGTATCTGTTCCAATATTATTGGGTGAGCTTCATCACAAAGAGTATCCCCAGTTATGGAATCTTTTAATCCAACAATTGCCCCTATATCTCCAACCCTTAGAGATTCAACCTCTTCTCTATCGTCAGCATGCATTAATATTAATCTACTTGCCCTTTCTTTGATACCTTTTGTCGAATTAAGGACATATGATCCTGAGTTTATTTTTCCAGAATATATTCTGAAATATGATAAATTCCCAACATGAGAATCATTTACTATTTTGAATACTAGTCCTGCAAATGGCTCATTTTCATCTGGTTTCCTTTCTTCTATTTCTTTTGTTTTTGGATTTATTCCTTTAACTGGTTTTTTATCTAGTGGAGAAGGAAGACATATAGTTATATAGTCAAGAAGTGTTTTTGACATCGCAGTTCTGGAGTCTCCACCAAGAACAGGGAAAATATTACCTGCTAATGTACCTTTTCTCAAAGCAGAATATAGCTCTTCTGTTGTGAATTCTCCTCCAGCAAAGAATTTTTCCATTAAAGCATCATCTTCACTTGCAAGAGCTTCAACTAAAGTGTTTCTTAATTCATCTATTTTATCTTTTATGTCATCTGGAATTGGACATTCTATGAGATCTGGAGTATCTGTTCCTTTGTATTCATAAGCCTTCATTTTTATTAAATCTACATAGCCATGAAGATTTTGCTCTTTTCCTATTGGGTAAGTTACAGCAACAGCTTTGTTGCTTAATCTATGTTTTATAGTTTCAAAACTGTGATCAAAATCTCCACCTATCAAATTGATCTTGTTCATAAAGCAAATTCTTGGAACTTGATATTTATTTGCCTGTCTCCATACTGTTTCTGATTGTGGCTCTACTCCTTTTCTTCCATCAAATATTACTACAGCACCATCGAGGACTCTTAGAGATCTTTCTACTTCAGCGGTAAAGTCAACATGCCCAGGAGTGTCAATTATATTTATTCTATATTTCTGTCCATCATGTATCCAAAAACATGTTACAGCTGCTGACATTATCGTAATGCCCCTTTCCTGTTCTTGTTCCATGAAATCAGTTGTTGCTTCTCCTTCATGTGTTTCTCCTATTTTGTGAACTTGCCCAGTAAAATACAAAAGCCTTTCTGTTGTGGTGGTTTTACCTGCATCTATGTGAGCTATGATACCAATATTTCTAACCTTATCTAAAGGCATTTTTACATTGTACGTACTTTTATCCATAAAGATTTCTACATAAATTAACAAAAGGGACAGTTGCGATTATACAGAACTACTCAATATTAGACAACAGTTTTAAAGTTTCGTCAGTTACAGAATTGTTTAAATCGTATTCTATGGACTTTTTGAACGATTCTTTTGCGGAGGTTGAATCACCTTTTGCTATTTGATAACGGCCTAAGAGCAAGTAATATTTTGGATTGTATTTGTCCAATGTTAGTAATTCTGTTAATGTAGAATTTACTTCCTCAAGCTTTTCATCTTTTAATTGAATTTTAGCAGTCCAATAGAGGTATTCCTTTTTCTCATCATCAGATAGAGATAATTTCCCTAGTTGCTCTAGGTAATAGGCTATTTTATTATATTCATTAAGTTCATAATTGCTCTGTATGCCAAGAATGTATAAAAAAGCAGGTTGAGTAGTTGTAAGCATCGTTGTTACACTTTCACCAGCTTTTAGATATTGTTTGTTTTTCAAAAGGAATCCTATGTACTCCTGTGCAAGGTCCTTAGTTATGTCCTTACCTACAAATGCTACTGTATCAGAATATGTTTTGATAGCCGAATCGAGATCGTTCTTCCCAACATACGCTCTGCTCATTGTCCAAAGGACCTCTGCTTGCATCCTCCCCAACCCCAAGCTTTTTTCTAAAACTTCAATTCCTCTGTCGTATTGCCCTGTTTCCGTATATGCTCTTCCTAGATAATATAATCCTTCTATGTACTCGGAGATTTCGCTTTCTTTTGGCTCTAGAATGTTTATTGCTAGATAAGGGTATCCATTGTTTATAAATATACGAGCAAGTTTTGCTGAATTAAATTTTGTGTCAGTATCCAAGGATTTGAGGACTTTATCAAATTCTTCGTAGTAAGCTACATATTTATCTGTAGGAGTGAGAGATAATAATGTTTCGGACGCTTTGTTAAAATCTGTTAAAGAATAGATATATGCCTTCAACAAGTTCGCTTCTGCCAGATCTTCATCTTCGTAGCCTTCCAATTCAAATTGCCTTTTTGCCTCATTTATTTTTCCAAGGTTAAGAAGTGATTTTCCTAGCTTCAAATCAGCATTCATATTTTCAACTCCCAAGCCAATGCCATTTTGATAGATTTCTTTTGCACGATTGAAATCGTGACTTTCGTAGTAATAATCGCCGACCATGACATAGAGACGCGATTTGTCTGTTGCTGACAACGCATTGGCGGATTTATCAACTATGTTGAATGCATCACTAGGACGATTTTTTTGAAGAAGAATGGAGATTATTCCTTCATATGCTGAAATATTTGAAGGAATAATTTCCGTGGCTTCATAATATTTGTTCAACGCCAAAGCATATTCCTTGGAATTTAAGGATTTTTCGGCTTCAGCTATTTTAATGCTATAGTCATCTCGTTGCCCCTGAGAAATATGTTTACTCTGCATCCACCATCCAGCTAAACATAATCCAGCAATTAGCAAAACAACTGCGGGCAACCATATTTTAATAGTTTTACTCTTCTTCTTTTCCAAAACACTCATAAGTACAGTCTACCACAAATCGAAAATTTCGGAATCTCTGCTCTTGCCCTCCTTTAGGTTCATCTTAGGTAGAACCTTTTTGATATACAACCAACGATATTGCTTATTCACATTGCATAATCCTTCTTTTTGCGGATTGTTTTTTATATATTTAATCAAATTGTCTAAATCACCCCTATATTGAACTTCTCTACATTTAAAACTTCCTTGAAATATACTACCACTAAACCCATATTTTCTATTAAAGTACATACCATAACATGTCATACTTTTATGCATCATCCTCGAAATATCACTTTTGCTTGAGCCAAGTCTTAGTATTAGATGGTAGTGATTACGCATTACACAATAGCATAAAATAGTTACATCAAAAGAATTTTCAGCTTTGCGAAGATAACGAATCAAAGTATAACGATCTTCAAAATCCATACAGATTCTACATTTTCTATGCCCTCTGTTATAGACATGGTAGACACCAAATTTTTTATATTCATTTATACTTATGTGATTTTCCATGTTCTATTTATGATACACGAGAAATATTAAAAAAATATTGCAAATAAGGGTGAGCCTAGGTTCACCCTTATTCCGAATTTTCCCTTATTCGCACTGTGGATTTTGCTTTCGAAGGGTCTATTCTAATAACAAATGGTAATACATTTACATACCAAAAAATCTTTAATTAAGGAGATTTCAGCCCATTTTGTATCTTGCAGGTTCGCCCTAGGTAGAACCTTGATCAGAAGATTGCTGCGTGTGATAAAATAGGGTTATATGAAAACCAAAATTTTATGTACCGTCGCCGTCGCTCTTCTTCTTTCCTATGGGTTTCAGCATACCCCGAAGTACTCTTTTGCCGCCGCAGAATTCAGTAAATCTGACCCCAATTTGTATTATCAACTTCTGGAACAACTTTCTGGCGTAACTCAAGAAGAAATTGAGAGCTCCCCACACATAAAGCTAATCACCGTCAATTATAACGGTAGGATAACATCTCATTTAACCAACAAACCCTCTGTTATTTCCGCTTTACTCGATCTTGGATACCCACTAACCAACAACAATATAATAACATCAACCTCTCCAACAGGATTACTACTCCAACAAACTTTTGTTCGAGTCGATACCTATACAACAACAGTAGAAGAACTATTCTCCGATATCCTCTTCACGACAGAAATCCAAGGCACCACCCTCTGCCAGAAATTGCAAAAGCAATCAGTAAAACAAACTGGCGTTCTAGGCATACAATCTACAACAGTAAAAAAAACATATATAAGTGGAGAACTTTCCAACGAGGAAATACTAAATCAAACGATAGTAAGACAGCCACAACCTGAAATAATAATCCTAGAGGGACCTAATGATACCCCAGATTCAGTCATACAAAGAGGTTACAATTGTCCATTTTGGGAATCATACATTGACGGGATATCAGCTACCAACGAAGAAAAGCAATGGCTCAAATTTACAATGAGGCTCGAATCAGGATGCAATGCTGAAAGCAACAAATCATACTACAAAGGGCTTTTCCAATGGGATCCTTGCCTTTGGTACACATCATATCCTAATGACAATATATTTGACGGAACCAAACAAATTCAAAGAACCCTAGAAAAAATAAGGGCTGGTGCAAATCCTAAAAATATGTGGCCTGGAGTGTATAAGGAATATGTAAAAACATATGGAGAGCTAAGTTGGTTAGATGGCAACAACTAGTTACCTACCTATAACTATAGTACTCACATATTTCTTGTGGTATCTCTCCAAGAAATCTAGATGGAATTTGAGAGGCGTATCCTTCTCTTGTTTGCCTACTCTCTGCAAAAGTCATAAATAACTTCTGTTTTGCCCTCGTAATCCCAACATAACAAAGTCTTCTTTCCTCCTCCAATTCCTTCTCATCAACAAATGCCCTCGAATGTGGTAACAGCCCTTCCTCCATTCCTATCATAAATACATAATCAAATTCTAACCCTTTAGAAGAATGCAATGTCATCAAATTCAAATAATTATTTGTTCCATCTTGATTTTTTCCTTGCTCCTGTTCAATTAAGTTTACCTCATTTAAAAAGATCTCCAAACTTTTTAAGCCATATTTATTTGAATACAATGATGCAACATTTTTCAATTCTTGAATATTTTCCTTCTGCATTTGAGCTACTTCACTACCATCATCAAACGATTCTATGTATTTTGTGCTTTTTAAAATATTTTCTATTGTTTCCAATAACGTCTCTTTTTGAGCCATAAAATATAAATTCCCAAACAGATTTATGACATTTGCATATTTCTCCCATTTATCTCGCATAGAAGAGACTTTTTCTATTTTCTTTCTTTCTATCAGTAATTCCCCTTCTAACTCAGGATTTATAATTATATATGCTATGGCTATTAATTCCCCTATTGTAACATCAGCATCTTTCGCTATTGAATGTACATCTGCTATTGCTTTCGGTCCCATTTTCCTACTAGGAATATTAATTATTCTATTAAGACTTAATTCATCTTTAAGATTAAAACAGAATCTCAAATAACTAACTATATCTTTAATTTCTTTTCTTTCATAAAATCGAAAACCTCCGACAAGTTTGTATGGTAATCCACTTTTCAATAAAGCCTCCTCTACAGCCCTTGATTGATAATTCGTTCTGTACAGAACAGCAATATTTTTTAGTGGAATCATTTGTTGTTGGAGATTTTTCACTTGTTGCGTGATATATAAGGCTTCATCTTCTTGGTCAGATGCTTGGTAAATTGTGATTTTTTCACCTTCGTTATTGTCTGTCCAAAGAACTTTTTCAACCCTGCTATTATTCTGTTTTATAACATTAACTGCTGCCTCTATGACATTTTTTGTTGAGCGATAGTTTTGCTCTAATTTGACAACAGAAACTTTATCAAAATCGTCTTGGAAACTCTGAATATTTTTAATATTAGCACCCCTCCAAGCATATATTCCCTGATCATCGTCCCCAACAACACATATATTCCCATATTTTTCTG
>DAOOVT010000007.1:0-11100 GCA_035370405.1 Candidatus Dojkabacteria bacterium | reverse complement strand
GCATATATTCCCTGATCATCGTCCCCAACAACACATATATTCCCATATTTTTCTGAAAGAATTTTTGCAAATTTGTACTGAGCATTGTTTGTGTCTTGGTATTCATCTATGAGAATGTATTTGTATAATTCTTGATATTTTTTCCTTACCAATTCGTTTTCTTCGAGTAATTTTACTGTGAGATATAGCAGATCACTGAAGTCTACAGAGTTTTGTGCCATAAGTCTTTTCTGATATTCTGGATAAACGCTAGAGACTATATCTTCTATATATCCCGAATAACGATACCCGAATTGTTCTGGAGAAATCATCTCGTCTTTTGCACTATTTATAAAATAAGCGATTGATTGGGGCTTTACTTGCTTAGTATCTATCATCATTTCATTTAGTATTTCCTTTATGACATTTTCACTGTCATCAGAATCGTAAATGGAAAAATTGTGGGTAAGTCCAACTTCTTTTGCATTTACTCTCAGTATTGTTGCCCCTATTGAGTGAAAAGTCCCTATTGTTGGAAATCCTTTTCCTTTGAAATTTAATTCTTTTAGCAGAGATGTAACTCTTTCTTGCATTTCACCAGCAGCCTTCTTCGTAAATGTTACCGCCATTATATTTTCTGGCTTTACATTTTTACCAATTATTAGATAGGCTATTCTGTTTGTAATAACCCGAGTTTTTCCAGATCCTGCACCGGCAAAAACAAGAAGAGGTCCTTCTGTACATAGGACAGCTTTTTTTTGTTCAGGGTTTAATCCCTCTAAAATAGTATCTGTGTCCATAGAAAGTTTTTACTAAATCTTTTTTAGGTATCTTGATGCAATCCACCCTTCTGCATCTGCACTAAACTTTACCCTCGACCAGCCATCTTTTTCTTCCAGAAGTATAAGTACTGTGCCATCGTTTATTGTATCCAAAACTTTGCAACTATACCACTGACACTCTCTTACGTTCACAAATCCATATTGAGGAGAAGTTACCTTTACCAAAGTTGAATTGCCACTGACTACATTAAGAATTACATCAAAATTAGAACCTTCAAATGGTTCATCATTGTATTTTAGTAACACAAATGATTCTTTGGCTTCACCAACCTGCACTTTAGCCTCCATTTCAAATTCGACATCTACTGTTTCCCCTGGAAGGATAGCTTTCCCTGAGATACTAGTTGGACGGCTGAAACTTTCCCAAACTTGGTTTATTGCAAAATTGCTGTCTTTTCCATTTGCCGTAGCTATATAGATTGGATCAATGTCTGTAAACCATACAAAATCGTTCATGTTTTTCACTGAGAGTTTGATCTTTGTTCGTTTTAATACTTCAATATCTTTTTCATATTGTAAATTTTGAATTTCAGCTTTGTATTTCAAATTGCTTTTTTCGTAGCCAGTCCATTCGTCAAATAATCCATGGATTGAATCAGCAAATTCGTCAGTTGAAGTTGAGTATGAAATTGTTGGAAGTCCATTGTCATTTTTACTGATGTCTAATGTTACCGCTTCTATTTTGGATATTCCCCAGTTAGCACCAATTTCATCAACAATTTCTTTTAGTGATTCTTCTGCCCTGTTGGTCATTACGGCGTTGTTAGAGAGATACCCTATCATGATGACTCCTTTTGCATCATTTATCCCTATATCAGCACCTATGTATCCACTTTTCCCTTGGTAGACTAATCCATCTTCATCTATTAGGTATGTATATGGGATATCTTTCAAATTAAGTCTTGTAATTGAATAGTAGAATAGCGATTTAACCCATTTTGCAGGGTCTCTTGTTAGCGATTTCGCTTTTGTTCCTATCTGAGTTACAAAGATTTTGTCTGGTTGAGAGTATTCCTGAGATGTTAGTTCAATTAGAGAGGAATCAAATTTTTGTGAAGACACAGAGTAGAAGGAGAATGCTCTTACTGTGTGTTCTGTTAGCCCAAGAACTAAAATAGTTGCTATGAGAATGGATATTGATTTGATAGTTTTCATAACAGATTCTACCATCAAAGTGAGAAGTTTTTCCACAAACTTTATTCGGAATCCGATATGTATTTAGGATCTATGGCATTAATGTATACAACTGCTGGAACAAAGTATTCTTTGCCTTTATATTCTACTGAGCATTCAGAGTCTATTCTGTATACTGGAAGCAGAGTTTTTTGTTTCATTGATGTGTATAAGTATACTATTTTGCTTGATGCTCCTTTGCAATTATCTAAGGTTTTGGTTATTTCATCGAATTCACTAGATACGTAGTTTATGTCTTTGAATACAGTACTTTGTAGAGTTGTAAATATTGGATATATTTCTTTTGGATATTCTTTTATGTTTATATAGTCTAAAAGTTCAGAGGAGGCTATGAGTGGAACAATTGTGTTTGTATTTGTAAATTCAGTAAGCATAAATTTCATATACATTATTTTTCCATTTTTTGAAGCTATATAGTCAGTTTGTTGGTTATGTTCTTTCATTTCTATTGGGAAGCCATTGTTCAGCAGACGCTTGGCATAGTATACGGTTTCTCCAGTATCTCTTCTTTCTGTTTTAAATACGGTATATTTCCATTCTTCTCCAAAGAATTTTCTTACTATATTTGAGAATGTGACTGATGTAACTTCTGCCTCATCAAAATCAATTCCGTTTTTAATATTTATGATTGCGAGATTTTTAATTAGATCATACACTATCATATTTCCTGTATCTTTCCCCCATTGGTAAAATGAGCTTTTTTCTGAAGTTGTTAAAGAAATATTCAAATCAGAGGCAAGATTTTTCATATCTTCTACTTTTAATTCTTCTGAAAGTGAATATACCTGGAGGTCGTTTTGATCAGGTATGTTCGTTTTTGATAGGTCTAATTTTTTTGCTTCTGATTTGCTTAGTACGTTTTGTTCTAGAGGTTCTTTCGGATAATGTCCTTTTTCATTATTAAAGGAATCAAAATTTATTGCTATTAGAATAGCGGCAGATATAGCTACTAGAGATATTATTCCTATTATAATTGCTCTTTTTTTAGTCATATTCATAAAATAGTAACATTAAACACAGGAGGAGATATTACATCCGAAACCTCCTTCACTACTTGGGTTATTTAAGACTTCACGAGGATCTACGATTGCCCCATTAAATCTAGTTTCCATATGTAAATGTTGACCTGTGGAGCAAGCATCACCTGTTTCTTGAAGGGTCATAATTCTTGCTACTGGCTCACCTGATCCTATTTTGTCACCAGGTCTATATGGAGAATCTATATGTAGTAATTTGAATTCATAGACATTTCCTTCATATGTAGCTGTAAACTTTATTAGTCCTCCAGCGTATCCATCACCACAAGTAGCGGTGGCATTATAGTATGTAACTACACAATTGTTGTTTCCACAAAATGTAGGAGCATAAAAATATCCACCCGTGGCAATATCTATTGCTGGAGTGTTTTTATGAGAGAAGCTTCCATACATGCCTTGTGAACAACGAGCAGATGGAGACGATATTAGGCAGGTTTCTCCTGGTGGTAATGGTTTTCCATCGAATGGAACAGATGGCCCAGTACCAGTTATTTGAGATTCCTCTTTATTTGTATCGTCGGAATCGTAGTCATCACCAGAGGAATCTGTTTTGTCAGAATCGTCAGCACCACTGGTGTTTCCAGAACCAGCACATTCTATTACCTGTGATGGTGCAACATTGGAATGTACACTTAAGACTGAATGTGATTTATTTACCAAAAGGAAAATTATTCCCAAAAGTCCCACAATTCCATATAGGAGAGCATGCATACTGAACTTAATTACAGGTTTAGCCACTTTTTGTGCCACATCCATCGCTATCTGTGCTATGATATCGCCAACTATCTGTCCCGCTGGTCCAATTACTCCTGCAAGAGCTGTACCTATCGCTTTCCCAAGTACTTTGACTCCTCCTTTTAATACCCACTCATTGAGAATTTCTTTGGAAAATTTTTGGAATGCTTTTCTTTTGAGAAGTTCTGTGGCAACTTTTTGTCTTAGTTTTCTTCCTATTTTATTTTCTACAAATGATGAGACTTTATCTTGTACTCGTTTAATTGCACTAAATCCATATGCTAAATTTCCCCATCTTTTATTACTCTTTAGAAATTTGCTAAGAGCTTCAGCCTGATCTGCTGTAGAGACTCCTAAGATTTGAGATAGGTATGAATCGTCTACATTTCCATTTTTATCAAATAGCTTTGCCATATCAAATCCGGGAATTTTTTGTCCATATCTGTTATTGAATTTATTCATGTTTTCATATGCTTTTCTTGCGAAAAGCTCTCCATTCATCAATGATTTCGCCATAACCACAGGAGAGTAATAATACACTTTGATCATGTTGTCATAGTACTCCTGTGCATATCTAGAATTTGATGGCTTCGATATTTTAAAATTGATACTTACTCCATGGGTGTTATATTTACTGAATCCTTTTACCCCAGCTTCAGCAAGTGTTTTTCTACGCCCTGCATCTGTGGGATTAATCCATGATCTATTTCTATTTGGATCAAAAAACTCACCTGTAATTAAGCTCCCTGCTAGATTACCCTTTAGGAAGTAGTTATTTAATGTGCTCATACTTCCTGTAAATCCTTGTACTTTTCCATACGTACCAGCTAATCCCATCATACGGCTCATATTTGTATCAGTACTAATCAATTTCATATTTCTTTCTAGCACTTTTATTTTCTCTTTTTTGTCTGGGTCATTGCTTTCTTTTAATCTATTTATTTCAGCTTGATATTTCTGAATTTCCAATTTGTTTCTTCGCTCATTGGCTTTTCTTTCTGCATCAGAAACAGATGATTCTAAATACCTTGCTGCATGTCGATAATTTTCTGCTTGTAATTTGTCACCAGCTTGTTCACTCTTTATTGCCTTGTTGGTTATATCCAATCCTTCCAAGAAGGAATATACATTTTTGTCATATACCAACTCATTTCTTTTTCCACTATTTACTTGTTCTACTAGTTTTTTGTATTGGTTAAATTTTTTAGTTGCCACTTTTTCATCTCCATACTGTTGAATGAAGAAAGCTAACGTATATTTTGGATCTGAATTATTTAGGTATTTGTCTATGAGAGCTCCATTTCTTTCTCCTAATGATGTTACTTTTGTAGGATCAAAGTTGGCTGTTTGACTAAATCTGTCAGATGCTCTGTGTATTTCTGATACAGCCTTTACAGTTTCAATGTCTAATCCATGTTTTCTTGCCCATGTTCCAGCAAGTACTCCTTGAATGGCATCACCTGCCCATTGGGCTTTATTTATTTTCCTGTTTGCCTCATATTTTGCAAATGATTTATCTAAGAATCCATTAGGGTCAGAGAATGCTTTTTTCAAGTCTTTTAGATTGAGTTTGACTGTATCTCTTTCTCCTCCACCATATCTGTAAGAGAGTAGATCAAAATTTATTACGTCTTCAAAGGCATCTAGGGTGCTTTTGTTTACGAAAACTAATGGATTTTCTAATACAGCAACAAGTGCATCTGTTATTTCTGATGTACCATCTACTCCAGTAATTTTAACTGGTTTTACTTTGTTTGGAGTTTTTTTAGATTCAGCAAATATGAAGTCATAAATTGACCCTAATGCACTATCATATTGTGGTTTTTTCCCTTGTTTAGGCATTCTTGTTCCTTAACTATTTGAACATACCTCCAATTACAGGAATTCCTCCTAGGCTAGATTTAAGTGAATCTCCTATATTTAGAGCTGATTTAGAGGCTGTCGCTGGTATTAATCCTGCAACTATAGATGGAGCACTCGAAGCCGCATATATTGCTATTATTTTTGCTGCTGCTAAGAAGAATGAGCCTATTTCTACATCACCTGATGCATTTCCTGTAAGACTTTGGGGGAATGAAAGGGAGATACCTTTCACTTCGGCATAGTATGGAAGATTTACTATCCCATATGCTACTGGAAATACTAATACATTTCGTAAAGCCGATTTAAAAATGTTTATGCCACTAGACTCGTTCCCAGGTATCGCACTAGCCATTATCGCCAAAGGAGAAACTATGACATTAACTATTAGTGTTAGATATGATTTCACCAATGTAAACCATAATTTAATTGCACCGACTAGAACAATTCCTAAAACTACAATTGCTATTAACGCTGATATAATACCTCCTGCAATTATTCCTCCAACTCCACCTGTTACTAAAAATCCTACTAAACCACCTATACCAAGAGTTCCAATTGTCTCCTTTGCCATATTTTTAGCTACATCACCCGATAAAACACTCCCGAATAATTTAATAGGATTATCTATAGCTACACCACCACCGCCATTACCATACAGAATCACTTTTACTAAACTAAGTATAAATCCTCCCATATCTATAATTAGCCCCATTATTGCGAAGCTAAATGTAACAAGTACCAATGAAATAATAAGCTTAGGAATGGAGTTTCCGACTGTCACCATTGCTTGTCCTCCTATTTTATGTCTAAACATTATCATGAATCCGATTACAATCATTATTAAAACATACCCTATGTATGCGATATCTCTTACAGAAGACCAAATTCTATCAACATGCGTGTTCTGCAAATCAGTATAACCATCCGCATATACAGAATCTGCACTAGAATATCCAGGGACCCATTCCTGTGTTAGATGAGCAATTACGTCAACCGCAGGAGGATTATTAAACATTCCATATACTGCTTGATCAACGATTCCTGTTAGACCTAGTCTCATTTGAAGAGGTATGCTTGTATCATTCGCAAGTTCTATCCCACGTTTTGTACACTCCGGACACACCTTATTTAAGATCAAATCCTCAAATCCATATACCGATTTAGTATTGAATTGATATACATTTTCTCCTGAAACTCCTACTACATCCTCTCCATGTTCTATTTCTTCTACCCACCCACCTTCCGTATCAATGTATGGATAATTTACATCTGCAGCATGTACACTTCCAATAACAAACAAACTCAGGCAACCAGCAATGAGAAGTGAATTTATGAATTTTGAAGCATTTCGCATATATTTTATATCTTTAAATAAAATTAAAATAATCAGAATTACAATAATCCATAATAGGCAGCAGATGCCCCTATTGAAACTTTTGTATTCTTCCAGTATTCATCATATGTTGCAGGGAAATTATTCCCAGTAGGTGCTTTCTCTATCTGTTGTGCTCTGTATGAAAACAGTGTCTGAGAGCTATCCCACAAGCATTTTATGTTAATAATTGTGTTAGTCCCAACTATTTGTGCTTTACATGGTGTCGCAACAAAAGTCATCAGAGTTTCATCAATATTTTCAGAAGAGACCTTCTTACTTCCTGCTTGTTCAGGAGATAATCCAGCTCTATATGTATATGTCATAAATGCATTTGCACATTTTTCTGTCTCACATTTGTATGGATCTCCAAATATAGCAGGCATTTGAACTGCAATATCCTCAGAAGAGATACACTCGGCTGTTTTGACAGTTTTGCACCCAGTTGCAACAGTTGCCCCTGTCTTAGGATCTACCTCTTCTCCATCACACCTTACTTCTCCTTCATGACACCCTTTCCATTGGTTAATACCAAAGATACTACTGAATAATCCTTTTATTAAAGCAATCTTATTTGAACACGCAAGAACATTTCCAAATTTAATTTCATCATATTTTGCCCCTTCCGTTAGACAAGCAGCATTAGATGGTATTTCATAGTTATCTCCTTTTGGAGCCTGCATTCTTAAGTAGCCACCATTTTCTTCATTTGAAGCTATATAGTTGCTTTTTCCAACATTGTAATCTGAAACTGCAACTTTTGGACTGCATTTATTTTTTGAATTAAGAGGATTTCTTACTACATATGTTCCTTTTGGATTCTCTTCAACTACATCAGCAGATGCTGTTATTGATCCTTCCATAGCAAAATTTTTTCTTACAGTCGGAGAAATATCTTCTCTAAAGGTTGCAGCTTCACTAGGAGAAAGAGTTCTTGATTGATATCCTTCGTCTATTTGCTCTCCATTGGACCTGTATTCACTACTGTTCGCAGTTATTTCTTTGTTACTGTTTTCATATACATATTGTCCTAACCAGAATGCTAATGGATACCAAACTTCTACTAATTCAAACTGAGCATCTTTAGAAACAAGAACAGCACTATTTTTTGCTTCTCCATCATCATAGTTTAGATTACCAGCACCTCCAGAACATGCCTTAGCCCCCTCTAGTGAGAGAATGTTTGAGTATGTGTCTTTGCATGAGGTAAAAATTCCTAGGGTAGATTCAGAATCATCTATCATGTTTGTAATATTGACTGATTGTGATTCATCTAATTCTATGATTTTTTCATAGCTGACTTCATCATTGATTATTTTTTCCTCTGTTGTTTTTGCTTCTATTCCACCACAGTTGGAACATTCCTCTGGAGATGGGGCTTTCACTGCAGAACCTTCTGATCCTTTATTTGCACTATTTGATATTTTAACAGCAAAGAAGGCAAATAGAGCGAGAAAGATTAACAATCGTAACCCTTTTTTGTTTCTTCTTGTTTGTGTCATAAACTATCCGTCATTTTACTTTTAGTTTTCTTTTTCCCTGTATTTTTGTAGTATATTATACTTCCAAAAAGAATAAAAGCTCCCGATATAGATAAGGCATATATTGTATTCTCAGTAATGCCAGTTTTAGGAGTTGATGTTGAATTTGTGGTAATGTTTATAGATGTATCAGAAGTCATGGATGATGTGTAGTTTGAAGTTGATAGTGAGGTGCCATCTGTAGCACCAATTATTCCATAATTGCTTAGTTTGGGGACTTTACCTTTTCCTGTGGTAGATTGTGATTCAGAGATATCATTGATATCTACATCTATATCACTATCTAGGACATCTTTTATTGTAGTTGTTTGTGTATCGACATCTAGTGTTGTGATTATATCCAAGGTTATTTTGTCAGATGATGTGTATTCAAAATATTTGCTCCCGTCAGAGCTCCAACTGTTTGAGATTGTCATAGTGAATAGACCCCCATCCCCTATTACTGAAGATATGGGAAAGCTCTGCCCCGATGTTCCAGTATTATCCGCATCTTGTATTTTAGCAATTAGAACGGCTTCACCATGAGATGGAAGGTTACTGAATTTTCCTTGAATACTTTCGAATGCAGGAGGAGAGTCTGGGGTAGCGAATGTACTAATTTTGTATTTGATTCCATCGTTGTCATATGTTTCTGTGCCTGATTTGATTTCATAGTAGTATGTTGTCTCTGGCTGTAATTTTGAGATATCAACATTGTGTACATAGTATTCACCCTCTGTTGTTAGTCCATCTCTTGAGTCTCTTGCTGTACTATTTAGATTTGATTGACTCGTTCCATAGTTTACATGTCCTTTTTCTTTTTGTTTTGATAGCCACACAATTGTCAACCCTGTGTCTGTTAAATTTGTTACTTTTATACTATCTTCCCCTGTGACAGAAGCCATTACAGAGGGTGTTTCTGAATTTGCAGATACCAAATCTATCCACGAGAGTTGGTGTACTATTCTGTATTCTCTATGGAATTCTTCCACTGGTGGAGGTGTTGGTGTTTCTTCTACTGGTTCTTCTTCCACTGGTGGTTCTACTATTGGCTCTTCTACTGGCTCTTCTTTATCTGGGATTTCGCTGTACGCTATTAATTTTGCACCATCCGGTATGTAGGAGTACATGTCTGATCTTTCTGTAATTACTAGTCCATTAGATGATGTTAAGTTTCCATCTGCATTGAAGAGCGTAGTGTAGACTCCTTCTACAACTGCTCCTCTGTTTGCTCCTGCTATTACTACAACTGTAACGCTAGATGTATCAGAGATGGTAACTAAACTTTTGTCAGAAATTTTTCTGAGAGATGCTAAATCAATCAACCATGTACCATCATTTTTAACAGTTGCAGATGCTGGATATGTTGATTTGTCACTTAATACTGCATATATTATTGGCTGATCTCCCGTTCCCATTGTAACTTGTCCATATATTGAATTAGGTGTTACTTGCTGCGGAGTTATCGGAGCAGTATCAAATACAAACTTTTTAGACCCTTCGGATATGTATTTGTCTGATCCAGAGACTATGGCAAAGTCATAGCTTGAATCTGGTTCTAATCCACTCACTTCTACATAGTGAGTCAACTTTCTGCCAGATCCTCTGCTGTCAGCCACTTGGGATTTTTGTGAACCATTTTGATATATTATTACCGCTCCTGTTACTGCGGAATCTGTTACCCATGATATCGTTATTGAGTTGGTAGTTAAATCGCTTATAATAACATTTTTAGGCTGAGTATCTGCAGATGCATTTATTATGACTTGGACTACTTTGTAGGTCGCAAAAACTAAAAGTGGAAGCCCAATTATAAGTATTGCTAATACAATATTGTCAAATTTTTTCTTTTTAGGAATCTGAGCAACTTTCATTATCAAATATGATACCCATTAATAGGTTTAGTAGCAATATGGAGTACTTCCAACATAGAACAAATTATTTTTTTTCTTCTGGGACACTTTTAATCCCTGTCGCAATTCCATTTATAACGGAGGCTACGGCCCCTATTCCTCTGACTGGTTTTACTATTAGATCATTTACCTCATTCACAGTTTCAGTTACAGATGATACTGATGTTTGAATATCTCTGATGATAGTGTCTGTTTTAGATACTTTTTCTTTTATTTCTTTTAACAATGCAGAGAGATAATAAAGAACTGAACAAAGCATAATTGTTATGATTGATACTACAATCATCCAAAATTCTGATGGTATTACTTCCATTTTAGTTTTGCATTAAAGTTTAGTTATAAGGTCTTACTATTGCCACATGCTCCATTATGTGTCCCACCTTCATTCCACAGGATAGAACCACAAGATGTATCTTTTGGTTCAAATTTATTTATCCTTATGAAGTAACCATTATTTGGGCTAATAGGAAAATCAAAGCCATATTCTTTTCCATCACTTAGCTGTAGTCCTTCATATTTACCCTTTGAAGTTGGCCACCAAGATATATTATTTGCTGTCAGTCCTTCTACCTTGTTAATGCTGTTTAGCAAACTTCTAGCTGTATATACCTTTGAATAACCGTGTATACCTACTAGATTCCAACC